>CAZWUN010000116.1:0-13815 GCA_964637145.1 uncultured Burkholderiales bacterium
GTAGCATCCCAACCTGAGCGATGCCGCGGAGCTGACGCCGCGAGAAAGCAAAGGAGGCATTCTCCGGGAAACCGGGGACGGGCTGTCCGAGCCGATACGGACAGGGGTAACGTGCAGACCAGAGTTACGTCGCGATGTCTCGACAGCGAAACGAGCGAGGCGGGCCTGGGACCGGGATGGAACCGCGAGGGTAAGCACGGCGCAAAACGTCGTCTCCATCAAATCCGGAGCACCAGGAGAGTCTGGTGAGGTGGAGCCAGACCACAAAATAGCTACCTGACGAGGTAGCTTTTGTGCTTTCCGGGGGTTTTACCGATTGTGGGCCGGGGTCGCGCTCGTGCCGGGGCGCGGCAGAGCGCCCCCTCCACCCGCCTCCTTCTCATCCTTCATCTCCGTGTCGGCGCCCTCGACAGTGCTGCCGTTGGCCCGTTTAGCCCCCTCCGAGCTTTGCTTGGGAACGGCAGCAGGCCCGGGTTGCGGCGGCTGATTGACGGCTGGCTGGACGGGGGAGCCGCTCGGAACCGGGGTCGGAGTCAGCTGGGAGGTCGTCGTAGGAGCAGAGCCACAGCCCGAGAGCAAGCTGCTGGCGAGAAGAGCAAGGAGCAAGTTTCGCATCACCCCTCCTTCGTCGTCAGGGCGGGGGGATTCTTCCTCAGCTCAAAACGAGAACGAATCGGCCGAAAGGGCCGCCCAGAGACCCTCCTGCATCCGGCTGCGCTCATCGGCGATGCGGGCCACGGCTCCTTCCTCGGCGTTCATCTTCAACCCGCGCCCCTTCTCGAGCTTCTGGCGCTCGGTCAAAACGGCGGCCGAATCATCCCTACTTCCGCCTCCCAACCGCTTCTGCACGCGAGTGCTCTGGGCTTCGAGCCTGGCCAGCCTCTTCTCGAAGCCCTCGGAAGCCTCGTCTGGGAGATACTCACGACCGCTCTTGAGGGCTGATCGCATGGTGTCCACCACATCGTTGATCAGCGCCAATCCGTCACTCAGGCTCTCGCGGGTCCAGGCGAAGTAGAACTTGCCCACCTCCATCCCATCGCGGGTGCTGACGGTGGATTCCTGCGACTGCACCAGCAGACTGCGGCTGGTCAACTCGTGGGGCAGGTCTTCCCCTCCGCTCCCTCCCAGCGCCGCAGCCGTTCCCAGCTCGGTGCGCTCGGCCAACATGGAACCGGCAATCTGGGCGTTCAACGAATTCGTCTCCTGCATCAGTGGAGCCAGCGGCCGCAGCAGGCCCATGTAGCTCTGGGTGGCGACCAGCATGCGGTTCATGCTCGACAACAGGTAATCGGGACCGGTGCGCTTCATCTGGGCCGCCTGGCGCAGGTCTTTCATGGCGCCCAGCATGTCTTTGAACGACTTCTGCAAGAGCACATTGATGCGGTGCATGTCCTTGCCCTTGCCCAGTTTGGAGAAGACGGCCGACTTGCGCACCCCGCGCTGCTGCTCGGAAAAGGTGCGGGCGGTCTGCAACTGGCGGACGGTGGCCCCATCCCGAGTGTCTTTGAGAGCGTGGAAGATCTGGTCGGACGTGACTGTGCGCAGCAAGCGCTCATCTCCCGAAAGGGGGGCTCGAAGGAGCGGAGCTCCGACCGGGTCGGCCTGGGCCTGCCCGACCGGGACGGGAGAGGCGGCGGCAGCCTGAGCGGGAGCGGCGGGCGCGGCGACCTTGGGAGACTCCATGGCATGATTATATCACTCCTTCCCGGGGGGGAGTCTATTCAGTTGTGTACTGATCCGATTCCCTGGCGGTTCCCTGACCCGATCCAGAGACCCGTGAGTAGAGAGCCTCCAACCGGTCCACCACCCGGGGCCAGGCATACGACGAGGCTCGCTCACGTCCCAACTCCCCCAGGGAGCGGGCGCGAGCTCTGTCCCTCAGAAGCTCGACCAGGCGTCCGCTCAGGGCATCCTGGTCGCCGGGCGGAACCAGCAGACCCCCGAGCTCGCCAGTGAGCAGACTGGCATAGCCCTCGTTGGCGGCGGCCACCACCGGTCGGGCGGCGGCCATCGCCTCCAAAAGCACCAGCCCGAAACTCTCGCCATAGAGCGAAGGGGCGCAAACCAGGGCGCAGCGAGCCAGCAAAGAGCGGCGGACTGCCTCGTCCACCTCGCCCAGAAACTGGACCTGAGGCCCGGCCTGCCGCTCCAGGCTGACCCGCAAGGGTCCGTCACCGGCCACGGTCAGACGAGCCTCTGGCACGAGCTGGCGGACTCGTTCGAAGGCCCCGAGCAAAACCGAGACCCCCTTGCGCGGCTCCAACCGACCCACGTAGAGAACCTCGCTTCCCTGAGCTGGCGGCGCCGGCTCGCCCAGGTCGATGCCATTGGGTATGACCGGAGCCCGGCCCAGG
Source organism: uncultured Burkholderiales bacterium (assembly GCA_964637145.1). Taxonomy (GTDB): domain Bacteria; phylum Vulcanimicrobiota; class Xenobia; order Xenobiales; family QWHO01; genus QWHO01. Next base: position 2,355 of record CAZWUN010000116.1, read on the forward strand.
TAGCGTTGCGTCACAGGCGATACAGCCACCACCTCCTGCACCAGGAATCGACCGATTATGGCTGCCGCGAGTGGCATCAGGACTTTCTCCGCCAGCCTGCCGAAATGCCCTGTCGGCGGGGTGTCGTGGAAGGTTGCCACGCTGGGAGCGGGCAAGACAGCCCGGACCTGGAGCGGAATCAACGGGTTCCAAAAAGTATGGTAGTGCACAAGGTCATAGCGTTGACGGGAGAGCCGGCCCAACTCGCCCCAGCCCGCCAGGCCCAGGTCGATGCTGGTGGCCGAGAATGAGAGCGGCCGACAACGCCCTATGGTCCGCAGGCCGGGCTCGTCACCAGGCCGGCCGCGCGGGGCCAGCACCTCGACCTGGTGGCCACGCCGCCTCAGCTCGGCCGTTAGACCGCGGATGTGCGTCTGAACTCCCCCCGGGCGCAGAAAATCGTAAGGACAGACCTGGGCGATCCTCACTGCTCAGAGGGCAGCTCAGCGGTTCCAGGGCAAAGGCAGAATCGAGTGGATGGGGGGCAGATTCGCGTCCAGACGCTGCCACTTGGCTCCGAAGTCGTGACTTCCGAGCAGATCGCCCTTATTGGTGGCGGCAAACCACCAGCCGTCAGGATGCGAGGCCACTGCCGTCACGGCCCGATCAGCCAGGGAGGGAAGGCCTGCCGCAGCGATCTCCCAGTGCTTGCCCGAGTTGGTCGAGCAGAAGATGCTGCCACCCCGGTCGTCTCGTACCTGGTTGACGCCCATGATGAGCCGATCGGGATCGCGCGGATCCACCGCCAGGCATTCGCAATAGGTGTAAGGGAGGCCCTGGATGCGGTGCTCCCAGGTGCTGCCCAGATCGTCGGAAACGTAGAATCCACTGTCAGAGACGGCGTAAATGCGTCCCGCTTGACCCGGATGGATGGCCAGCTGGTTGATGTCGCGACCCAGGTGCTCGTGGCGTGGCATCCAGGTGCGCCCGGCATCGAGCGAGGCGATCAGGCCGCCCACCTCGATGGCGGCAAAGACTGCATCGGGCTCCAACGGATGCTGGACCAGATGGCGCACCCGCGCGGTGTAGGGAGCGTGGTAATAAGTCCAGTTGTCTCGCCCGGGAACCTGGTTGAAGGCTTCCATCTGTCGCCATGTCTTGCCCGCGTCGGTGCTCTTGAAGATTGCCGCCGGATTGGTGCCACAAAAGATGGTGTCCGGCTTCAGCGGATGGATGGAAAGGCTGTAGACCGAGGTGAACTTCAAGCCTTCATAGAGCGGCTTCCAGCTCAACCCATCGCTGGTGCGGTAGACCATGGCGTTGGTAGCCCCGGCGAACAGGCTACCATCGGGATGGAGAGCCAGGGCCCGCACCGGATGCTCGATCAGCCCCTGGGCGACAGCCGACCAATCGCCCTCGTGCTTGCCCGGCTTGAGGATGTGCACCCCCTTTGCCGTCCCCAGAGCGACCAGCAAGCTCACCGGCCGGGACCCACGCAGACCCCGCGCACGGGCGGGAGCCCCGGACGAATGCGCTTCCAGAGGTCGCCAAAGTCGAAACTGCCGAACAGGTCGCCCTTGTCGGTGCCGGCCACGAAACAGCCCTCACCGCTGGCCACGCAGGTCAACGTGGAATCCGGGGTGGGCGCAAAGCCCGCGGTGGTGATCTGCCAGTTCTGTCCCCCGTTCAAGCTGCGGAAGAGGTGAGCTCCCCCACCCCGCCGGAGCTTGTTCACGCCCATCACCAGGCGGTCCGGGTCGGCGAGATCGACCGCGATCCCCTGGGTAAAGATGTAGGGCAGCCCGCCGTTGAGATTCTTCCAGGAGCGCCCATTGTCGTCACTACGGTGGAAACCCAGGCCCGTGGTGGCCAGGAGCACACCCGGGCGGTCGGGGTGCGAGGCCAGTCCGGTCACATCCTTGGCCAGACCGTTGTGGATCTCGACCCAGGTCTGGCCGTCATCCTCCGAGAGCAGGGCTCCACCCACCTCGATCGTGGCCACGATGGAGTGGCCCTGGTAGGAAAGACCGGTCACCTTGGGCAGGTAAGGAGGGACCTGGTTACTCCACTTGGCCGACCCGGGTACGGAGTTGAAAGCGGTCAGCTTGGTCCAGGAGCCCCCCCGGTCGTCGCTCCGGAACAGGCAGGCCGGCTCGGTGCCGGCAATCAAGCGCTTGAAATCGACCGGACAGATAACCAGGCTGTGGACACTGGGATGCGACAGGCCCTCGAACAGGGGCTCCCAGTGCTCGAGATCGGTTGTGCGGTAGACCGTGCCGTTGGCGGCTCCGGCATACAGGCTGCCATCGGGATGGAAGGCCAGGGCGGGAACCTTTCGCCCGTAAAGGCCCTGGGCCGTCAGGGTCCAACCCGTTCCCTCGGGCCGAAAAACAAGCACGCCGTTGTCGGTCCCGGCGGCGACCAGCAAGTTTGCCTCAGACACCTGTGCCCTATACGGGGGGCGCAGGACCCCCTCCTTCTGGTTCATAACCTGTCAAGATCGCGGCAGCATCCCGGCAAGCAGTTGGCAATGAGCCGTTTACAGACAGCTGCCAAGATCAGGGCATGCGAAAGATCATCCATGTCCAGCGTTACCGCAAATCGCGCCTCACCGAGCGCGAGCTCTGGCGGCTGCTCAACTCCCTGCGTCGGGACAAACGACGCCGACAAAAGGAGCTAGAGCACTTGCTCTGGTCGCTTCGGCTGCTCACGGGCGAGTAAGTCCGGTCAGACTTTTTTCCGCTCCCTCTGGCAGGCTGAGAACATGCAGGTTCATGGGATCGGCTCCAGGCCGAGCACGCCACCCGGTCTGGCCAGCCGCGCAGCCGATGGGGCGGGGGCGGCCGCCAGCGTGGGCAATGCCGCGCTGGCCACCGAGCTCTCCGATGTCGTGGCCCGCGAGGCCGCCCGAGCCTTCAATCACAATCACAACCTCTATGACACCGCCATTGACGCGGTCTATAACCAGACCCACGTGGGCGGCTCGGCGTTCCACCACATCGTGGACGGCAACCATACCCTCTGGGGCGCCTTGCGGGCTGCCCACCAGGCGCGGCCGGACGACTCGTTCCTGAGCGCCACCGGAGGAGCCCTGGAGCACCTGGCCCGAGACACCTGCTCGGTGTCAGGAATCCCGTTCTTCACGATGAAGATGGACACGCTCCGGGGCGTGGCTGACACGCTCGGGGTCAGCACACGCTACCTGGGCGACATGCTGACCTTCAATGCCCCCGAGGCTCTCGGAGCCGGGCTGGGCGTGCTCCCCCTTGCTCTTGGCTGGAAAAAGCTCGAGTGCGAAAGGTTGGCCGAGATGGCCACCACCATGACCGCGGCGGCCGTTCTCTCGGCCAACCCGCTCCTGTTGGGAGTAGGCCTGGTGGCCACCGGGAAGGCCCTCTCGCGTCTTCGTCAGGACGGTTCGATCGGACAGGCCCTGCGTGGGATCGGCCGGGGGGCGGTCACCACCGGGGTCGCTGTGGCCGTCTCCACCCTTGTGCCCGGCCCCGCCCTGCTGGGAGCGGCCCTGGGCATCGGAGCCGCTCTGGCGGCCCGGCATGGCTACAACAAACTGATCGCTTCTCCCCCTAGACCGGGGTCGACCGGAGGGGGATAACCCGGTTAAGCAGCGTACCGGGCCCAATTGTTAAGGGGACGTTACATGCGTTTACACGATGTTCATTTTTGCAACATTGTTTGCCAGAATGTGACCACCGTGTTTCCGGCCGGGCAGACTAGAGTAGGGCTTAAGAGTCACTCAGCCCGGAGGTCGCCCGATGTCCACCACCACGCGCAAAACGTCCTCGGTCAGTTCGCGCCCCGCCCCTTCCCGATCGAGCTCGCCGAGCCGCAGCACGTCCAGCCCTTCTCGCAACAGCAGCACGGCTGCCAGCCGGGCCAGCGGAACCAGCAACGGCACTAGCCTGAACCGCACGGCCTCTACCGAGGGCACCCGCCGGGTGGACAGTCAGACAGCTCCAGGGGCTACCAGTCGCACTGCCGGCGGGCGCGAGCACGACTCCAGCCAGATCAGCGAGGAAGCGCGCACTGCTCAGGGAGCTGAATCGGCTCGCTCGCCCGTCAACTTCTCCACCTGGGGCCTGGACGGCAAGAACGGCAACGGCACGGTGGGTCAGGTGGACGCCCCGGGAGCCGGCAAGAGCGAGCCCAAACCCGGCAGCGAGGAAGCGCGTCTGGTCGAGCGGGCTGCCAGCCAGGGGCTGCAACTCGACAAGGGCGAGTTGCTCTCGCGCGCCCGGGGCTCGGAGGGCTCCAAGGTCAAGCAGCTTCAGGAGATGCTCAACAAGAACGGAGCCCGGCTCGAGCCCGATGGCATCATGGGGCGAGATACCTCCAGGGCCGTGCGCGATTTCCAGCGCAAGCAGAAGCTCAAGATGATCGACGGCGTGGTGGGGCCGGAGACCCAGGAAGCTCTGAACCGGATGCAACAGCCCGCACCCCCGGCCAACCAGGGCCAGAAGCCGCCCGAGACCACGGCGGTGGATGCCGCCCGACAGACGACCGGAACTTCCCCCTTGACCCTGGGCCAGAAGCCGCCGGCCAACATGTCGGTGCGTCCCCCTGAGACGAACATGTCGGTCCGGCCTCCGGAGACCAACATGTCGGTGCGTCCCCCCGAGGGCAGCACCAGCCAGCAGACCGACTCCCGCACCGGCCTGCCGCCCACCACCCCGGTCGGAGGCGAGAAGGTCAACCTGGGCCGTCTCTCGACCCTGCAGAGCGCCCAGCGAAATCCAGACGGCTCCTACAGCTTCAAGGCCGGCGCCAGCATCGACGTGGACGGCTCGGGACCCAAGTATGGTGATCCCTACGCCCAGAGCCAGACCTCGCTCAATCTGAAAGGCGAGCCGAAGTATCCCAACGCCGACAAGGTTCCCTACTACGTGCTTCCGCCTCAGGTTGCCAGGCAGATGGGGGCCAAGGTGGGCGATCTGGGCATGATCAGCTACCAGGGCAAAAGCATCGCGGCCGTCTTTGCCGACGTGGGGCCCAGGCACCGCATCGGCGAGCTCTCGCGCAACGCCGCCCTGCAGTTGGGAATCCCCGCCAGCCCGACCTCGGGAGGCGTTCCCTCAGGCGTGGAATACCGAGTGTTCCCCGGCAGCCGCGGCGACAAGCGCCCCTCGGCGTCCGACCTGACCCCGGAGAAGCTCACCCAGCGCGTGCAGCAACTGACCGGGACCCAGCAGGCTGACCAGGAGCGCAAGGCGGGCGAAACAGGAGCCTCCACGGTAGGGGGCGCCACTCAAGTGCAGCCGGTGGGCCAGACCCAGGCTCAGGGCACCGAGGCGACCGGGCCGACCAACAAGTTGCCCGTCCCGCACGGGTTGCGCGGCATCATGCAGACCTTTGGACCGGCCGGGTCCAAGAATCTGCGCTCGGTGCGGGCCGCCGCCGGCCCGGGGGGCAGGGAAATTCCCGTCAGCATGCACACCAAGGTGGCCGACCAGTTCAAGCAGGCCTTCGACGAGATCAAGCGCCAGGGACTGTCAAGCGAGATCCAGAGCTTCGACGGCTCCTACAGCCACCGCCCCAAGAAGGGCAAGAGCAAGGGCCTGAGCACCCATTCCTGGGGCATCTCCTTCGATCTCAACGCCGACCGGTACCCCTTTGGAACCTCGCCAGCCCAGACCTCGCAGAAGTTCCGCCAGATCGCCGAGATCTTGAAGAGCCACGGTTTCCAGCAGCTCCCCAACGACGCCCATCACTTCCAGTATGCCACCGGCTACTGAGGCTTCTCGGGGAAAAACAAGGCCCAGATGACCAGGAACAGGCTGTCCTTGATCCACACATAGAGAATCAGCTCGGTGACCAGCACCAGGGCCACCGAACCCCAGACCGGCAGGCTGGCCGCGGCGCCGAAGCCGGCCGCGCAGGCCAGCAGATCCCCCACCGAGTTGGCGATGCTGTCGCCATGGTAGTGCACCGAGACGGTGGTCTGACGGAATCGGTCGATGATCACGTCGCTGTTCTCAATCAGCTCCCACAAAGCTTCCAGGCTCAGAGCCAGCCAGAAGCGTCGAGCCAGCGCCATGCGTGGCCGCAGCAGCTTGATCAATGCATAAAACAGCACCCCGTGCAGGATGTGCGTAAAGAAGTAGGGGTCGATCAGATGCTGGGAATTGTGGGCCGAGTGGATATCGTCCGACCAGGGTGCCCACGATCCGCAGGCGCACCACAGGGGCTGGCCCATGGCGCTCAGCGCCACCACCATCGCCAGAAAGATCACAGGGACCGGCCAACCCATCGCCGGCCACGATTCTCGGGGCGGGAATGGATTCCTCGGGAGTTTTCCGAAGGGCTCAGGCATGCCTCAAGACCTGCTGCTGGCACTCGACCAGGGAACCACCGGCACCACCTGCTTGCTGCTCGACCTCAACCTGAACATTCTGGCCCGGGCCTACCGCGAGTTCGAACAGATCTACCCTCAAGCCGGCTGGGTCAGCCACCGTCCAGAAGACCTGTGGCAGACCAGCCTGGCCACGCTGCGCGAGGTCGTGCAGGGGGTCGACCTGGAGCGGGTAGCCGCCCTGGGCCTCACCAACCAGCGCGAGACCACCCTGCTGTGGGACCGCGAGACCGGCCTGCCGGTGCACCACGCCATCGTCTGGCAGTGCCGGCGGAGCGCCGACATCGTGGAAGGCTGGCTCAGCCAGATGACCGAGGAGGAGATCCAGCGGCGCACCGGGCTGATCCCTGACGCCTACTTCTCAGCCTCCAAGGTGGCCTGGATGCTCGAGCACGTCGAGGGCCTGCGCGAGCGCTGCCAGGCCGGCTCGATCGCCTTCGGCACGGTGGACAGCTGGCTGCTCTGGCAACTGACCGAGGGACGGGTGCACGCCACCGAGCCCTCCAACGCCTCTCGCACCATGCTCTACAACCTGAACAGCCTGAAGTGGGATGAAGACCTCTGCCAGCGCTGGCGGATCCCCATGTCCATCCTGCCAGAGGTGCGGCCCAGCGCCGGACCCTTCGGGGTGATGACCAGAAGCATTCTGGGTCGCGAGATCCCCATCACCGGCATAGCCGGCGACCAGCAGGCCGCCCTGTTCGGACAGGCTTGCTTTGAGCCGGGTCAGGTCAAGAACACCTATGGCACGGGTTGCTTTCTGGTGCAGCACACCGGCTCGAGACCAGTGCTCTCCAAGCATCGCTTGTTGACAACGGTGGCCTGGCAAACGGGCGCGGGGGTGGAGTATGCCCTGGAGGGCAGCGTCTTCTCGGCCGGCTCGGCGGTGCAGTGGCTGCGCGATGGGCTGGGCTTGCTGAAGACGGCCGCCGAGAGCGAAGAGTTGGCCCGAGCAGTGGCCGATAGCCAGGGGGTCTACCTGGTGCCGGCCTTCACGGGACTGGGCGCGCCCTACTGGGACCCTTACGCTCGGGGTACGCTGGTGGGCCTGACCCGCGGCACCCGACGCGAGCACCTGGTGCGAGCCACGCTGGAGTCGGTAGCCTACCAAACCCGGGACGTGGTGGAGGCGATGGCCGCCGATGCCGGCCAGCCCCCTGGCCGCCTGCGGGTGGACGGGGGAATGTGTGCCAACGACTTCTTGATGCAGTTCCAGGCAGACGTGCTGGAGGTGGCCGTGGAACGGCCGCGCCATATCGAGTCCACCGCCCTGGGTGCGGGCTGCCTGGCCGGCCTGGGGGTGGGCGTGTTCGGCAGCAGGGAGGAGATCGGAGCCCGGCGCCAGGTGGAGCGGGTCTTCCAGCCCTCCCCGGGCGACCGCAAGGCTCTGCTCGACGGCTGGAAGCGAGCCGTGGAGCGCTCGCGCGCCTGGATGACCGTGCTGCTGGTGCTCTTTTTGAGCTGCTTTGCCTGGGCCCAGATCGAGCTGCAGGACATGCGCCGCGAGGCGCGCTGGCTGCGCATGAGCGCCGAGCGTCTCTACACCTTTACTCCCCTGCCGGCCGGGCCGGAGTGGCAAATGAGCCCGAACATGCCCGGAAGCTTCATGGAGAAGGCCCGTCAGTTCGAGACCGCCTGGAACGACCCGAAGGCAACCCTGGAGACGACCCGCGACGAGTTCACGAAGGTTCAGAGGTCGTTCGAGAAGGTCAAGCTGTATGCCCGGATCAACATGAACGCCCAGGAAGTGGACATCATCGAGCACCAGCTGAAGCGGCTCGATACCGTCTACGCACCGCAACCATGAAAGCTGGAGGGGATCTGCCATGAAAGGACGCCTGGTTGTGCTCCTGCTGGTGCTGGGCCTGGGCCTGGCGGCCGCGGCTAAACGCGAGGAAGGGGGCGAGGGACTGTTTCACCAGGAGCAGTACCGCCTGAAGGCGCCTGAGGGCTGGATCTTCGACGACGAGAGCCTGGTCGAGTCCGGGGGCGAGCTGGCCATCTATCCGCGAGGCTCGGTGGAGCGCTCCGCAAAGGTAAAGATCTATGCCCACGGGGGCACCCTGGGTGAAGAAGAGACCTTCGAGCAGCACATCGAGCAGGCCAAGAAGAGCTACAAGATCGACAGCCCGTCCAGCCAGATCAAGGATCTGCCCGAGATGAGCACCGAGAGCGGCCTCGCCGCAAGGGTCTTCGCCTTCACGACCCTGCGCAAGAGCGGCTTCGCGGGCCGGGTGGCCTTCATTCTGGTAGCACCCCGGCAGGTCGTGGAGATCGAGCTCTACAGCAAGCCGGAGCTGCTCAACGACAGCCTCGCGGCCTTCGAATACGTGGTGGCCTCGTTTCGCCTGCCTGAATAGCAGGCCGGCACAGCGACCCCAGAACTGGGCAGCACCCTGCTCGAGACTGTGGCTGGGTTGCGCTCTCCCCCTCAGGGCTGAAGCTGCTTTTGGAGAGCCTGAGTCAGCACGGCTTCCTCCACCTGGCCGGCGGCGCGTCCCATGACGAAAGCGGTCCCCAGCATGACCGGCATGGCCACGAACATTCCGGGCAAACCGGCGATGGCATAGCCGGCGGCCATCTCGGCCACGCAGGCGCAGACCGTCAGGGCCGAAGCGGCGCCGCGAGCGGGGGTGAACTCCTGACGGCTCTGGAAAGCCTTGACCACCGCACCCGCGCCCTGCTCGAGCGTCTCCTGGCCTCGCTTTGCCTTGGCCGCGTCGGTGCCGATGATCAAGGCAGACAGGGCCGGCATCAACCAGCCGCCGCTCAATCCGCCCTGAGCCACCACGCCCAGCCCGGCCCCCAGCGCCGCCCCGCCCCAACCGCCGATCTTGGCCAAGCCCTCTCCGGTCTTCTGCAGCACCTTGGGCAGGCCGGTCAGACCGGACAGGTCTATGGCATCGGCCGGCGCGCCGGGTGGGTTAGCCGGAGCCGGATTGGCCGCGCTGGCGCGGACGGGAAGCTGGCTGAAAGCTGCTGGCTGAACGAGCATGGTACTGGACCCCCTGGGAAGATTTGCGCCCCTACTTTGCACAGTTGACCTGAAAGGACGCTGAAATCAGGTCCAGGGGTTGTGCACGGTGACGTCGGGGGCAAAGTGGGCCTCGATGCGTACTGTCAGTGCAACCAGTTGGCTCGAAAGATCGGCGAAAGGTCCCCGGCGTAATCTGGTGCCAGAGAAACTCGAACCCCGGAGGACAACGAAGATGGCGATTGCAGCACTGAACCCTGGATTCTCGACGACCTACCAGACCTCCACCTACTCTGCCCCGGCCCTCGACCTGGGGCCGGCCCCCGCCAGCGGCAATCCGGCGGCGTCCCTTGGACAGGCTGCCGGACAGTGGGAGAGCTTCTTGGGTCAGAACGCCCCGGGTCGCGAGGGCCTGATGGCCTCGCTGCAAGCTGCCCGCGAGCGTCTGGATGGGCTGCGAGACAGCCTTGATGAGTCGCGTCGCCAGGCCCTCACTGAGCAGGGGGTGGCCGGCCCCGAGGCCGAGCGGCTGGTGGCGGCCCAGCGCCAGGTCGAGAGCCTGCAGGCGCGGCAGGTCAGCCTGGCCGACCGGCGCAATCTTCTGTCACAGAGGCGCGAATCTCTCTCGGGCCAGCTCGAGCAAGCTCGAGCCGCGGCCGACGCTCCACTGCCCGATCCGGACGACGAAACCCTCCCGAGCGCGACGCAGGCCCGGGACGCGGCCCGCGCGAGGGTGGAGCAGTTGGAGGCCCAGTTGGAAGCGTTGAACGAGGAGGAGCGTGGCCTCGAGCAGGCCATTCAGGAGAATGAGGAGTCCCTTTCAGCGGCACGGAATGAGGTTGCCCAGGCTCAGACTGCCCTGAGCGTGCCCACCGAGGTTCTGAGTGTTGACGAGGGCCTTATGGCTGAAATCCAGGCCGCCGAGGCCGAGGTGCAGCGGCTGGAGGGCGAGCTGGCAACGCTGGAGGCCCAGGCCAGCAACTCTATCGTCAACGCACAGGAGGGCATTCATCCTACCGATGCCGGCGTCAGCTCGATTCCGATCGCGGATGAGTCCGACCGCGAGGCCATCGAGGCGGCTCAGGAGGCTACGATCGCGCAAGCCCTGGCTACCGGGCAACCCGTGAGTTTCCAGAACTCGCAGGGCACGACAGCGAATCTTACCATCACGCTTGTGGACGGGGTCTACCAGGTCAGCGACGGGGACGGAGACATCGTCAGCATCGAGTGGGACGGCACCGCGAACGATCCGTTGGGGGCGGTGACGCGTGCCGCCGACTACTGGACCCAGATCCCCGAAGCTTTACAGGAGCCCTCCACGCGAATCATCGTGCACACAGGCGATTCCAACCTGGAAGATAGCCTGGCTGGTGAGGTGCGTGACGGGGCGATCCACTTCTACAATACACGTGATCAGGACACGGGGCTCTATTACACAGCTGAGGACAATCTCAACGAGCGCGTGTTCACCCACGAGTATGGTCACATCGTTGGGCAACGATTTCAGGGGAATCGCGATCTGGGGGCCATGATCTTCAACTCCAACTACCATAACGTGCCGAGTGACTTTGGCTTCACTTACGGGCACGGCGATGAGAGGCACAGCCCCACGGGCTACGGGGACGACCAGTGGGCCGGGGAGGGAGCTCTGTCCTTCCGCGTCAGCCACGAGGCCTTTGCCGAGCACTGGACGCTCTACAACGAGGCCTTTGACCAGGGTCCCGAAGCTCTGAGCACTTATCGCGCCGTGTATCCTCAGGAGTCGGCCTGGTTCGAGCAATTCTTCTCGGCAAGCTGATTCTGCTCACGCGCTGCGTCCAGTCAAACCGCCCGGCCCAAGAGAGGCCGGGCAGTTTGTTTTACCGCCAGCTCCTCATCGAGTCAGAGCCCGTCCTCCCTCGATCCTGCACGGGCGAGGCCTAGCCAAACCGCGAGATGGCTGAGCAAAGTGGCGAAACCCGCTGCAAGCATAACCACGGAGCGGCCTGAGGAGAATCGACCACCCGGGCAGGCCCTTGCGAGCTCGGCGCAGAATCGCCGGGGCGTGTTCCGCGCCCTCCTCCTGATCCTCGCCATGACGCTGGTTTCGGCCTGCTCCCAGGGCCCGCCCAAGAAGCGGGTGGTGGTCTACACCCCCTTCC
>CAZWUN010000117.1:0-13600 GCA_964637145.1 uncultured Burkholderiales bacterium
GACGGACGACACCCAGCGTCAGCACGTGCTCGACCGGCTCGACCAGCTGGTGGTCAAAGCGGTGGGTGAGTCGGGCGGCTACGACATGCTGATCGGACCTCACTCTTCCGAGCGCGAGCGCGAGGAGTTCCGCCGCCGCATCGAGGCCAAACCGCGCAACTACATCGCTCAGCCCACCCTCGACCTGTCGCGCGCCCCCTGTTTCATCGACGGCGTCGTGGAGCCCCGTCATGTGGACCTGCGGCCTTACATTCTGTATGGCGACCGGGTCAACATCGTGCCCGGCGGGCTGACCAGGGTGGCTCTCCGGCGCGGGTCGCTGGTGGTCAATTCGTCGCAGGGGGGCGGCAGCAAGGATACCTGGGTGCTCTGCGAATGACTATGTTGAGCCGGGTGGCCGATCACCTCTACTGGATGAGCCGTTACCTCGAGCGGTCCGAGCACACCGCCCGCATGATCGACGTCTTCTACAACCTGGTGCTCGAGCAGGCGCCCGAATCAGCCGCGCGCCACTGGGACAAGTTGCTGACTTCGCTCGAGTTTGGCTCCACTTACGCCGAGCTGGAGAAGAGCGGCCTGGATTCCCACCAGCTGACCCAGACTCTGACCTTCGACGCCGACAACCCCAGCTCGATCTACTCCTGCATTCGGGGCGCCCGCGACAACGCCCGCAACGTGCGCGAGCTGATCAGCTCGGAGATGTGGAGCGAGCTGAACCGACTTTACCTGGGCGTCACCGAAGCCCGGCGCGATGAGGAGATCGGGGCTCATCCCCACGACTTCTACCAGACCGTCAAAGAGGGAGCCCAGCTCTTCCAGGGCATCACCGACTCCACGACCTACCGGGGGCCGGGCTGGAACTTCATCCAACTGGGTCGCTTCGTGGAGCGAGCCCGCTCGCTGGCGGTGTTGTTGGAGGCTCAGTTCAAGCATGCCAGGAACGAGGAATACCTCGATCTGGTGGCTCTGCTCAAGTGCTGCACCGCTTTCGAAGCCTTCTGCAAAGTCTACAGCCCCGAGCTGCAGCGAGCTCGCATCGTGCAGTTCCTGCTGCTCAATTCCGAGTTCCCCCACTCGGTGCGATTCGCGGTGGACCGCATCGACCGCTCGCTGACCCGCATCAGCGACAACGCCCCCCAGGCTGACAGCACTCGCCTCTTGCGCCTCACCGGTCGGCTGGTGGCTTCCCTTCGCTACGGGACGCTGGAGGAGATCCTGGCCCAGGGCCTGCCCGGATTCCTGGAGGAGATTCGGCGCCAGCTCGCCGATATCCACGACGCCGTCTACGCCACCTACATCGCTTACCCCATCGAGCATGCCCTCGAGCCCGTCCACGCTGGAGAGTTCTGGTGAGCCTGCGCTACGTGGTGCGCCACGTGACCCGCTTCGTTTACTCGGCTCCGGTGCGAGAGACGCTGATGGAGCTTCGCATGCAGCCACGCTCGGAAGATCGGCAGATCTGCCTGAGCTTCGAGCTGACCGTGGAGCCGCCCGCCCAGGTGCAGTCGTTTCGCGACTACCAGGGCAACATCGTGCATAGCTTCGACATCCCCCGCCCCATTTCCGAGCTTTGCATCACCGCGTTGTCGAGGCTGCAGGTGCAGGAGCCCGAGCCACCTCCGAGCGCGCTCTCCACCACGATCTGGGATGAGCTGGATCGAGCCCAGGAGGAGGGCGAGCATTTCGACTTCCTCAGCCCCACGGCCCGCACGCGCGCTAGCGACGAGGCGCTGGAGGCTTTGCGTCGCGAGCTGGGAATCTTCCGACGCGACGACCCCCTGACGGTGCTGCGCGAGTTGAACCAGGGCCTGCACGAGCGCTTTCGCTACGCTCCCCATTCCACCGTCGTGGAGACGCCGCTGGACGAGGTGCTGGCGGCTCGAGCCGGGGTGTGCCAGGACTTTGCCCACCTCTTCCTGGCCCTGGCCCGTCAGCTGGGAATTCCGGCCCGCTACGTCTCGGGCTACCTCTACCATCGTGACGACACCAGCGTGCCCGACGCCTCCCACGCCTGGGTGGAGGCCTACCTGCCCACGCTCGGCTGGCTGGGGTTCGACCCCACCAACAACCTGCTGGCCGGCGAGCGCCATATTCGCACCGCGATGGGTCGCGACTACAGCGACGTCCCGCCCAACCGGGGCACCCACAAGGGCGAAGCTACCAGCGAGCTGTCGGTGGCTGTCCAGGTGCGTTTGCTTGGTCAACCGATGGGGAAGGACCGGTTCACCTCGCTAGGTGAGCCCCTCGAGCTGCCGAACCTGCCGGCCTGGTATGCGGCCCAGCAAAAGCAGCAGCAACAATGACACGCGAAACGCCTCAGTCCGGGTGGCGCTGGTCGGACACCACATAGGGGGGGCGGCGCTTGAGTTCGTCGTAGATGCGGGCCAGGTAGCCGCCGATGATACCGAGCGAGATCATGGTGATGCTGCCCACGAACAACACCACCAGGATGACGGTGGCAAACCCTTCCACCGCTCGTCCCGAGAACTTCACCCAGAGCACATAGAGGCTCAGCAGAAAACTGCCCACGAAGGTGAGAAAGCCTGCCAGCGTGATCATCTGCAGGGGCACGTAGGAGAAGGACGACAGAGCCGAGAGGCTGAGGCTGACCAGCTGGGAGAAGCTCCAGCGGGTGCGCCGGTTGGAGGGAGGCACCTCAAAGGGGATCTCGGCCCGACGCGGCCCGAGCCAGGTGATCAGCCCACGGAAGAAGCGGTTGGCCTCGGGGAGGTCGAGGTAGGCCTCCACCATCTCGCGGGTCAGCAGCTTGAAGTCGCTCTGGCCGGCCAGATCGACTCCGGCCAGCGTGCGCATGCTCCGGTTGAAGATGCGGGCCCCCAGACGTCGGTACCAGGGCTCGCGGGCTCTGCGGGCCTTGACCGCCTCCACCACCTGGTAGCTGCCCTGGCGCCACAACTCCACCATCTGCGGGATCAAGGCTGGAGGATGCTCGAGATCGCTGTCCATCACGATGGTCAGGTCTTCTCGGGTGGCTCGCAGCCCCGCCAGGATGGCTGCCTCCTTGCCGAAGTTTCGGCTGAAGCGGATGGCCTCCACGTTGTGAAGGCGCCGGCAAACCTGCCAGGTGTTGTCGCTGGAGCCGTCGTCCACCAGGATGATGCGGCAGGGCAGTCCGGTGCTTTCGGCGTGGCGGCGGATCTCGGCCAGGTGGGCCTCCAGCGCCTCCCCTTCGTTGAATACGGGGATGACCAGCGAGAGGGTGATCATCGTGGCTCCTGACAGGAGTAGAACTGATACAGCGACAGGGCGGGGGAGAGGCCCAGGTAGCTGCAGCGCACCTTGCGAAAGCGAGCTTCGAGCAGGGTGCGCACCTCGACCCAGGTGTTGCAGTGGAGATAGCGCATCAAGGGCTCGTAGCTCAGTCCGTGGCGCAGACGAAACTCCAGGCCGGTGCTGAGGGTGTAGGCCAGTTTCCAGACCCAGCTTCCCTCCGAGGGGATGGCCACCCGCAGGTCGCCATCCGGGGTGAGCAGCTCGGCGCAGCGGGTGATCATGGTGGGTAGATCCTCCAGGTGCTCGAAGGTGGCCACCGAGATGATGCGCTCGTACGGCCCGGGGACCTCGGAGATGTCGGCATAGAAGCGGCCGATCTGATCGCGGTGAGGCGAGTCCAGGTAGAGGCCCTCGAAGGGCTCCACCACGTCGTAGGGGCGGCTGCTGCGTTCGAACGGGAGGTGGTTGAGGGTGCCCGCCCCCACCTCCAGGGTGCGGAAGGGCGCGGGGCGCGTCTTCGTGTCGCGGGCGACCTGGCGGTGCATCCAGCTCTCCACGAAGAGGGACAGACGGCTGGCCGCGGTGCGCCCCTGGCGGTTACTGTAGTAGTTGGCCTCGTAGACCTCCCGGTAGGACTCGGGCAGTTCGGCGCGGGTCTTGGGATAACGGGCCAGGATCTCTTGCACCGTGGGAGTTTGGGCCACCAATCGGCTTTCGAAGCGGGGTCGGCGCCTCCCTCCCTCAGGGCCGCTCGTAAAGGCGCCAGGGCCCCGATCGACCCACCAGGCGGGCGGCGAAAGCCATGTAGCGGTCCACCTGTTCGTCTCCGCCGCGCACCAGGTAGTAGCGATAGTGAGCGTGGCGTCGCCAGTCGAACTGGTTGGGGAAGTAAGGTTCGGGGGCGGCCGGGCGTTGGCCCGGCTTGAAGTCGACCGGCAGCGTGCCAGCCGACCAGAGGGAGCCTGCCACCCCGCCCTTTTCGATGTGGTAGTAGAAGACGTCGTGCAGGTGGGGCTGGTAGAAGTAGTAGTCAGATTCGTCCGAGTAACCCTGGTCAAACATCAGCGGCAACACCGGCTGGCCCGCCTCCATCTGAGCGATCAGGGGACGGATGGTTGCGATCTCACGGCTGATGCGATACTGCTTGGAATCAGACAGCAGCACCAGCGAGACGACCACGGCCACCAGCGCGAAGGCCCACAGGCCGCGCACGAGGATGCGGGAGGCCAGCACGGGCAGGAAGAGGAAGGCCACGATGCTGAGCCGTTGGCCCAGCGCAAAGTTCATACCGCCCAGCCCCCAGGGGCCCCCCAGGCCCATCAGCAAGCCGCCCGCCACGGCCGAGGCCGCCATCCGGACTCCCGGCAGGGTGCCTTGCTTGAGCGCGCATCGGGCCAGGATGCTGACAGCTACCAGCCACAGGAACAGGGTGGACCAGTCGGTACTGGCCTCCCAGCCGGTGTTGGTGAAGAAGGTGGCCAGAAAGCGCAGATTGTAGCCCAGGCCCAGGAAGTGTACCCCGGCGCGACCGTAGGGAGTGGTCTGCTGGGAGAGATACCACAGCCCGAAGACCAGCGAGCCGGCTGCCAGGGCGACGAAATACTTCCGCTCGCGGGTGAGCATGGCCCACAAAATCACGACTCCCAGGTAGACCAGCAGCCCGAAGGGATGGGCGAAGAGCAACGCCATTAGCCACAGGGGAAGCCGCCAGCTCACCTGGGAGTCCTCCAGGTCGAGCAGGGCCAGCAGCAGGATGGGGAAGGCGTAGATGTAGTTCAAGAGACCCAGAAAGTAGAACTGGTTGTAACACACCGGAAAGAGCAGCAAGGCGCCCCAGTTATAGGGCCGCGCCAGCTTCCAGGCGGCCAGCGCCATCAACAAGAGGTAGATTGAGATGGCTGCCCGCCCGGCCACGTCCAGCGGGAGGACCCGGGCCAGGCTGGAGGTGACCAGGTAGAAGACCGAGTAGGTGGGAGCCAGGTTCACCTGGTACTCGGGATGGGCAGCGGGATCGGCCACCACCCGGGCCTGGAACAGGTGCTGGGGATAGTCTTGGAGGGCCGGGTAAGGGAAGGCCCAGACGGGGACCAGCGAGAGCAGGGTGAGAACGATCAGCAGCCTCTTCACGCTTGACCGACGCAGGCCACGGAGGTGGTGGGCACCCACAGGATCTGGCGAGCCAGCCAGCCGGGCAAACGCAGCCTGAACTTCTCGGCCAGCAAACCCAGTGGGAAGAACTCGGGGTAGAAGACGTTGCGGACGTTCCGGAAACCAGCTCGCTCGAGGGTGCGCTTGAGGGTGGCCTGGTCATAGTAAACCACGTGCTCGGGGATCTTGTAGGAGGGCCAGCGCCGCCCGAGCAGCAGGCGCAGCGGGCTGGCCAGGTTGGGCACGGCCACGGCCAGGGCGCCCCCCGGTCGTACTTGCCCGCGCAGCCGGCTCAGGAAGTCGAGCGGGTCGTAGAGATGCTCGAGAACCTGGAGCATGACGGCGGTATCAAAGGTCTGCTCGGATGGCACCGACTCCAGCCCGCCCAGGTAGACAGTGGCGCCGCTCTTTCGAGCCTGCTCCACGGCTCCGGGGCTGTAGTCGGTTGCCGTCAGGCTGGCGAATTGACCCCGGGCCTCGTTCAGGAAGTAGCCGTAGCCGCAGCCGATCTCGAGCAGTCGCCCGCCGGTGTGTCCGTAACGGGCCAGCTTTCGCAGCAGCAGCCGAAAGGTGAGCCTCAGCGATCGCTCCTGGGCCAGATATGAGCTGTAGCCCGAGCCCTCGCTGCTCTCGTAGTAGTCGCCGATGCGGTAATGCTCAAGCATCTCCTCGGCCGACAGACGCGGGCTGAGATAGCCCACACGGCAATCGAGACAGCGCAGCACCCGGCGCGGAGGGAACTCGGCCAGCACTTCCGCCCGGGTCGAGTGACAGAGCGGGCAATCATCCAGCGACACGTCAGGCTCGTTCTGTCGCCGGGCGGTGAGTCCTTCGCGTCAGGGCTTCCCGTAGGGGCTTCCGCGGAGGTGTCAGGCTCACACCTGACGATAAAGTCCCTTCGCCTTTACCTCCTCTCGGTTCTGCGGTACAACCATACCATGATCATCCGCGACTCGATGCATGCGGCCCGAGTGCCCGCTGGCGCTCCCACGCCGGCGGTCTCGGTCGAGCAAGAGATCACCGACCGCATGTTCGCCCTGGAGGACGAGAACGACCGGCTGCGCCGAGAGCTCGAGGAGCTGCGTCAGGCCCAGCAGAAGCGTCCCGAGCAGCAGTCGATGGGCGCCTCGGTGCACTTCGAGGTGAAGGACAACAAGCTCCAGATCCGCGATCTCGAACTGGCGGGGATGCACTTCGAGGAGTTGACGGCGCGCTTCGACCCCTCCGTGGATCTGCTCAAAGGTTTCACGCTCGAGAGCATCCTCGCCTCTCCCGACAAGCTGGTCACCCCCGACCTTGGCTCTCTGGAAACCAGCCCGATTACCGTAGAGCGGCTGCGCATGTCGATCCCCTCGAAGGTGGCCCAGCAGGCGGCCACGGTGCGCGGAGCCGAGATGCTCGCCAAAGAGGGGTTGCACGATCTCCACCTCCGCTTCGTTTCCGGCGGGATGGTGGAAGCGGTCGGAGTGCTGGACAAGATTGTGCCGCTACCCTTCAACGTGCGCGGCAAGCTGGAGCTCACGAAAGACAAGAAAGTGCGCTTCACGCCCGAGAAAGTGCGGGTGCTGGGGTTACCCGTGCCCCGAATCGCCCTCTCCATCGCCAACGCCATGGCCGGGGACTCGCTCGACAAGCTCGATATCCGGACCGAGGGCGATTCGTTGGTGATCGATCCCCGGAGTTTCCTGCCCAAGAACATCCAGGTGCAGCTCAACAGCCTGACCACCCGGGGGGGTAGCCTGGTGCTCGAGGGAGGCCCGCCTCCGCCCTCCGGGCCGCCCAAGAGCATGTTGATGGAGTAACCATCAGGTCCCTCCTGCCGGCCGGGGAATAGCTTTACCCTTCGTTTACAAGAAGCCCGTTCCCGGCTGGTAGACTGGGCCCCGTGAACGTCCTCCTCCAGGCTGACGTGGCTACCCTGTCCCGCCTGCGGCGCGAGCTGCCCGGCCGCTGGCATGACCTGCCGCTGATCCAGGCCGCCGCCTGCCAGCTCGAGTCGGGCCAGCTCGACGAGCTGCGCCGCGCTCACCCCGGGCTGAGCGTGCTGCCGGACGAGGCGGTCAGCCTGCCGGATACCCCCGACACCTTCCGGCCCGAGCTGAACGTGGCCAACCCCACCCTGCGGGCCGGAGAGCTGTGGAGCCAGGGCTTCAAGGGGAAAGGGGTGGGGGTGGCCGTGGTGGATACGGGCATCAGCCGCCACCAGGACTTCGGCAACCGCATCCTGGCTTTCCATGACGTGCTGAACGGCAAGAGCGAGCCCTACGACGACCACGGGCACGGCTCGCACGTGGCCGGCATCGTGGGCGGGGACGGCAGCGACTCCAATGGACGTCACGTCGGCATCGCCCCCGAGTGTGGGATCGTGGCCATCAAAGCCTTCAACAGCCAGGGCAAGTCGCTCACTTCGGATGTGATCAGGGCCATCCAGTGGGCGGTGGAGAACCGGGAGCGCTACGGCATCCGAGTGCTGAACCTGTCGGCCTCGGGGGTGGCCAGGCTCTCTCACCAGCATGACCCTCTGGCCAGGGCCGTGAAAGCGGCCTGGGAACGAGGCATCACGGTGGTCGTGGCAGCCGGGAACCACGGGCCGGAGGCTGAGACGATCGGCACTCCGGCCCACTCTCCCGTGGTGCTGACGGTGGGCGCCTCCAACGATCGGGGCACGGTTCGGCGAGACGACGACCGGGTGGCCGACCTTTCCTCGCGGGGACCCACGCCGGTCGACGGCCTGGCCAAGCCGGACGTGGTCGCACCCGGGGTGGGCATCACCGCCGCCGACAACGCGCGCAGCGGCTATGTGACCAAGAACGGCACCTCGATGGCAGCCCCCATGGTGGCCGGGCTGGCGGCCCTGCTGTTGACAGCGCGCCCCCAGGCTACTCCAGACCAGCTCAAGCAAGCTGTGGTGGGCTCGGCCGAGAAGCTGCCCCGGGGCGGGGGAGCGCACGATCAGGGAGCCGGCCTGGTGGACGCTGTGAAGGCTCTGGAGAAGCTGCCTGCGCCCGCTTGACCTGGGCATCCTGCTGGCTTACTTCGCGGTTCTGGGGCTGATCAGCTGGGCGGTTCGTCAGCGCCAGGCCAGCGCTCGCAGCTACCTGCTGGGCGACCGCCAGTTGCCCTGGTGGGCGGTGCTGCTCTCCATCATCGGCACCGAGATCTCGGCCCTGACCTTCGTGGGCGTGCCCGCGCTGGCCTACACGGGCGATTGGACCTACCTGCAGATCGTGCTGGGGGCCATCGGAGGTCGCCTGCTGGTGGGCCTCTTCTTCGTGCCCGCTTTCTACCGCCAGAACGTGGTCTCCATCTATGAATTCCTCAGCCAGGCTTACGGGCCGCGCACCCGCAACCTGGCCGTGCTGGTCTTCCTGGTCACCCGCACCCTGATGAGCGGGGTGCGCCTCTTCGCCGGCGCCCTGATCCTGCAACTGGCCCTCGGCCTTTCGGCCACCTCGGCGGTGGCGCTGGTGGCGATGCTCGGACTGGTCTACACCGTTGCCGGGGGCATCCGGGCCGTGATCTGGACCGAGGTGCTCCAGGTTGCGGTGATGCTGGTGGGCGCCACGGCCGCGGTGGTCTACCTCCTGGGTGGCCTGCCGGCCGACTGGGCAGCTGCCGTGCCTCCCGAGCGCTTCCGGGTCTTCAACTTCTCGCTCGATCCGCGCATCGAGTTCACCTTCTGGGCCGGGGTGCTGGGCACCACCCTCACCAACACCGCCATCTTCGGCACCGACTACGACATGGTGCAGCGCATGCTCACCGCCAGAGATAGCCGGCGCAGCCGCATGGCCGTGGTCGGCTCGGGCATCGCCGACGTGCCCATCGCGCTTGTCTTCTTGTCCATCGGCTCGTTGCTCTTCGCTTACTACCAGTTGCACCCCGACCCCACGCTGGGGACGGACGCGCGCAAGGTCTTCCCCCACTTCATCCTGACCGCCCTGCCTCCGGGCCTGTCGGGTCTCTTGATCGCGGCCGTGCTCTCGGTCGTGTTGTCGAGCTACCAGTCGGCCCTGACGGCGCTGGCAGGCTCGTTCGTGGTGGACGTCTACCAGCCGTATCTGGCCCCGGGTCGCTCCGAGGCCCACTACCTGCGGGCCACCCGCCTCTCCAGCCTGGGCTTTTGCGCCGCCCTGGCGGCGGTGGCGGTAGCCTCCCAGAACGTGGAGCGCCTGTTACCCCTGGGCCTGGAGATCGGGACCTACTTCTACGGCGCCTTGTTGGCCGTGTTCGCCTACGCGCTGGCCTTCCGCCGACGCCCTCCCGATCGGCTGGCGGTCTTCAGCCTTCCCCTCTCCATCGCCTCGGTGGTGGGGCTGAAGCTCAACACCGAGCTGGCTTTCCCCTGGTTCGTCTCGGTGGGCGCTCTGACCGGGCTCTCGTTCCTCTTTGTCAGCGCGCGCTGTTGCGAAGATGCACGGTCAACCGATTCTCGCCTCGAGCCGGCTCCACTAGGGCCTGTGGACATTCATGCTCTTTGGGCGGGAAAAAACCACGGAGAGCACTGAGAACACGGAGAGCAGGGAGCATGATCGGTGATCGCGCTCGAAAATGCGACGATGATAGAGAATATCCTTCAACTATGGCAGTCGAATGCCAACACGCCCTGGAATCCTGACCGGATCCGGGCGACGGGACATCCGATCAAATCCGCGGTTCCCGAGACCTGCAAGGCCTGCTAGCGCGCGACTGACCTTCTCCTGCCGGGAGCTAGGCGGTCGAGGTCGCCTTACGCACAGCCTCGAGGCACTTCTGGTCGGAGGGGAAGGTCAGCAGGCCTCGTTTGGCAACGGTGCGCCCGTCTACCTGAACCGAGAACTCCCCGCCCCCGGACTTGACCAACTCGACCGGCAGGCCGAGAATTTCCCGGATCAGGGCCGCCACCCGGGCGGCCCGCGCCTCGTAGCCTCAGCGCGTGCAATATCGGATACTTACCATGAGAAGGGGTTCGCAGACAGGACCCGTGGACCTGCCAGAGAGCCAGCAATCAGAGCCAAAGGGAGCCGGCCCCCCGACCCGAAGGCCCGCCCAGTATGGCTGAACCCACCGAGTCTCCCTGGGCGCCGCTCTCCAACCGGGTCTTCCGCATGCTCTGGCTGGCGGGGCTGGGCTCCAACCTGGGCTCCTGGGTGCACGACCTGGGTGCCTCCTGGCTGATGACCGACCTGACGCCATCGCCCCTCTGGGTTTCGCTGGTGCAGGCAGCCACCAGCCTGCCCGTCTTCGTGCTGGCGCTGCCGGCCGGAGCCCTGGCCGACGTGGTGGATCGGCGCCGCTTGTTGCTGGGAGCCCAGCTCTGGATGCTGCTCTCGGCTGTGGCCCTGAGCCTCTTGACGGCCACGGGGCATACCACCCCGGCTCTGTTACTGCTGGCCACCGCCAGCCTGGCGCTGGGCTCGGCCCTCAGCATGCCCGCCTGGCAGGCCCTGCTGCCCGAGTTGGTCAAGCCGGGCCAACTGGCTTCGGCCATCGCTCTCAACGGGCTGAGCATCAACCTGGCCCGGACCGCGGGGCCGGCTCTGGGCGGTGTGCTGGTGGCCACTCAAGGTCCGGCCGTGGCCTTCGCCTTCAATGCCCTGACCTTCGCCGGCATCCTGCTAGTGCTGGCCTTCTGGCGGCGCCCCGTCAAGCCTCAGGCCTTGCCTGCCGAGCGCTGGTTCGCGGCCGTGCGGGTGGGCCTGCGCTACGTGCGCTACTCGCCTTCCTTCCGGGCCCTGCTGCGCCGCGCGCTGGCCTTCTTCCCCTGGGCCGCTGCCATGTGGGCCCTCCTGCCTTTGATCGCCCGCCGGGAGATGGGGCTGAGCGCCGGCGGCTACGGGCTGGTGATGGGCTCGATGGGCCTGGGTGCCGTGCTGGCCGCTTTCATGATGCCCAGGCTGCGGCGCAGGTTCTCGCTCAACAGGCTGCTGGGGCTGGCCACCCTGGTCTTCGCCGCGGTCATGGCCGCGCTCTCCAGCCTGCGCCATCCGGCCCTGGTGTGCCTGGTGATGGCCGTGGCCGGGGGGGCCTGGCTGACCACCATGTCCGGCTTTGGCGTGGCCGCTCAGACCCTGCTGCCCGGCTGGGTGCGGGCCCGGGCTCTGGCTGTTTACCTGGTGGTCTTCTTCGGTTGCCTGGCTGCCGGCAGCGCGCTCTGGGGCGTGGTGGCGACCCGACTGGGCATTCAGGTCTCCCTGGGAGCTGCCAGCGCCGGGCTCCTCATCAGCCTGGTTCTGGTCCGACGCGACCGGCTGGAGGGGGACCCCAAGATCAACCTGACCCCCAGCCGCCACTATCCGGTGCCGGAGGCCGCCCAGGGGCACGACTTCGAGCTGGACTACGACCAGGGGCCGGTGCTGGTCAGGGTGGAGTATCGCGTGCGACAGGACGCGCTGGAGGAGTTCCACGCTCAGATGGCGGCGCTGCGCCTGCAAAGGCTGCGTGGGGGAGCGCTGGAGTGGGCCCTGTTCGTCGAGCCGACGCGGCCCGAGGTGCACTGGGAGCTGTTCCTCTCGAGCACCTGGCTCGAGCACTTGCGCCAGCACGAGCGCTTGACAGTTTCTGACAGAGAGCTGATCGAGCACATCCGGACCCTGCTCGAGGAGCCGCCCGACGTGCGCCACCTGGTGGCTCAGCCTGCCCCGGCCAGCCTCAAGCCGTAACCTTGCCGAAACTCCCTTTGCGGATGGGCCAGCGTCCGGCCAGGCGCGAGACCCAGGGCGTCAGGGGAGCGGCCAGACAGACTCCGACCAGGCCGGCCAGGAGGGCGGCCAGGGCCATCGTGAAGTCGGCCCGGGGGACAGCCACCAGCCGGGGGAATCCATAGAAGACCCCGTACAGCAAAGCCTGGGTGCTCATGAAGGCGACCGTGCCCACGGCCACCCCCAGCCCTCCCGAGGCCGGGCGTCCCGGCTCGCGCAGCGCCCCTCGCAAGCCAGCCACGATCAGCACCAGGGCAAATCCCAACAGCGCGCAGAAGAGGCCCAGCAGACGAGCTTCCGACCAGCTGGTCAGCCGGCTGGGGGAGTAGGGGCCGATCAGCACCAGGTAGCCCAGGTTCCAGGTCAGCGCCACCAGCGCTCCCCATTGCAGGGCCAGCACCATCACCTTGAGACCCTGGCGGCGGTCGATGCGAACCATCAAGACGGCCAGCGCGACCAGCACCAGGACCAGGACCACCAGGCGAAGCCCGCGTCCGCGCAGCTCGTAAGCCTCCAGCTTGGACAACAGCTCGGAGACCGGATCGCCATTGCCTCGCGCCAGACCATAACGAGATAGACATGCGTCGGTCAGCTCCAGTTGGCGCTGGCGCGCCAGCTCGAGCAGCGCGGGCGGCCCCACCAGGGGCTGGCCCAGGCTGTGGGCCGGAGGCGGAAGGCCCAGCAGGGCGCTCACGGTAGGGGCCACGTCCACCATCTTGCCGGTCAGCTTGCTTCCCTCGGCGGCCGGCCCGCCCACCAGCAGGATGGGAACGTTGACCACCTCGCTCTCGTTTCCGCCCCTCCCTCCTCGGGAGGTGCGCCCGTGGGGCGAGACCACCAGCAGGGCCGTGCGCGAGAAATCCAGGCCGCGGCTCAGCTCGACCAGCTGGCCGTCCAGGGAGGCGGGGTTCTGGGAGGCGTACTCCACCACCACCAGCTCGAAGCCCTCGCCGATCCAGTGCAGCGCTCGCTGGGTGCGATCGGCGTCGCCGATGTCGTCGGCAAATGCGGCCGAGCGGGCCAACTGCCCCGGGAAGAGACGATCCCAGGCAAACGAGCCCACCACCGCCGTGGGCAGGCGGCTGAACAGGCTCTCTCCACCAGCTTCGCCCGCGTGCAGGTCGGTCAGCACGCCGGTCATCCAGGGAGGGGCGCCGGTGGCGATGGCGGCCAGGTTGGGCCAGGAGAAGGTGGGTTGGACCGCCCGCAGCTGGCCCGAGGCTCCCAGTTTGGCCAGCTCTTGCCAGCCCGGCATGACCTTCAGGTCGGACACGCGCAGCCCCGGGGCCACCACCAGTACGACCTGCGAGACCATCGGCTCGGTGCGGGTGGTGGTGGCCTTCATGGCCGGGGCCCGGGAAGGGAAGTGGGTCAGGCTGTGAGCCAGCTGCCGGCTCCAGACCAGGGCCAGCCAGCCCACCGCCAGCAGGATGGCCACCGGCAACCAGGGGTAGCGGAAGGTGCGGCTCAAGTCTGGCCGGCCGCGACCTGCTTTTTGGCCATCTGGTCGAGCCGCTGGTCCGAGCTTCGGATGCGCTGGG
>CAZWUN010000118.1:0-13546 GCA_964637145.1 uncultured Burkholderiales bacterium
GGTCGCCCAGGTCGGGGTCGGGGTTGGTCCACATGTTGGAGGCCAGATCGGGGTGGTTGTAGTCGATTCCGGTGTCCAGCACCGCCACCACCGGGCCGTTCTCGCGCACGCCGGTGGAGATCTTCCAGGCATCCAGGGCCTTGATGTCCACGCCGTTGGAGTTGCGCAAGTTCCACTGCAGGTCGGTGAGGTCGGTGGGCGGCAGCTTGGGAGGCTTGCGCTCGAAGGTTCTGATGCGGAAGTTGGGCTCTGCGTAGGCCACCCGGCCGTCCTCGGCCATGGCAGCCATGGCCTGGGCTGTGCTGATGCTGGCGGGCAGCTTGAGCTGGATCAGCTCGCCCTCGAAGCGGGCGGCCATCTCGGCGGGCATCTCGATCTTACGGGCCACGCTGGCGCCATAGTCCGCGGCAAAGCCCTCGATGGCCTGGGCGCTTGTGCCGGCCCCCAGCTTCACCAGCACTTCGCCGGGCACGTAGTTCTGGAGCTTGGGCTCGAGATTGGCGGCCACCTCGGCCGTGGACGCGAGCCGGGCCTGCAGGTCGAAGGGCTGACCCGGGCTGAAGCTGTCCGCCTGGGGGACCGGCGGGGCGACCGGGGCCGCCGCCGGACGAGGCGCGAAGGCAGAATACGTGGAGCTCAGGCTTTCGATTCTCATGGTCGTCTTCGGGAGTCTACTCGGACGGCCGCGCCAGAATTTGGACATTGTGTTACAGTTCGGGCGTGAGGAGGGGAAGTCGGGCCCCAGCGGCAAGAGGCAGCCCGATGGTGACTGAGCCCTACCCGCCTCGCGGACGCAAGGCTTTCCAGAAGCTGGTGGACGAAGCGGTGGACTCACTGCCCGACCGCTTCTTCTCCTACCTGGAGAACGTGGTCATCGCCGTGGAGGATCGACCCGACCCCGAGTTGCTCGAAGAGCTGGGCGCCGACGATCTGCTGGGCGTCTACATGGGAGTGCCGCTCACCGAGCGCCAGGCCGGAGGGGCCTACATGCCCGATCAGATCTTGCTCTTTCGCAAGCCGCTCTTAGAGGTCTGCGGCAACCTCCAGGAGCTGCGCACTCAGATCCGCATCACCGTGGTGCACGAGGTGGGCCACTTCTTCGGCCTCAACGAGCAGGAGATCGTGGAGATTCTGGGCGAGTGAACCAGACAGAGAAGTTGTTGGCCGGCATGGCGATGCGCTCGAGCAACTCCAGGCCGGCGCTCTCGGCCTCCTGACAGACCGCTTCGAAGTCGCGCACCCCCCAGCGCTCGTCCTGCTCGCGCAGCGAGCGGTCGAAGGCCAGGTTGGAGGGGGCCGTGTGACAACCGCACAGCTTCATTGCCCCGTACAGGTAGAGAAACCCACCCGGCTTCAGCACTTCCCGAGCCCCTCGCATCAGGGCCGGGGTGGCCTCCCAGGGAGCGACGTGGATCAGGTTGATGGCCAGCACCGCGTCATAGGTGCCCTCGGGCCACTCTCCCAGAACGTCCAGCTCGAGCGGCTCGAGCACGTTGGACAGACCCTCCGACCAGCCCCGGATGCTGGCCCGGTGGGTCGGGCTGGGGTCGCTGGGCTGCCAGCGCCAGAGCGGTCTCTGGCCGGCCATCCAGGCGGCGTGCTGACCCGAGCCGCTGGCCACCTCCAGCAGCTGAGCGGGGCCCGGCAGGCGAACGTCCAGCACCTGCAGGATGGGCTCCCGGTTGCGCTCGGTGGCCGGGAAGTCGAGTCGGTCGCTCACCCGGGCGGGTTATCCCCGCAACAGGCTTACTCCTCCGCCCGGGCGATAGGGGCCCCCAGCACCCGTGCCGGGATCCCGAACGAGCGCACCAGCTCGACCGCGTCCACTCGCACCTCGGCGCACAGCTTGAGCACGAGGTCGCGGACCGCTTTGGACTTGGCTGCCTCGAAGTAGCCGTGCTCCAGGAACCAGGCACGGTCTTCATAGAGTCGGTTCAGGGCATAGAGGTCGCACAGGCTCTTGAGCACCCCCCGCAGTTCCTCGGGAGCCCTGTCTACCGCCGCCAGGAACTGCTCCACCGCGACCCGCTCGGTGTAGGCCCGGGCCAGCGCCAGCATGTGGTCCTGACAATCGTTGAAGGCCACCGTGGGCAACATGCCCTGGTCGAGACGCTTTTTCATGCGGCGAGCGGCCGACACCAGCAAGAGGCTCTCGCGGGCGCGGAAGATCGAACGCAGGAAGCCGGCGTCGCGCAGGTGCTCTTCTGAGGTCATGCGGGGCACCAGAGGGTTCAGCTCGGTGAGCATCTGGCCGGCCCGCTTGACCAGCGTGCGCACCACCCTGCTGAGGCGGAACTGCTTGCGGTAGGCCGTCAGCAGCCCTTTAGCCACCAGCTGCATCAGCACGGTGTTGTCGCCCTCGAAGGTGGTGAACACGTCCAGATCGGACTTGAGGTCGGCGAAGCGGTTCTCCCACAGGTAGCCCTGCCCGCCACAGCACTCGCGGCAGGTCTGGAGGATCTCCATGGTGTCCCAGCTGGCCATCGCCTTGAGCCCTGCGGCCAGGATCTCGACCTCCGGGTCCTGCTCGAGGTGACGCTCGATCAGGTGGTTGGAGGCGAAGTCGAGCGCGAAGCAGGTGGCCAAAGCTGGCATGAGGCGCCGCTGGTGGGCCTGGTAGTCGAGAATGGTCGTCTCGGGCTGACCCTTGGCTGGACCGAACTGGCGGCGCTTCTCGCCATATTCCACGGCGATGGCCACGGCTGTTTTGGCCCCACTGACCGCCGAGGCGGTCAGCGACACGCGGCCCATCACCAGCGTGCCCAGCATGGTGAAGAATCGCTTGGAGGCGCTGTGAATCGAGCTTTTGTACACGCCCGTCCGGGACACCTGGGCGAAGCGGTCGAGCAGGTTCTCGCGGGGCACGCGTACCTGGTCGAACCAGATGCGCCCGTTGTCCACCCCGTTCAAGCCCAGCTTGGGGCCGCAATCCTCGATCCGGATGCCTGAAAGCAGCTGGCCCTCATCGTCGCGAAGCGGCACGATGAAGGCGTGCACCCCGTGGCGCCGCCCGGCCACCTCGAGTTGGGCGAAGACCGTGGCCGTGCGTCCGTGGCGAGCGGCGTTGCCGATGTAGTCCTTGCGCGCTCCCTCGCTGGGGGTGTGGATCACGAACTCATCCGTCAGCGGGTCGAAGTGGGCCGTGGTGGCCAGGTCGCGCACGTTGGACCCGTGGTCGCGCTCGGTCATGGCAAAGCAGCCGGGCTCCTCCAACATGAAGGCTCGCTTGACCCTCTCGTGGTGGCGCTGGCTGCCCAGGTTGTAGAGGCTGCCGCCGAACAGCCCGATCTGCACTCCCAGCTTGATGACCAGCGAGTAGTCGAAGGAGGACAACTCCTGGAAGGCGGCCAGCATGGAGGCGATGTCACCCTGGCCGCCCAGCTCACGGGGCAGCGCCAGGTCGGTGGCGCCTCGCCGCACCAGCTCTTGACACCACTGCAGGGTCTGCTCGCGGCGCTCGTCCAGGCTCAGGTCATGTTTGCGGGTGAAGATCGGGTCTTCCAGCCAGCCGCGCACTCGAGAGCGGACGTCGGCGCATTTTCCGTCCAGGAATCGTCCCAGCATCTGGTGGTCCCACTGGACTCGTTTCACCAGCGTTGTCATGTTGGCTGCCCTCCGGGTCTGGTTTGTTTATATCTAAACTAACATAAAGTTTAGATGTAAACTAGAGGGTGCAGATAGGACGTTCCTACCGGATAACACAAAAAAGGGCTGGGGCACGTTGCCCACAGCCCTTCCTGGAAGCCTGGACGGTTCAGGCTGTCGCGCTTAAAAATGTCCGAGAGCTGGTGACCAGTTGCCGACGGGAGGCAAAATACTCGACGGTCTTTCGCAGCCCCGCCTCCAGCGGAACCGTGGGCTCCCACCCGAACCTGCTCCGGGCCAGGGTGATGTCGGGTTGACGTTGACGAGGGTCGTCCTGGGGCAGGGGCCGGAACTCGAGCTTGGAGGAAGAGCCGGTCAACTCGACGATCTTTTGTGCCAGAGTCAACATGGTGATCTCGTACGGGTTGCCAAAATTGACGGGCCCGGTAAAGGATGTATCAGGGTCATCCATCATCTTCAGCATTCCGGCCACCAGATCGTCGACGAAGCAGAACGAGCGCGTCTGCTGGCCATCCCCATAGATCGTCAGCGGCTCGTTGCGCAGAGCCTGCAAAACTAGGTTGGACACCACTCGGCCGTCATTGACAGCCATTCTGGGCCCGTAGGTGTTGAAAATGCGCACGATGCGTACCTGCACGCCGGTCTGGCGATGGTAGTCCATGCAAAGGGTCTCGGCGACCCGTTTGCCTTCGTCGTAGCAGCTCCGGGGGCCGACAGGATTCACCCTGCCCCAATAAGACTCAGGCTGGGGATGGACTTCGGGGTCACCGTAGACCTCCGAGGTCGAGGCCTGCAAGAGCCGCGCCTTGGTGCGGCGGCAGAGCCCCAGCATGTTGATGATGCCCATGACGTTGGTTTGCACAGTCTTGATCGGGTCGAACTGATAGTGGACTGGCGAGGCAGGGCAGGCGAGATTGTAGACCTGGTCTACTTCAAGTTGGATCGGCTCCACGACGTCGTGGCGAATGACTTCCAGGCGACGATTGTCCAGCAGGTGATAGAGGTTCTCTTTGGAGCCCGTGAAGAAGTTGTCGATGCAGACGACTTCATGACCGCGCTCGAGCAGCCGCTCGACGAGGTGTGAGCCGATGAATCCCGCACCCCCGGTGACAAGGATGCGCTGCCTCACGGGGCGATAAGACTCGAAGGTTCCGGTAGATGCTTTCAGGCCATTCTTATGGCCGCCATTCGTGTTTCCCATAGTCCGCGGGAATACTGCGCTTCTGAGGTGAACTCCTGCAGGGAGTGAAAGTCTTTATCCTCGCTTTAGCTTTCCCTTAGATTCGGTCAGCGATTGCAGGGGACGACCACGGCTTTACACAGCTATTTATCAAGTGGGAGCGCCTCCAGACTGGTCTGACAGCCTTGAGTTTCCTGCAAAGGCTTCCGCACGTAATAGGAGCGCAGCCAGAACTCCCTGGACACGGTCTTCCGGGGGCGCGATGCCCATACAGATTATGTAACGCGTTGGAACGAGTTCCGGCGCGTTCTTCAGATTGTGCTAACGTGCAAGACCAAAGTGTGCGCGCATTAATCCAGGCGCTCTTCGACTTGCTCGAGAACGCGGCTCAGGTGCTCAAGGTCTGCCGCGGTCAGCGGTTGCATCAGGCCGGCTATGAAGCTTCGTTGCACCTGGATAGCCTGCTCGGCCAGCGCAAAACCTGTGGGGGTCAATTGCACCAGTTTGGAGCGCCCATCCTCCGGGTTGGGACGGCGGGTGATGAAACCCCGCTCGCCCAACCGGTCGAGCAGACCTGAAACGTTTCCCTTGGTGACCAGCAGACGCTGCCCCAGTTGCTCCTGGGTCAGGCCGTGCTCCGGGCCGGCGAGCAAGTTGGCCAGAATGTCCAACTGGGCGTTGGTGAGCTTCAGGGGCGCAAGGCGATCACTCAGACGCCGGCTGGCCTTCTGGTAGCAGCGCACCACTTGCAGCCAGGTGAGAAAGCCATGGGGGCGGGGCAGGTCGGTCATCGTATTCTCTGCGTTCGACCCGGTGGGTGATCTGGTCCTTGCTACTGCGTTTACGGCCGTTGCAAGTCGCCTCGCTGACCCCGAAATTTGAGACTTATCGCGAAGAATGCTCATTTACAATGGTGTAACTCTCTCTTTTCACGCCGCATCGCGAATCTGAGCGCGCGTTGTCCCAGTTCTGAGGCCAACCCTAGTCTTGTATCTGTCAAAAAGTAGTCCCCATCAACTCTTCCAGCGGTCGCTCTGCAGAAGCGCCCTTAATGTAAGGATTTCCTGCCCTCCTGTGACGCTCCAGCGCATCCCGGAGCGCTTCAGTCGTTGCGTGACCAATGTTTTGCACGCAGCCTCCGTCACACCACTTCCGATAGGAAGGCCCAGCCGTTCGAACTCGGCGTACTTCATCCGGTCCTTGTTTTTGTCGAAGTAGCCGATCTCGGTAACCAGGCCGTCCTTGCGCTTGCCCTTGCACGCGTATAGGAGTATGTCCTGAGTTGCTTGAGCACTTGCTCGACGCCATCGTCGTTATCTCGCAGGATCAGTCTCAGCGTCTCATACCTCGCCCGATGCGGAGCTACCCTCCCCAAAACGCAGGTCGGTGGCCGTTTTGAGGTGGACGGTCGCGTGGTAGAAGTCCACGATCTCAAGACCGACGCGGGCAGGAATCCGGCCGCCTCCAGGTCGGCTTTGATCTGCCCGAGGATCCGCCAGTTCTCCATCGCTCCATCCGCCAAGAGCGCCAGGTTCAGGCCGGGTAACAACTCGCCGAGGGACATGACTTCGTCGCGCAGCTGCCCATGGAGCGCGACTTTCCTGGACTCCGGCATGCGGCCGTAGTAGATGGAGCCAACTGGTCAGATGGTCACAGATCTTGGGTTAAAAGTTGAGATCCCTGGCCTTTCAGGCCCAAATCCCCAGAATGTCCACCCTGTCACTGACTCCAGACGAGTTCTAGCTCGAAACCCGAGTGCCATACTAGGGGCGTGAGGTCGCGCGCCAAGCGGAGAGGTCGCGACCGAGCAGCCTCTCGAGTCGGCCGATATCTTCGCGGTAATACTCCACCAGTCGCTCGCGCATTTCCTGGCTCATGGACTCTCTGACCAGATTGCGGCGAGCAACAAATTTTCGAATGCCTTGTGTCCACCCTTGAGGCAGCAGGTCTCGCACGGCCTTCTTCAAAGCCGACGGCCGACCAAGGAATGACTGGAGGAACCGGTTCTTAGGCCGACCCGACACCAGTGTCTCGGGTCGGTGCTGGTACTCCTGTTCAGGGTTGACTCCGATGAACTCGCAACAGTCGCGAATCACTCCCAAAGGCTCGCTTCGAAAGTCATCATAGAGAAGTATCTTGAGTTGCTCGGAGCCAAAGGCCTGCATGAATGGGCCGACCTGCTCGGAGTATAGTCCCATTCGTCGGTAGTGCCAGATGTGATGGTAGTTTGCGGCGATACGCTCGGCCTCAAGGTCCCAGGCTTGTTCGAATGTATTCACGCTCTCTCGGGTCAAGGAAAGGTAATACATGTAGGCCGAGTAGGCCCTGTCCACGGGGTTGCGCAAGATGCAAATCAGCTTGGCATTCGGAGTGTACGCTTTGATGTTGGGGATGCTTTGCTCGTGATAGTACAGAGTTGAAACCGAGCCCTCGCCAATGGCACGGGCCTGCCCCGCCTTCGCGAAGAGTGTTTCATAAGCTCCGATGGTGGTGACCGCCCGCTGGTTGATGATCTGCTCGTCGAAGGGGCCCTTGAAATTTGGGGTGCTACGGGCAAAGGCCATAAAATGAGGCTCCTTGGGCTCACAGACAAAGACCTCAGGATGTTGGGCCAGGTACTGAAACAGCGCTGTGGTGCCGGACTTGGCAGCCCCGATGATGAGAAAGTTCGGTCTCATTGAGTTCGCGACAACTTACTCCGGGCTCCATGAGTTTCCTGTTGGGGGGTCCTAGATCGATTGAATGATACCATCCTGTACACTTCTACCCGGTCACGTGGACAGGGACTGACTCAGCGCGCGACCCGGTAGAGAGACGCCCCACTGGCTACGGCCTGCAGTATCTGCAAGAAGCGGTCAAAGACGCCTGGCTCCGCCACGATCGCCCGCGGAGGAACCAGGATGAGATCGCCCGGACTCGCCATTGACGCGCAGAACCATCACCTCCCCGGTCTCGGCATCTCGGGTGAAGCTTCCGGCCCGGTCGACGTAAGCTTGAGCCGACATGGGTGCTTGAACTCTCCGGCCAGATGGACGGAAGCCGGCCAGAGCCTGCGGCGCAACTCGTTGCGCACCGCGAGCACGTCCAGAGCGTTCAACTCGACGTTCGCGGGGCGATTGCGCCGACTCCAGCGTGGACAGAATGTCGACCGGGATGAGGATGATCTCGCCCTTCGGACCGGGTCGGGAGACCTCGGCGAGGGTCGACGCGGTTGGAGTGGCGCCTCCAGCCAGCAAGAGAAGGTCGCGCACGCGCAATTCCGACAAAGTGCGGATACTCTCCGGGTCGTGACACCTCACCCTGGACGCGGACGCGTTGCGAGTCATACTGGGCGGTGGGCCTGTCGTAGACGACGACGCGGTCCCTTGGAGCCAGCAACAGATCCTGGGTAGGATCCTTTGTCATGGCCAGCGAGAGTTGAAAACCGAGCATTTTGAGAGGTCCGGAGATTCGATGCGGAAGATGGCCGCCTGATCGGCATACGCGCCTTCGGTCAGACCCTGGGCCTCGGCCAGGAGAGAAGTTCTTCCAGATCGCCAAGGTAGGCAACATCGTGCGGGTCGAGGGCGGCCGCGACTGGGATATGAGCATCGCCGCCTACAAGATCTGGCTTGCTGCGGTGAAGGACGGTATCATCGATCCAAGCCCGCTGAAGTCTTAGGAATGTTTAGTGGCCTGGACACGGAGGACAAACAAAAGATTCCGGCGAACCGACCGCCGCTATGAGAAATATTCGCGAGGAAGTCCAGGAAATATTCAGGAGTCAATTTCACGATCCCTCTCTCGAGATTGGCCCGGAGACTACGGCGCGTGACATCGAAGAGTGGGATTCGTTGAATCATGTTACCCTGATTCTCGCAATTGAGACACATTTTGGGGTCCGCTTCAGGTTGCATGAAGTGGCCGAGTTACAGTCGGTGGGCCAGTTGTTCGACTTGATCGCGTCCCACCTTAAGCAAGGGGAATAGCGTTGTCGATACTCACCTACCTGGATAAGCATTATCCCATTTCAGCCAAGGGTGCGCGAGAGTCCCGAACTCTCGCGCCCGAACGGTTCGACCGGCTGGAGCAAATGTTCATGAGCTGGGCCAAAGGCGTGCTCGGAGAAGACGCTGAGGCCACCGTCAGTCAGGGCTTCGTTCAATTCACCACGTCCGTCAACATGGCCCAGGCCCGTTATGAGGTCGCGGGACGCTATGCCCCCGACAGCTTCCACGACGATCTCTATCAAGAAGCCGCCCGCATGGAGCCCTACCTGTGGGGCGTCTTCGCCACGCTCTGGATGTGGGTCCATCACCTCGAGCTGGCCCAATTCTTTGAAGATCGCTTCTTGCAACGGCTGAAGCCGGACGCCAAGATCGTGGAGCTGGCCCCGGGCCACGGCGGGTGGGGATGCTGGGCGCTTCATCGTCTTCCCGGAGCTACTTTGCAGGGTTACGACATCAGCCCGAGCTCGACGGAAATCGCTACTCGTCTGGCCAAAGCTTCCGGGGCCGATGGGCGTGCCCGCTACCAAACGGCCGATGCCCTGGCCGCGCCTGCGGAGCCGGGAGCTTACGACAGCGCCATCTCAGGCTTCGTGATCGAGCACCTCGAAACCCCGGAGCGTCTCTTTCAGTCGCTGGCTGCCTACTTGCGTCCTGGAGGTTTCGCCTTCTTGACCGGGGCTCTGACGGCCGCCCAGGAAGATCACGTCTTTGAGTTTCGTCGCGAGTCCGAGCTGGTCACGATGGCCGAGCAAAATGGCTTTCGAGTGCTGGAGACGATGTCGGCCAGCCCATCCAGACTGCGAGCCGGGACACGCTGTATGCCCCGCTCGATGGGTCTCATCATGCAGCGCCGCACGGGAGAATTGTGGTGAGTGAGTCCGAGCTGTCGGAGTGGCGCGAGAAACTGCGCGACTCCTCCTCGCCCAGGTTAGAGCGCGAAGCAGCCGAATTTCTAGCCAAACTCGAGCAAGGCACGCGGGTGCTGGTTCTAGGGCAATGCTCGCTGGAGCGCCTGGTGGTGCCCTTCCTGTGCGAGGGGCTCAGGCGTGGGCTCGTGCTCAACGTGCAGTTGGGACAGTTTGACAACGTGTTGCAGGATCTGCTCACGCTGCAGCCCGAGCCGGGCAGCGTGGTGGTCCTGGTTCCCTGGCACGACCGTTTGTTGGCGCCCGACGAGCGGACAGCCGAGCAGCGCATCGAGCAAGAAATGGTGTTGTGGCAGTCCGTTTTCGGCGTGGTGGAGAAGGCTGGACTGAAGCTGGTCATGGTGGGTTACGATTGGGTCAGGCCAGGTCCAGAAGGCCACCTGGGCGGGGGGGCTAAATCTCTGGTCCAAGCCCTGAACTCCAGGCTTCGGGAGCGTTTGCCGACCGGCAGCTTCTTTTTGGACCTGGAGCTCGTCTCGGGCGGCCCGGGCCGAGATCAGTTTTACGACAGCCGCAGCCAGGCCTGGTTCTCCCAACCGTTCAGCGAAAAAGGCCTGGGCATCTTTGCGCGCCACCTGGTCGCGGCGGTCCGGGCCCTCACCGTCGGTCCCAAGAAAGTGCTGGTGCTGGACCTGGACAATACCCTGTGGGG
This sequence comes from uncultured Burkholderiales bacterium, assembly GCA_964637145.1. Lineage (GTDB taxonomy): Bacteria > Vulcanimicrobiota > Xenobia > Xenobiales > QWHO01 > QWHO01. Next base: position 10,354 of record CAZWUN010000118.1, read on the forward strand.
AGGCGAGGTGGGCGAGCTTGGAGCCGCAGCCATCCGGCTGTCCGGGGCTGAGGGCAAAGCTTTCCTGGCCTTCCAGACCCACCTCCTTCAGCTGAAGAAGCGCGGCGTCATCCTGGCCGTCTGCAGCAAGAACGACCCGGAAGTGGCCCGCTCTGCCTTCCGAGAGAACAAAGACCTCTATCTCAGTCTGGAAGACTTTGCCGGCTTCGAAGCGAGTTGGGAGCCCAAGGTCGATGGTCTTACTCGGCTCGCTCAGCAGCTGCGCCTGAATCTCGACTCTTTTGTGTTCTTCGATGACGACGCCCGCGAGCGAGGCCAGATCCGGCACCGTCTGCCCCAGGTCGAGGTGGTGGAGGTTACCGGCGATCCCACCGACTATATCACCGACCTCGAGGCCGGGTTGTGGTTCCAGGCTGCCAGCCTGACGGCCGAAGACCTGGAGCGCTCCGATCAGTATCAAGCCGAGCAGAGTCGGGAAGAGGCCAAATCGGCTGTCATGGATCTGGGAGATTACCTGAAGTTCCTGGACATGACGGCCAGTCTGGAGCCGGTCAACGGGTCGAATCTGGAACGGGTCGTCCAGCTTCTGGCCAAGACCAACCAGTTCAATCTCACCACCCGCCGCTACGGAGCGGCCGAAGTGGAGCGGTTGGCGGCCCTACCGGGGGCCTACATGAAGGCCTTGCGACTGCAAGACCGTTTCGGGGCCATGGGGCTGGTGGCAGTCTTGATGGCCGTCCCGGAAAAGGATGCGCTGCGGATCGATGTGTGGCTCATGAGCTGCCGGGTGTTGGCGCGCACGGTGGAGCATTTCTTCTTCGCCGACCTGGTCGAGTTTGCCCGTGCCAACGGTGTGGCTAAACTCGTGGGCGAGTATCTTCCCACCCCCAAGAACACGCCGGTAGCGCAACTCTTAGAATCGCTGGGTTTTAGCCCACAGGGCGTTTTGAATCTGGAGGGCTACGAGCCCCAGGTTTCCTTCGTTCGGCACGTCATCGAAGCTTCTAACCCATGCCGCGGCCGCTAGATCTCGTTTCCTGGCAATTCTGGTCGATTCTGCTTCTGGGTCTGATCCTCCTCACGCCGGTCATCCGTCCTTCTCTGCGCAAGTGGCTCCTGGCGCTCCTCAACCTGCTCTTTCTGTATTTCCTGCTGGGAGTCTACACGGTCGTCGTGGTTGTTGCCATCGGGCTCGTGACCATGCTGGCGCGCAGAGGACTGCCCGCCTTCCTCGTAGTGGGTGCAACGCTGCTGTTCTTCGTGGGCCACAAGCTCCCCGGGCTGGTTCCGGTCGCCTCCTTTAACCCTCTGCTCGCGGCCATCGGCTACTCGTTCCTCGCCCTCCGCGTCCTGGACCTGACCCGGGCGGTCGTGGAGGAGCGCCAGTCGGCTCCCGACCTGATCAGTTGCATCAACTACCTGGCGCCGTTTCATATGTTGGCGGCAGGCCCGATCCAGACTTACGATGAGTTCTGCCGCCAGCCCCCCGTCCCGGAAGCACCGGACTACGCGGGAGTTCTGAATGGCCTGGACCGTATCGCCCAGGGGCTGTTCAAAAAGCTGGTTGTGGCTCAAACGCTGGACCGAATCTTCTTGTCGAATTTTCAAAATCCCGATCAGCTCTACACCTTTATCGAGATCCAAATTTACTACATCTGGGTCTATCTTGACTTCAGCGCTTACAGCGACATCGCGGTGGGAACGGGCAAACTCCTGGGCCTTCAGACCCCCGAGAACTTCCGGAGCCCCTTGCTGGCGCGCGATATTATCGATTTCTGGGAGCGTTGGCACATCAGTCTGTCCAAATTCATCCGTTTCCATTTGTTTATTCCTGTGCAACTGACCCTGGCCCGCTCGTGGAAAAGCCGCTGGCCCCTGCTCTCTGGAGCTGTCGCCTACCTCGTCTCTTTTGGCCTGTGTGGGTTGTGGCACGGATTCGGGTTCAAATTTCTTATCTGGGGCCTCTACCATGCAGTCGGGCTGATCGTCTGCAAGGCATACCAGGAAGCCATGTTGCAGAGATGGGGGAGAAAGGGCCGCAAGGCCTACCTGGCGAATCAGCCCATCCGGTGGATTATGACAGCAATTACTTTTGAATTCGTAGCAATTTCTCTCTGGTTGATCGCATGAACCGAGTTCTAACCTTGCTCTGGATCGCTTTTCGGCTCACTCTGGCCATGGCCGTGATGAACCGGGGCGAGCAATTCCTCTACCAGGGATTCTGACCCTGTTGGACCCCAAGCGCTACCTTAGCCTCGCTCGGGTGCTGGCCGGCCTGCTGCTGAGTATCCTGGTCGTGAACTTCGCGATGGGCTTGGCCTTTCAAGACCTCGGCCAGGTCCGCATTCGGCGACAGGCCAACAGGATGACTGGAGTCACGGCCGACTCGCCCTGCGTCTTGCTGGGCCTGTCCACCATGGGCATGGGGGTCGACCCCGAGTATCTCGAGTCCAAGCTGGGCTCCACCTGGCTGAATCTTGCTGGCGCCGGACGCCTGATGGCCGATCTGGAACGCTACTCCAGGCCCATGCTCGAGCGCAACTTGCATCCTCGGCTGATTGTCGTGGGTGTGCATCCGATGTGGCTGGCGAACCGGGGCTTCGTCATCCCCAAAGTCCTTTCCAAGTGGTTTTGGCTCGCTCGCCGGCCCCTGATTCGCGAAGACTATGCCGACCTTACCGGCCAGATCCGCTCCCAGCTCAAGTTGCTGCAGGTCGAAAGGGACGCGGAATTCGTGGTCGCTCCCAAGTTTGGCCACGCACTTGCGCGCCATTCCGAGAAACAGCTGAGAGTTTGGCGTGACGACGGATATTTCAACCCGGGCTCGTACGTCAAAGATTCGCAGGCGGAGATTTTCTCCGAGGTACTGGAGAAGCTGTCCGGAACCGGGGCGCAAATCGTCATCGTGCTGATGCCGGAGTCTACCCGCCTGCGCGAAAAGGTGCCCCCGGTGGCCGGCACCAAGATGCTCGCCCTGGCCGGAGAGCATAAGGTCCTGGACCTGCGCGCAAGCCTCCCGGACGATTACTTCTGGGACGTCGTCCATCTCAACATTGACGGGCGCCAGCGCCTTAGCGCAGAGCTGGCCTTGGAGCTCGAGAAACTCGGCTTCAAAGCTACACAGAAGTAGGTTTGCGACTCATGGAGCGCAGCGTCTCGTGGATGCAGGCCAGTGCCAGACCGACCACCCAGC
>CAZWUN010000119.1:0-13523 GCA_964637145.1 uncultured Burkholderiales bacterium
GGCGATTACGAGTCGGTGAAGACCCTCCAGGGTCAGACCGAGCAGGTCGTAGCCCGCGGTCCGGCCGCCTCCCAGGTGGCCATCAAGCAACTGGGCACCAACGGCGGGGGCTTCTTCAACGCCAACTCGGCCCATCCGTTCGAGAACCCGACCCCGCTGAGCAATTTCGCCCTGACGCTCTCGATTCTGCTGATCCCGGCGGCCCTCTGCTACACCTTCGGGCAAATGGTTGGAGATCGCCGTCAGGGTTGGGCTCTGCTGGCCGCCATGACGATAATCTTCGCGGCCGTGGTGGCCTTCTGCGTGCTGGCCGAGATGCAGGGTAATCCACGGCTGGCAGCCATGGGCGTGGACATTTCGGCCGGCAACATGGAAGGCAAGGAAGTGCGCTTTGGCACAGTTCTCTCGGCCCTGTACGCGGTTTGCACCACAGCTGCTTCCAACGGGTCGGTCAACGCCATGCACGACTCCTTCACCCCGCTGGGGGGCCTGTGCGCCCTGGTCATGATGCAACTGGGCGAGGTCGTCTACGGGGGCGTTGGCAGCGGGCTCTACGGCATGCTGGTCTTTGCCCTGGTGGCCGTCTTTACGGCTGGATTGATGGTCGGACGCACTCCCGAGTACCTGGGCAAGAAGATTGAGGCTTACGACATCAAGATGTGCTCCCTGGTCATCTTGATCATGCCGGCCGTGGTGCTGGGCTTGAGCGCCTGGGCCATGGTGGATCCGGCTGCCAGAGGGGCGGTGGCCAACACCGGTCCCCACGGTTTCAGCGAGATCCTGTACGCCTTCACCTCCATGGGTAACAACAATGGGAGTGCTTTCGGCGGACTGACCGCGACCGGGCCGATTTACTCGGTTGGGGGTGGCCTGGCCATGCTGGTCAGCCGCTACTGGCTGGCACTCCCCGTGCTGGCTCTGGCTGGCTCGCTGGTGGCCAAGAAGAAGGTGCCTCCGGGCCCTGGCACCCTGCCCACCCACGGCCCCCTCTTCATCTTCTGGCTGGTGACGGTGGTGCTGGTGGTGGGAGCCCTGGCCTTCTTGCCGGCGCTGGCCCTCGGACCTATCGTCGAGCACTTCATGCTGTCCACCGGAGTTGTGTTCTAACATGTTTTTGCGAGCCCTCAAAGACTCTTTCAGAAAACTCGACCCGCGCCACATGGCCCGCAATCCGGTCATGTTCGTGGTGGAGGTGGGCAGTGTGCTGGTCACGGCGATGGCCTTGCGCGACCTGGACTGGTTTACCGTGCAGATCGCCCTCTGGCTCTGGTTTACCGTGCTGTTCGCCAACTTTGCCGAGTCGCTGGCCGAGGGCCGTGGGAAGGCTCAGGCCGATGCCCTGCGGCGCAGCCGTCAACAGACCAGCGCCCATCGCCTACACAGCCTTGAGAATCGAGAGGACCTCGAGGAGGTGGTTTCCACCGACCTTCGGAGGGGCGATCTGGTCCTGGTGAGCGCCGGCGAGTCGATCCCGGCCGACGGCGAGGTGGTAGACGGCATCGCTTCGGTGGACGAGAGCGCCATCACGGGCGAGTCCGCGCCTGTCATCCGGGAGTCCGGAGGCGACCGCAGCGCGGTCACGGGGGGCACCCGGGTGCTGAGCGACTGGCTGGTAATACGCATCGAGCAGGACCCTGGCCAGGGCTTCCTCGACCGCATGATCGCCATGGTGGAGGGAGCCAGGCGGCAGAAGACCCCCAACGAAATCGCCCTGAACATCCTGCTGGCGGGCTTCACGATCATCTTCTTGCTGGTGGTGGTGACGCTCTACCCCTTCTCGCTCTACAGCGTGGAGGCGGCTGGCCAGGGCCAGCCCGTCACCCTGACGGTGCTGGTGGCCTTGCTGGTCTGCCTGATTCCGACTACCATCGGTGGCCTTCTGTCGGCCATCGGTATCGCCGGGATGGACCGCCTGATCCGTCGCAACGTGCTGGCCATGTCGGGGCGTGCGGTGGAGGCCGCGGGAGACGTGGACGTGCTCTTGCTGGACAAGACGGGAACCATCACGCTGGGCAACCGGCAGGCGGTGGCTTTCTTCCCGATCAAGGGGATGGCCGAGAAGGAGCTGGCCCGCCTGGCCCAGATCTCCTCGCTGGCCGATGAGACGCCTGAAGGGCGCAGCATCGTGGTGCTGGCCAAGGACAGGTTCGGACTGCGGGCTCCCGAGCTGCCCGAGCACGCCGAGTTCGTGTCTTTCACGGCTCAGACCCGCGTGAGCGGGGTGAACTTCAATGGTACTCGGATTCGTAAGGGGGCTCCGGATGCCATCACCAGCTGGGTAGGGGATTGCCCCTCCGAGCTGGTGGAGGCCACCGAAGCCATCGCCAAACAGGGTGGCACGCCGCTCCTGGTGGCCGAGAACGAGCGGGCCGTGGGCGCGATCCACCTCAAGGACATCGTCAAGGGCGGCATCAAAGAGCGCTTCTCCCAGCTTCGACGCATGGGGATCAAGACGGTGATGATCACCGGCGACAATCCCCTGACCGCGGCTGCCATCGCGGCCGAGGCCGGGGTGGACGATTTCCTGGCCCAGGCGACACCCGAGAACAAGCTGTCCTTGATTCGAGAATACCAGGCCGGGGGCAGGCTGGTGGCCATGACCGGAGACGGCACCAACGACGCGCCCGCTCTGGCCCAGGCCGACGTGGCCGTGGCCATGAATTCGGGCACCCAACCGGCCCGCGAGGCGGCCAACATGGTCGACCTGGACTCCAACCCCACCAAATTGATCGAGATCGTCGAGATCGGCAAGCAACTGCTGATGACCCGCGGAGCTCTGACCACCTTCAGCATCGCCAATGACGTGGCCAAGTACTTCGCCATCATCCCGGCGGCGTTTTCGACCACCTATCCGGTGCTCGACAAGCTGAACTTCATGCACCTGGGAAACCCCGAGACCGCCATCCTGTCAGCGGTGATCTTCAACGCCCTGATCATCATTGCCCTGATCCCGCTGGCTCTGCGGGGAGTGCCTTATCGCGCCGTGGGGGCGGCTCAGTTGCTGCGTGACCACCTGCTCATCTACGGAGTGGGCGGCTTGATCGCTCCCTTCGTGGGGATCAAACTCATCGACCTGGCGCTCGTCGCCCTGGGAGTCGGACAGTGAAACACCTCAAGCCCGCCCTGATCCTCTATGCGCTCTTCACCATCCTGACCGGCGTGGTCTACCCGGTCGGCGTGACGCTGGTGGGAAGCCTGCTTTTCCCCACCCAGGCCAGGGGCGATGCAGCTCAACTGATTGGCCAGGAGTTCAGCGATCCCAGGTATTTCTGGGGCCGGCTGTCGGCTACCGGTCCGACGCCGTACAACGGGGGGGCTTCCTCGGGCTCCAACCTGGGGCCGCTGAACGCCAAGCTCTTCGAGGCCGCCACGGCTCGTCTCCAGGCTCTTGGGCCGATCCGGCCGGTGCCGGTGGATCTGATCACCGCTTCAGGCAGCGGCCTGGACCCCCACATCTCCCCCGAAGCCGCCCGCTACCAGGTGGCCCGGGTCGCATCCGCCCGCCAGATGGACCCGGCGGCCGTGCAGAAGCTGGTGGAGGCGCACACCCAGGGTCGCCAGTTTGGCCTGTTCGGCCAGCCGCGAGTGAACGTTCTGCAACTCAACCAGGCCCTGGACCGGGGATGAGCCGGTCGATACGGCGAAACCAGCAGCCTTGCCCGATACTGTCCACCGTCCCAATCCAGAGGACCTTCTGGCCGTCGTCCAGGCCGAGGAGCAGCGAGCGCACCGCGGCCGGCTGAAGATTTTCCTGGGTTACTGCGCCGGGGTGGGCAAGACCTATGCCATGCTGGAGGCCGCTCGCCAGAAGCACGAGGAGGGCGTGCCGGTGCTGGTGGGCTGGGTGGACACGCACGGGAGGGCGGAAACCGAGGCCATGCTGGCCGGTCTGGAGATTCTCCCGCGCCGGTCGCGGGCCTATCGTGAGGTGGTGCTGGAAGAGCTGGACCTGGACGAGATCCTCCAGCGCAAGCCGCAGCTGGTGCTGGTGGACGAACTGGCCCACACCAACGTGCCCGGTTCTCGCCACCGCAAACGCTGGCAGGACGTCGAGGAGCTGCTCAAAGCCGGCATCGACGTTTACACCACGCTGAACATTCAGCATCTGGAGAGTCTCAACGACGTGGTGGCACAGATCACCCGGGTCAAGGTGCGCGAAACGCTGCCAGACCGGGTGCTCGACGAAGCCGACGAGATCAAGCTGATCGACCTGCCTCCCGAGGATCTGTTGCAGCGCCTCAAGGAAGGCAAGGTCTACATCCCCACCCAGGCCCGCTATGCGGCCGAGAACTTCTTCGGGCCCGGCAAGCTGGCCGCCTTGCGCGAGCTGGTGATGCGCCGGGCGGCCGAGCGGGTCGATTTCCAGATGCGGGCTCATATGCAGCTCATGGCCATCGCCGGGCCCTGGCCAGCATCGGAGCGGCTGCTGGTGTGCGTGGGTCCGAGCCCGTTCTCCGAGCGCCTGATCCGGGCCACCCGCCGGCTGGCCACCCAGCTGAAGGCCGGCTGGGAGGCGCTCTACGTCGACAGCCCCGAGTCGTCGTTGAGCGATGCTGACCGCGAGCAGTTGGAGAGCAACCTCAGCCTGGCCGAGTCGCTGGGTGCGCGCACGGTCCGCCTGAGCGGCTCGAGCCTGGTGGCCACCACGCTGGAGTATGCCCGCGGCCAGAACGTGACCAAGGTGGTCATGGGCCGCTCGGACCGCACCCCCTGGTGGAGCCGTTCCATCAGCGACCGCTTGATCGAGGAGAGCGGCGACATCGACGTGGTGGTCATCTCGCGCGGGCCGGCGGAGACCAGCTCGGTTCGACCGCGCTCAGTGCCGGCCCTGGCCTCCTGGCGTGCTTACGGCCTGGCGCTGGCCCTGGTGGCCCTGATGACGGGTCTGGGCGAGCTGGTGGATCCGTATCTGGATGTCACCAACCTGGTGATGTTCTACCTCCTGGCGGTGGTGCTCACGGCTCTGGTGTCCGGTCGCGGCCCGGCCGCCCTGTCGGCGGCCTTGAGCGTGCTGGCCTTCGACTTCTTCTTCGTGCCCCCGCGCTACACGTTCGCGGTCAGCGACACCGAGTATTTTGTCACCTTTACGGCCTTGCTGGTGGTGGGCCTGCTGGTGGGCGACCTGACCGCCCGCGAGCGCGACCAGGTGCAGGCCTCCCGCCGCAGCCAGTTGCAGGTGATGGCAGCCTTCGCGCTCAGTCGCGACCTGGCTCTGGCCGCCAGCGAGCATGAGATCGTGGTGGCCCTGATGGCCAGCCTGCAAGGTCCCCTGGGTGTGCCGGCCACTCTCTACCTACCTCAGGGAGAGCGGCTGGTGGTGCATCCGGCTTCGCTCCACCAGCTCTCCACCCCCGAGGACGCGGCCGTGGCCACCTGGAGCTACCGCAACGGCCAGCCGGCCGGGTGCGGCACCGATACCCTGCCGGCTGTCAGCGACTTCTACTTTCCCCTGCGGCAGGGTGAGCAAACGGTGGCGGTGCTCCGCTTGAAGCTGGAAGGCCAGAAGTTGACCGCATCCCAGCGTCAGCTCGTGGAGACTCTGGCCAATCTCGAGGCCATGGCTTTGCACCGGGTGCGACTGACCGAAGAGGCTCGTCGTGCCCAGTTGCTCGAGGAAACCGAGCGCTTGCACACAATCTTGTTCAATTCGGTCTCTCACGACCTGCAGACACCCATTACCTCCATCATGGGCAGCCTGGACAGTCTGCTCGACCCGGCGGTGCAGGGCGATGAAGTTGCCCGGGCCAGCCTGCTGGCCAGCGCTCGCGAGCAGACCGAGCGACTGCGCGGTCTGGTGGTCAACCTGCTGGACATGTCCAGGGTGGAATCACGTCAGACTCACCTCAACCGAGAGCCCTGCGAGCTCAGCGATCTGATCGGAAGCGCCCTGGGACGCCTCGAGCAGGTTTACGCCGCTCGCCCGGTCGAGGTGGAGATTCCGGCCGACTTCCCGATGATCCCGGTGGATTTCGTGCCCTTCAGTCAGGTGCTCTACAACCTGCTTGAGAACGCCGCCAAGTACTCGCCCGAGGGATCTCCGGTGCACATCGAGGCCCGGGTGGTGGACAAGATCGCCCGCCGGGCCCAGATCCGCATCTCGGATCGGGGAGAGGGCATTCCCGCCGAGTCCCGCGAGCGGGTTTTCGACAAGTTCTTTCGCCTGTCCGACAAGGTCAGTGGAACGGGGCTGGGGCTGGCCATCAGTCGGGGGCTGGTGGAGTTGCACGGCGGGTCGCTCTGGGTGGAAGAAAGGCCAGGCGGCGGGAGCACCTTTGTGATCCAGATACCGCTCGAGGAGGCTGCGTGAGAGGACAACCCCGAATTCTGGTGGTGGATGACGAGTCCGGAATCCGCAAGTTCTTGCGGGTCTCGCTAACGGCCCACGGCTACGAGGTCAAGGAGGCTTCCACGGGAGCCGAGGCTCTGGCCCTGGCTCCCGACTACCGCCCCGAACTGGTCATCCTGGACCTGGGCCTACCGGACATGACCGGCCTGGACGTGATCGGCCAGCTGCGCGAGTGGAGCTCCGCTCCCATCCTGGTGCTGTCGGTTCTGGAGGGGGAGAAGCAGAAGGTGGCTGCCCTGGACGCGGGAGCCGACGACTATCTGACCAAGCCCTTCGGGTTGCCCGAGTTGCTGGCCCGAGTGCGGGCTTCGCTGCGGCGCTCTCAGCAGCTGCCGGTGGAGGATCCGGTCTTTCGCCACGAGGAGCTGCTGGTGGACCTGGCTGCCCGGCGGGTGCTGAGCCAGGAGCGCGAAGTCCAGTTGACCCCCACCGAGTACGAGCTGCTGCGCCAGCTGGTGTTGCACGCCGGCAAGGTGCTGACCCACCGCCAGCTGCTGGCCAAAGTGTGGGGCCCGGAGTATGGGGATGAGACCCACCTCTTGCGGGTCAACGTGAGCAACCTGCGGCGCAAGATCGAGCCTGATCCGGTGCGTCCTCGCCACCTGGTGACCGAGGCCGGAGTGGGCTATCGGCTCAAGACCGGCTGACCTGGGACCAGCCTCGTACGATTTCCACGACTTCTGACAGCGGCAGCTTCGGATGCGCCGCAGCCAGGCCCGGTTTGCCCCCACCGCCCAGCGTGTGGGCCAGCTGGCTGGCCAGGGCCGGATCCTGGGAGCGGATGGCGATGTGGATGTGATCGGGCTGCTCCCACAGCATCGCCGCCACCGGCAGCTCGCCAGCCAGCTGGTCGAGGCGCGCGAAGAAGGCGTCCTGCAGGTCGGCCCGGTTGGTCTCGGGATCGGAGAGCTTGCCCGAGCTGGTGGCCAGCTTCTGGGCCTCGGCCGAGACGACCATCAGCCCCAGTCCCGGTGAAAGCTCCTCGCGATAGCCCTGTTGTTGGGCCAGGGCGGCCTGGCGCAGGGCTTCGCCCTCAGGCGAGAGCAGGGCTCCCTTGAAGCGCATGGGCTCCATCAACAGCCCCCTGGCCTCGTCGGCCAGGTGGCTCTCGACCCGGCGACAGGCCTGCTCGAGCTGGCCTCCGCCCCGCTTCTCGAGCAAGTACTTGAGGATGGGGCCGGTTTCGCCTCGCACCGGCTTTTGGAAGAGCTGGGTATCGGTCAGAATGCCGGTCACCAGAGGGGGGGCGATCCCTTCCCAGCTCGAGGGCGCCAGCTTCTCCGCTACGGCCGCCACCAGAACGGCAGTGGCGTCGGTGGGAGCGATCCACCTGGTCAATTGGCCCTGCATTCCTAACGATTCCGGGGTGGGATCGTCGTCGTGGTGGTCGAGCACCACCACCTGGGGGGCGCGGCTCACCAGCTCGCTGGCCCGGCCGATCCGGTGGGCCTGAGCCACATCCACGACCACCACCAGGTCGTAGTCCTGATGCTGGACTTCCTCGAACGTCTTGAACTCGCCCGGCTCGGCCTGCTGGCGCATCCAGCCCGGCAGAGCGCCGTCGAGCAAGAGGTCGGCCTCCTTGCCCAGGGCCTGGAGGGTGCGGCGCAAACCCAGCCCGCTGCCGGCCGTATCCCCATCGGGAGGAGAGTGACACACCACCAGCACTCTGCGAGCCTGACGCAGCGCCGCCAGCACATCCTCGGGTGGATTGAGGTGAGCCGGGCTGATGGCTGCCAGGTGGGAGAGGTCGGGGCGGGGCGGGGGAGGAGGCTGCTCCTCGGGCAACACCGCCAGCATGGTGGGCGCGTAGGCCTGCCCGGTGGTGGTCGTCAGCAGCACCCGGGACTCGGGTGGTACCGGACCGTCCAGAGAGAGGGTCAAGATGCCCCGATCGCCCTCGGGAATGACCTCGGCGTCGCGCACGGTCGGTCGCAGCACTTGCTGACTGCTGACCAGGTTGACCACATAGCCCGAAAGACCGCCGATCATCGAGGCGGGAACCTCGACGGTGACCTGGTAGCCGGGCAGAGGAGTCGTCGTCGCCGTGCGCGTCTGCTGAATGGACTCGAGCAGGGTCACGCCCGAGGAGAAAGTCTCGGTGGGCTGGGAGAACGGCTCGTGAGCCATAGTGCGGCTGAGAGTCCAGGGGGGAGGGGTCAGCTTGCCCAGCGAGCGGATAGGGTCGGACATCTTTCCTATTCTACCTCAGCCTCGCGCCGCTTGAAAGGTCTGCGCCGCCCTGGCGGGGGGGAAGTTTAACACGCCGGTCAACCGGCACCGTCTCCGCGTAGCTATTCTCCAGAGAAAAACAATTCGGAGGGTTCAAACCATGGACCTGGGGGGAGTGGCCTTCCTGACCGGTCTGGTGGGCCTGCTGGGGGCGGGTGGTTGGCTATTGGCCCACTTTGCTCGGCGGCGCCGCGAGGCTCTGGTCGAGGCGGCAGGCATGCTGGGACTGGAGTCGACCGGTCCCGACCTCTTTTCAGGCTCGGTCCAGGGCGTTTGGGTGCAATTGGGCATCGGAGTCAAGGTGGTGGAAGGGGCACCTCTGAGCCACGTGGCCGTCATGGCCAGCTTTCCGACCTCCCCGGGGTTCTCCTTTCAGATCGCCCAGGCGGGAGCCTGGCCCCTGCGCGACGCAAGAGTCGAGGGCGATGAGGCCTTCAATCGGGCTTGCGAGTTGCGAAGTCCCGAGCCCGAGCGCCTGCTGGCGCTGCTCTCTGAACCGGCTTGCCGCGACACGGTGCGCGATTTCATCCGTGCAGCCCAGGGCTGCTCGCAGATCGATCAGGACGGAGCGTTGGTCAAGGTCGTTTCGGCCCACTTGAGGGGCAGCCAGGCCATCCTGGACGCGGTTCACGGCAGCGTTCAGGTCGTGCTGGCTCTGTCCTCGGCGGCTCACTGAGCTTACCGGCTGTCATAGGGTTGCTTCCCAGGGAGTGCGAAGAAGCGCCCCCAATGGAGTCCCTGAGCATCCTGCTATTGGAAGACGACGAAACCCTGCGCGAGTTGCTCGAGAGCACGCTGGCCGGTCGTGGCTACCAGGTGGTGGCCGTGGGGCGCGGTGACGAGGCCATCGAGCGCGGTCGCCAGGGCCAGTTCGACCTGATCATCGCCGACGTGCGCATGGAGGGAACCGACGGCCTGACGGCCCTGGGCCAGGTGAAGAGCCAGCAGCCCGACATTCGCAGCATCGTCATTACGGGCTATTCCACCGAGGCCGACTCGATCCGGGCCATTCGTCTCGGAGTGGGCGACTACCTGAAGAAGCCTTTCCGGGTGGGGGAGTTCATGGAGGCGGTGGAGCGCCAAGCGGAGCGTTGCCGTCTGGCCAGGGTCGTCAGCCAGCGGGAGCTGGATCTACTCCAGACTGCAGTCTGGGGCCTGGAACAGGCCCTCGAGGCCCACGGCTCGGCTCGCGAAGCCGGACGTCTGGCCGAGACCGTGGCCCTGGCTCTCGGGATGGCGGCCGGGCCCGCTCTGGAGACTCGTTTGCTGACCCTGGCACGGGCCCTGAGCAAGGCTGCACCCGGCCAACCGACCGACCTGCAGCAGCGCATCGCGGCCACCTGCCAGGCTCGGGCCGACGGGCTGGAGGAGGAGGCCGACCCGGAGATTCTGGCCGCCCTCGACCAGGCCGCCCTGCCCGAGCCGAGCGGGAACGGCGTGAGCGTGCTCTCGGTGGCCCGTGCCCTGGAGCGCTCGCAATCTCCCGAGAGCGCTCGAAGTGCCTATGAGAGCCTGGCTCAGAACGGGTCGGCTCGCGAGCAGGTCGAGGCCCGGCTGGGCCTGGCCCGTCTGGGGGACGCCGAGCAGGCCCGCCGGGCGGTGGAGCTGGCTCGCCAGGTTGGCCCTCTGGCCACCGCTCGCTCGTCCCTGGAGGCAGCTTTGCTGCTGGATGGGGTCGAGGCCGGCCAACTGGCTCGCGAGGCAGCGGGACTTTCTAGCCGGCTCGGTCTGCGTCCTCAGGCAGCTCTGGCCGCCCTGGTGGAGGCTCGCTGGAGTGCCGGGGCACCTCCCGAGGGGGCCCTGGCCACCTTGCTCGAGCCCGAGCAGTTACAGGCGAGAGCAGATCTGGCCCGCTGGGGACTGGACTGGCTCTTGCTTCAGCCCGGGTGCGAGTCCTTGCTGGCCAGCCTGGCCCGGGAGGCGCCTCGCGAGTTCAACGCGCTCTTGCTGCGAGGTCAGCTCTCGGTGCCAGCTCGCCGGGCGGCAGCCCGGGCCCTGGCCGGGTCGTGGGGGATGTGGGCCGAGGAGGGCTTGCGCCTGCTCTCCGAGGATCCCGATCCAGAGGTGCGCCAGGCGGCCCAGCCGCGCAGCGGTGTGGCCGGACCGCCCATGCTGCGGCTCTTTTCCCTGGGTCCGTTCGAAGTCTTTCACGGGGACGTGCGGCTGGAGGATCGCCAGTGGAAGAGTCCCAAAGTCCGATTGATGCTGGCCTTTCTGGCCGCCCAACAGGGCCGCCCCGTCAGTGAGGACCTGCTGACCGAAGTCTTCTGGCCCGAGGAGCCGCGAGGCAAGCGAAACCTGTCGGCCACACTCTCGCACCTGCGCAGCAACCTGCGCCCTCCCGGCTGGCCCGGAGAGCTGAATTACGTCGTGCGGGCATCGCAGGGGGTCCAGCTCAACCCCGAGCTGCCTCGCTGGCATGACTACGATGAGCTCGAGCGGGCCGCAGCCGGTGCTCGGGAGCCGGAAGCCTGCCGCCGGGTGGTGGACCTGTACCGCGGTCCCTACCTGGAGGGTCAGTACGCCGACTGGGTGCTGCTGCGCCGCACCCGGGTCGAGCGGCTGGTGCTCACCGCCCTGGAGACCCTGCTCTCTCAGGAGGCCGACCCGGCCTCGGTGCTCGAACTGGCCGAGCGCACTCTGGAGCTCGACCCGTATCACCAGGAGGCCTGGTTGAAGCTGCTCAACGCCTACCTGGCCCTCAAGCGCCCGGCCGAGGCGGTGCGTCGTTTCGAGGGCTGTCGCAAGCTGTTGCAGCGCGACCTGGGGCTGGAGCCCTCCATCGAGCTGCTACGAGCCTACGAGACGGCGCGGCTCAGTCTTTAATGTGTTGAGCGTTACGTGCTGAAGGTTTTGCCTATCCTTCGGGGGCGCCTCCATACAAGTCTGTCGGCGCCAGTTTCTGCAAAACCTTCAGCACTTCACTTTAGCCGACCTTCTCGCGCTGGCGCACCGAGTTCATGGCCGAGCCGGCTTTGAACCAGTCGATCTGCTCGGTGGTCATGGTGTGATTCAGGCTCAACTCGTGCTTGTTGCCGTCTTTGTCGGTGACCACCGCCTTGACCGGCTGGCCGGGGGCGAGTTTGTCCAGCTCGAGCAGGCTGATCTTGTCGTCCTTGTGGATTTTGTCGTAGTCCTCGGGCGAGGAGAAAGTGAGCGGCAGGATGCCCTGCTTCTTCAGGTTGGTCTCGTGGATGCGGGCGAAGCTGCGCGTGATGACCGCCTTCACGCCCAGCAGGCGTGGCGACATGGCCGCATGCTCGCGGGACGAGCCCTCGCCGTAGTTGCGGTCGCCCACGATGACGCTCTGCTTGAGCTCCATGGCCCGCAGGGCCCAGGGGGAGGCGGGCCGATCCACACCGGCCACCTTCATGTTGACCGGATCGGCCACTTTGCCGGTGGCGGCGTCCACCGCCCCGTGCAGCATGTTGTGGCTGATGCCGGTGAGATGACCGCGTAGGGGCAGCCACACTTTGCCGGCGGGGGAGATATGGTCGGTGGTGGTCTGGCCCTGGGTCTTCACCAGCACGGGCAACTCGACGTAGTCCTTGCCGTGCCACGGGTCGAAGGGCTCCAGGATCTCCAGCCGACTCGAGGCGGGGTCGACCTTGACCGTGACCGACTTGCGGTCCTCAGGCGGTGCCACGAAGCCGTCCCAGCTGATGACGAAGCCGTTGGGGGGCAGCTCGGGAGCGGTAGGAGGATCGAACTTGAGCCCGTCCAGCGAGTCCTTGACGGGGTTGAAGTCGAGCCGGCCGGCCAGGGCAGCCGCCATGACGAGCTCGGGGCTGGCGATGAAGGCCAGGGTATCCGCGTTGCCGTCGTTTCGCGTGGGGAAGTTGCGGTTGTAGCTGGTCAGGATGGCGTTGGTCTCGCCAGGAGCCACGTCCTGGCGGTTCCACATACCGATGCAGGGGCCACAGGCGTTGGCCAGCACCACCGCGCCCACCTCGTGGAAAGCCTTCATCTGGCCATCTCGCTGGATGGTCTCGAAGATCTGCTGCGAACCGGGCGTGACCATCAGGTTGGAACGCGCCTTGATGCCTTTGGCGGCGGCCTGTCGGGCGATGTTGGCGGCTCGCTCCATGTCCTCGTAGCTCGAGTTGGTGCAGCTGCCGATGAGACAGGCCTTGTATTCCTGGGGCCAACCCTCTTTGGCGACCTCGGCCTTGAGCTCGGAGAGGGGGCGAGCCCGGTCGGGCGAGTGGGGGCCAACGATGTAGGGCTCCAGAGTGGACAGATCGAGCACCAGCAGCTCGTCGAAGTATTTCTCCGGGTGAGCCTCAACATCCGCATCGGCGGTCAGATACTCGCGGTACTTCTCGGCCAGGTCGGCCACCTCGGCTCGCTCGGTGGCACGCAGATAGGCCGCGGTGCGCTCGTCGAAGGCGAAGACCGAGGTGGTGGCGCCCAGCTCGGCGCCCATGTTGGTGATGGTGCCGCGCCCGGTGGCGCTGATGCTGCGCGCGCCCTCACCGAAGTATTCTACGATCTTGTTGGTGCCGCCGGCCGTGGTCAGCTTGCCGCAGACCCACAAGATGACGTCCTTGGGGGAGGTCCAGCCGCTCAGCTTGCCCTTGAGGTGGACGCCCACCAGCTTGGGCGAGCGCACTTCCCAGGGCAGCCCGGCCATCACCTCGGCGGCGTCGGCCCCGCCCACGCCGATGGCCAGCATGCCCAGGCCGCCGGCATTGGGGGTATGACTGTCGGTGCCGATCATCAGCCCACCCGGAAAGGCATACTTCTCCAGCACTACCTGGTGAATGATGCCGCTGCCCGGCTTCCAGAAGCCCAGTCCGTAGCGGGCGGCAGCCGACTTGAGGAAAGCATAGACCTCGTTGTTCTCTTCCAGAGCCCGCTCAAGGTCCGGGCCGGCTCCGGCCTGGGCCCGGATGAGGTGGTCGCAGTGGATGGTGCTGGGCACCGCCGCCTCCTCGCGCTGGGC
>CAZWUN010000120.1:0-13426 GCA_964637145.1 uncultured Burkholderiales bacterium
CCGGGTGGAGTCGGTGGCTGCAGGGGGGACGAGCATCACCTACTGGCTGCCCCGCATCCAGAATGGCGTGCTGCAGGTTTTGCCCACGGGTGAGCCGGACTGGGAGCCGGGCGACCCGGCCCCGCCCGACCGGGCGGTGCTCTCCATGGCCGCCAGCGGCTGGCTGCAGCGCGACTTTCAGGGCAACGTGCGGCGCATGGCCTTTCTGGGACCGACCGGCAGCATCACCTTCGACCTGCCCACCGGCTCGCGGGTGCTGACCGCGCGGGTCAACGCCCGCCACCAGCACCCCAATGACCCGAGCGTGGTCAGCACCTACGCCGTCACGCTGCGTTTTTTTCTGAGCAATCAGCCTTGAATCCCGAGTGGATTTTCAGTCGACCGAGCCGGGTGTCGATCGGAGGACCGAGTCCGAATCGACTCGAAACGCGGTCAATGCGTTACCATTGGCTTCCCGCCCTGGGCACAGGTGGGGCGGCCTCGTCGGCGACTCGGTCAGCCTCAAGACCTCAGGGCCGTTCGCGGTGGGTGTGAGACACACGCTGCTGCTCTTCCTACTGCTTCTCGCGCCGCTCGCGGCCGAGCAGACCCAGACCCCGGAGCACGAGCTACGTGGCCTGACCGATATAGGCGCCTACTGGCTGGTGGATCGCTGGGTCACCGCTCAGCCGGACAAGGTCCCGACCCAGACTCTGAAAGGAATGGTGGCGCTGCCAGCCGAGCAGCGCTGGCTGATCCCCGTCGAGGCACTCTCGGCTCTGGCTGGTGTGCGGGCCAGCGATCCCAAGACTTTGAACATTCTTGACCCGGTCATCGAGGAAGCTCACAAGCTCCAACTCGCCGAGCAAGAGCTGGCTCTGCGGGTGCTGGCTCTGCGGGCCTGCGGCGCGTGCGACCTGCCCAAGGAGCTGCGGCAACGGTTGCCGGCCGCAGTGGAGCTGGCGCGCCAGGTGAAGACCCAGCGCGGCAAGATTCTGGCCTTTCAGGTGGCCAGCCTGGAGTTCATGTACACTCACTCGCCCTCCAATGCCCAGATATGGACCGACGGCTATGCGCGGGCCAGCGCGCTGCTGCCTCGCGAGCCGTTGCCCGACCTCACGCTGCGTAACAGCGGGGGGCTCTGGCTGGGGACGGGGGATTGTCTTTCCGAGTGGGACAACCTGGGGCAGGCGGCCGGCGTAGGGAAGCCCTTCCAGGAAAAGTTCGAGCGAGACGTGGCCTGGCTCGTCCAGCAGAGCGAGGCTGCTCTCAAGGGCACGCCGCTGAGCGTGGAGCCTTTGCTGGCCACGCTCTGGGTCAGCATGCGCGCGGGTACACCCAAGGTTCAGGAGGTGGTGTGGGAGCGCCACCAGCAGCTCAAAGGGGGCCTGTACAAGCCCCTGGAAGCGAAGCTCGCCAGGTTGGAGAAGAAGACCACCTGCCTGGATGAGCTCGACGGGATTGGCGCCTTCTATCATCTGGTCCGCATCAAGAAAGGCCAGGCGCTCCCAGAGGAGCTGGAACTGGCCCGGGCGGAGGTGGCTTCCTACGGCTCGCCGGAATTTGCCGTGGCCCTGATCGGATTGCTGACGGACCAGGCGCTGAGCTCCAAACAACCCGATCTGGCCGAGCGATACCTCAATGCGGCGCTAGAGAACAGGACGATGACCCGGGTCCACCGTTCTCATCTGCTGACCTTGAGCGCCCGGGCCAAACTCGCCGCCAATAAGACTGACGAGGCCAAAGCGCTGCTCTTCGAAGCCCGCATGCTGCAGCTCGATTACCTGGCCGAGCGTGGAGCCACGAAGGAGCTGGACGCTCACTTTTTCAAGTGGACAATTGACCTGATGAAGCAGCTTCAGATGCAGCTGTAGGCCCAGGTGCTGGGACTGTACGACGAGGCGGCGAACTCAGCCGGCTCGCCTTCGCCGCTCCTTCTTGGTGGCAAAAAAGCGCACCAGGGTCGGCACCACCGAATCGGCGGTGGAGAACTCGGCGTAGTCCACCCCGCTGCCCTCGAAGAGGCGCTTGAAGCTCGCCCGTCGGTCCGCGGCAGCTTGCTTGTAGCCTTTGCGGAACTCGCTCGAGGAGCTGTTGAGCACCACCAGTTCGCCCGTCTCAAGGTCGCGCAGCCGCAGGCGGCCCAGGGCCGGCATCTCCTGCTCGCGCGGGTCGTAGAGCCGGAAGGCATTGAGGTCGTGGCGCTGCTCGGTAAGCCGCAGGGCCTTTTCGAAGCCCGGGCCCAGAAAGTCCGAGATCAAAAAGACCAGGGCTCGCCGCTGGTGAATCCGGTTGAGGTGGTTGAGGGCCGCGGTCAGATCGGTGCGGTGCCCGGTGGGGGCCGGCTCGAGGATCTCGCGAATGAGCCGCAGGGCGTGGCGCTTTCCTTTGCGGGGGGGGATGTAGCGTTCCACCCGGTCGGTAAAGAGCAACAGGCCCACCTTGTCGTTGGAGCGCAGGGCCGAGAGTGCCAGCAGCGCCCCCAATTCGGAAGCCTTTTCCCGCTTGGTCTCCTGGTCCGAGCCGAAGTCCAGCGAGCGGCTCGCGTCCACCATCAGCATCACGGTGAGCTCGCGCTCCTCCTCGAAGCGCTTGATGAAGGGCCGCCCGCTGCGGGCGGTGACATTCCAGTCGATACTGCGCACGTCGTCGCCGGGCTGGTACTCGCGCACCTCGGAGAACTCCATCCCCTGGCCCTTGAACAGGCTCTCATACTTGCCCGCGAAGACCTCCTCCACCAGCTTCGAGGTGGTGATCTCGATGCGGCGGATCTTCTTGTGGAGGTCCTCCTTCACGGCACGGGAACCCCGTCGAACAGCATGCGGAGCAGGGCTTCCGAGCTCAGGTCCTCGGCTTCGGCCTCATAGCTGGGAGCCACCCGGTGGCGCAGCACGTCGTAGCCGATGGTCTTGACGTCGTCCGGGGTGACGTAGGAGCGTCCGCGCAAGAAGGCATAGGCCCGCGAGGCCTGGGCCAGGCACAGGCTGGCTCGAGGAGAGGCCCCGTAGGCGATCAAAGGCTTGAGCTTGGCCAGTTTCGCCTTCTCGGGGTCGCGGGTGGCGAAGACCAGGTCCAGGATGTAGCCCTTGACCTTCTCGTCAAGGTAGATCTGGGGAACGAGACTGCGCAGACGCATCAGATCCTGAGTTTGCACCACCGGCGAGGCAGAGGGAGTCTCGCCCCGGGTCATGCGGTCGATGATCAGGCCTTCCTCCTCGCGCGTGGGGTAGTCCACCCTCACCTTGAGCATGAAGCGGTCCACCTGGGCCTCGGGCAGGTTGTAGGTTCCCTCTTGCTCGATCGGGTTCTGAGTGGCCATCACCAGGAAGGGCTCGGGCAGGGCAAAAGTCTGGTCGCCCACGGTGACCTGGCGCTCCTGCATGGCCTCGAGCAAAGCGCTCTGCACCTTGGCCGGAGCCCGGTTGATCTCGTCGGCCAGCAGCAGGTTGGCGAAGACCGGACCCTGCTTGACGGTGAACTGGCCGCTCTGGGGGTTGAAGATGGTCGTGCCCACCACGTCCGCCGGCAAGAGGTCGGGGGTGAACTGGATGCGGGAGAAGCGAGCCGAGAGGGTCTGGGCCAGGGTGCGGAAGGTCAGCGTCTTGGCCAGGCCGGGCACGCCTTCGAGCAGGATGTGGCCATCGGCGAGCAAGCCCACCAGCACGCGCTCGATGACGGCCGACTGGCCCACGATCACCTTTCCGATCTCGTTTTGGAGCGCTTTGAAGTGGTGGCTCTCGCGCTCGATCTGGTCTTTCAGGGCGCTCAAATCGGTAGTCAACAAGCTGTGGCCTCCTGTTTCTCGCTCGCAGCCCCAGGGCTGCGCGCTGGGCGGGTTCGCCCGGGTCGGCCCGGTGGCCTTCCCGGGGTTGGTTCAAGAGCGAGCCCGTTTCTTCGTGGGGAGGTGGAAGAATCGAACTCGATTTTCAGGACGCGCCCGGCCGGGCCAAAGTTCCCGGGGTGGTTGAATTGGCTCCGACCCGGTGCTAAGATGACTGAAACTCTATGGCACGTCTCCCATACCTGCTGGCTATCCCGAGCGGGGGCACCACCATACCCCGCGAGTTGGCGCCACGCTTCGCGCTGACACCCGAACAACTGTTTTTTGAGATCGAAGCGGGCGCTCGCGAGATTTTCTCCCTTGGCGAAGGGGTCCAGGGGCGGGTGGAAGCCGAGGTCGCCCGGGCCGTCATCGACCTGGACCGCGATCCCAGGCAGCGGCCTCCCGAATTTCCCGATGGGGTGATCAAGAGCAAGTCCAGCCTGGGTCACGACGTTTGGAGCGAGAGCGGGTTTCCCACTCCCGAGGAGATGGAGCGGCTCGTCGACCGCCATCACCGTCCCTTTCACGAGGTGGTCGAACGCTCGGCCAGCCGCGGAGGGGTCTGGCTGGGGTTGGACTGTCGGGTGCTCGTGCCCATGTCAGCGCGCGATCAGGAACAGGCGATTTTTACCCTGAGCAACCAGGGGGACGCAGCCGGCAAGGGCGAAGAGGCTACCTGTCCGGCCGAAACCTTGAAGTCCCTGGAAGGCTGCTTGCTGGAGGAGTTTTCCGAGGTCGAGCGCTCGCCGTCGACGCCACTGGTGCGCCTCAATGGCGCAGTGGGGGGCGGCTATCTGCTCCGGCGTCACGGACGCGGTCGCACTCCGTGGCTCCAGCTGGCGCTCAACCCGAGGCTCTTTTTGACCACGGAGGTGATCCCCGAGGTGGTACCTGAGGTCGACCGGGAGGTGATCGCGAGCCTGCGTGCCCGTCTGGTGCGGGTCCTGACTCGCTTCGCCGATCTTCTTCACTGAAGGAGGCCGGTCTTTATGGCATCGCTCAGGCAGACGGTCGGTCGCCAGATTCGCCGCGTCCGGATGGACAACGCGATGACCCAGCAGTCTTTCGCCCGTCGCATCGGCGTCAACGCCTCCTACATCGGACCCCTCGAGAAAGGGGTGAAGTCGCCCAGCATCGCCACCCTGGAGAAGATCTCGCAGGAGTTCTCCGTGCCTATTTTCTCTTTTTTCGTGGACGAGCACATCGAGAATCAGGCTTTCAGCGACCGGATTCGTGCTCTGGTTGGATCACGACCGGTTGACGAGCAAGACTTCTTGCTCAAAACGCTGGAGGAAATGGTCAAGCTGTTGCGCAAGAGGCCTCGCAAGTCACAGCCGCGTGCGGGGGCGGCTCAGGAGGCGGTGCGACGTTGACAGTCGACCAGTTTGAAACGGTCATCGGGCTCGAGGTCCACGTGGAGCTGGCCACCGAGAGCAAGCTGTTTTGTGCCTGCCCCAATCAGTTCGGAGCCCCTCCCAACACCCAGGTCTGCCCGGTCTGTCTCGGCCTGCCGGGCACGCTCCCGGTGGTCAATCGACGCGCGGTCGAGATGCTGGTCCTGGCCGGCCGGGCAACCGGCTGCACCATCGCCGAGTTCAGCAAGTTCGACCGCAAGAACTACTTTTATCCCGACATGCCCAAGAACTACCAGATCTCGCAGTATGACCTGCCTCTGGCGGCGGGTGGGCACATCGACCTGGAAGGAAAGCGCGTCGGCATCACCCGCATCCATCTCGAGGAGGATACCGGCAAGTCCACCCACATGGGCGCTTCCGGCCGCCTGGGCGGATCCGACTTCACCCTGGTGGACTACAACCGCGCGGGGGTGCCTCTGCTCGAAATCGTCAGCGAGCCTGACATGCGCTCGCCCGACGAGGCCCACGACTACATGGTGGCCCTGCGCGACATCCTGCGCTGGATCGGGGTGAGCGACTGCAAGATGGAGCAGGGCTCGCTGCGTTGCGATGCCAACGTCTCCATCCGGCCCCGGGGCAGCGACCGGCTCGAGACCCGCACCGAGATCAAGAACATGAACTCCTTCAAGTCGGTGCGCTCTGCCATCGCCTCGGAGGTCGAGCGGCAGACGGCCATCCGCCGCGAGGGCGGTCGGATCATCCAGGAGACGCGAGGTTGGGACGAGGCCCGCGGGGTCACCATCTCCATGCGGAGCAAGGAGGAGGCTCAGGACTACCGCTACTTCCCCGATCCCGATCTCTTGCCGCTGACCATCAGCGCAGAGCGGATCGCCGAGGTGGATCGCTCTTTGCCCGAGCTGCCTGCGCCCCGCGCACGGCGTTATCAGCAGAGCTTTGGCCTGTCGGGGGAGGAGGCGGGTCTGCTGGTTCAGAGTCGCTCCCTGTCGGAGTTTTTCGAGGAGACAGTGGCCCGGGGCGCGGACGGAAAGGCGGCCTGCAACTGGCTCAATAACGAGGTTGCCCGTCTGGCGGGAGAGGCCGGGCACGGCGTGGAGGAAAGCTCGCTCACCCCGGCGACCCTGGCTGAGGTTATCGCCCTGGTGAGCGGTGGCACCGTTTCCAACCGGGGCGGACGCACGCTGGTCGAGCACCTCTTCAAGCAGGGCGGCTCCCCGGCCGCCCTGGTCCAGGAACTGGGGCTGGCCCAGGTCTCCGACCGGGAGGGGCTGATGGTGGAGGTCCGCGCTGTCATCGAGGAGCAGCCCACCGCCGTGAGCGAGTATCGCTCGGGCAAGGAGAAGGCTCTCAACAGTCTGGTCGGCCAGGTGATGAAGCGCACCAGGGGCAAGGCCAATCCTGAGCTGGTCAAGCAACTCTTGCTCGAGGCCCTGGGCTAGATGGAGCGCCAACTGCACGAGATTCCCCTGGAGGAAGCTCTCGATCGCTGGTTTTCCGAGCTCGAGTTCGCGGGCGCGCTCGAGCGCATGGAGGTGGAGGAGATCCCCACCGTGCAGGCGGTGGGACGCGTGACGGCGGCCCCGGTCGTGGCCCAGATTTCCTCGCCCCACTTCTACCAGGCCGCCACCGACGGCCTGGCGGTGCGCTCCACGGCCACCTTTGCCGCCACCCGCGAGTCGCCGGTCAAGCTGAGGCTCGGCCCCGAGGGCGTGTTCGTGGACAACGGCTCGGCCCTGCCTGACGGTTTCGATGCCGTGGTGCCGATGCACGAGATCCGCCTCGTCTCCACCGAGGTGGTGCAGGTCGACCGCCCCTCGGCTCCCTGGCGCAACGTGCGCCCCACCGGGGAGGACCTGGCCGCCCGCGAGGTCATCTTGCCGCGCGACCATCGCGTCGGGCCCCTGGAGCTTGGAGCCATGCTGGCGGGCGGAGTGAGCCTGGTCAAAGTCTATCGCCAACCCCGGGTGGCCATTCTGCCGCTTGGCTCTCACCTGGTATCGGCCGGCGCGACTCCCGGAGTGGGCCAGATGATCGACTCCAACAGCCCGATTCTGGCCGCCCTGGTGGCCGAGTTGGGAGCCCTGCCCCGAAGACTGCCGGTGGTGGCCGAGCGGGCCGAGGAGGTGCGCGAGGCGCTCTTGATGGCCCTGGTCGACCATGACCTGGTGATCGTGGTGGCCGGTCCGTCCTATGGCACGGCTCTGGTGGCGCACCTGCTGAGCGAGGTGGGCGAAGTGATTCTGAACGGGGTGGCCCTGAAGCCAGGCCATTCGCTGGCCACCGGACAGGTGCAGGGTAAACCGGTGCTGGGCCTGCCTTTCTATCCGGTCAGCACCTTCCTGACCTACAAGCTCTTTGCCCGCCCCGTGCTGGAGCGCAAGATGGCCATCCCGGTCAGCTCTCCCTTCACGGAGCCGGCCGAACTGGCCGTCTCGATCAGCTCCCCGGCCGGGGTCGAGGAGCTCTTGCGCGTCAAGCTGGGCATCGTGGGAGGGCGCACCGTGGCGGTTCCCATCTCTCGCGGCGCGGCACTCTTGATGTCGCTGGTGCGGGCCGACGGGCTGGTGCAGGTGAGCGCCCAAACCGAAGAGGTGGCGGCCGGGACGCTGGTGCAGGTGCAGCGCCTGACGCCGGTGCGCCCGATCGAGGGGAACATCATCTTGCTGGGCACCCACGACATCACCTACGAGGTGATCAACGGCCAGCTGATGCGCAATCACCCCGAGCTGACGCTGTTCACGGCCGCCACCGGCGGCAAGCGGGGCCTGGAGGCGCTTAAGCGGGGCCTGTGCCACCTGGCGGCCATGCACATGTTCGACGAGGAGGAGGGTGAATACAACATTCCCCACGTGCGTCGGGCCGATTTTCCGGTGGTGCTGGTCAACTTGTTCTCGCGCGAAATGGGTCTGGTGGTTGCCAGCGGGAACCCCAAACAGATTCAGGGCCTGGCCGATCTCACCCGGCCCGAGGTTCAGTTCATCAACCGTCAGCTCGGCTCAGGCACCCGCATGCTGATGGAGTATCACCTGCGCCAGCTCAAGCTCGACACCGGCAAGATCCGGGGCTTTGCTCAGGAAGCCTACACCCACATGTCGGCTGCCGCCGCCGTCTCGAGCGGGGCAGCCGACGCCGGCCTGGGCATTCCGGCCACGGCCAAGGCTTCCCGACTCGATTTCGTGCCCTGCTTCACCGAGCGCCTCGATCTGGCCATCCCGAAGAAGTTCTTCAACCTGTTCGCCATCCAGGGGCTCTTGCAGGTGATCCGCTCGAGCAATTTCAAGCGCGAGGCCACCGCTCACCTGGCCGGCTACGACTTCCGCCAGGCCGGCACGGTGCTCTGGGAGAGTCCGTGAGCGAGCTTTCCCACCTCGACGAGCGGGGTCAGGCCCGCATGGTGGAGGTGGGACAGAAGACCGAGACCGCTCGCCAGGCCCGAGCCGAGGCCAGCCTGCGTCTGGCCGAGGAGACCTTTGCGATGCTGGGCCGGGCGCCCAAGGGGGACGTGCTGGCCACCGCCCGCCTGGCCGGGATCATGGCCGCCAAGAAGACCAGCGAGTTGATCCCACTCTGCCACCCGCTGGCTCTGACGGGAGTGGAGGTGGAGCTCGAGACGATCGCTCCCGACCGCATCCTGATCACTGCCACGGTGCGTTGCACGGGGCGCACGGGGGTGGAGATGGAAGCTCTGACGGCGGTCTCGGTGGCGGCCCTGACGGTTTACGACATGCTCAAGGCGGTTCAGAAAGACATCGAGATCGGCCCCATTCGACTGCTTCAGAAGAGCGGGGGCAAGAGTGGCCCGTGGACGCGCTGAGCGACTGCCTGCGCGAGCTGGAGAGCTTAGAGCGGCGCACCGGGGCCCAGCTGGCGGTGCTCACCGAGCACTGTGAGCCGGGCCTCCAGACGGCGGCCGAATTGGGCCAGATCTCGTCGCGCCTGGGCGCACTGGCTGCCGACCTGGGCCGGCTGGCCGCCGAGGCTGGCCTGGCCGCGGCCCGGCTTGGCCAGATAGAGTCCTGAGAAGGAACAGCCCCATCGGCGCGGAACTTTCGGGATTCTGGCTGCGCATGCTATAAGGAGTTGGCTGATGTCCGAGCATGAATACTTCGTCCACGAAAGCGCCTACGTCGATGAGCCCTGCCAGATCGGCGCGGGGACCAAGATCTGGCACTTCTGTCACATCTTGAAGGGCGCCACCCTGGGCAAGAACTGCATCCTGGGCCAGAACGTCATGGTGGCCACCGACGTGGCGGTGGGGGACAACGTCAAGATTCAGAACAACGTCTCTTTATACACCGGGGTCATCCTGGAGGACGATGTCTTCTGCGGCTCTTCGATGGTGTTCACCAACGTGATCAACCCGCGCTCGCAAATCGTGCGGCGTAGCGAGTACATGACCACCCGGGTGCGCCGAGGAGCGACCCTGGGCGCCAACTCCACCATCGTGTGCGGCGCCACCATCGGTCGCTACGCCTTCGTGGGAGCCGGTGCCGTGGTGCGGGGTGACGTGCCCGACTATGCCCTGATGCTGGGCGTGCCCGCCCGCCGCATGGGCTGGATGAGCCGCCACGGCCACCGGCTCAGCAAGCGCGACGACCAGGGCCACCTGGTCTGCCCCGAGAGTGGCTGGCGCTACCTCGAGCAGGGCGAGACCCTGCGCTGCCTCGACTACTCCGAGGATGAAGCGCTGCCGGCCCCGGCGAGGGTTGGCTAGAGCAGCACGTCGCAGCGGGCCCAGCATTCGTGGGCCAGCTCGCGGTGGCGCAGAGACCGGTCGGGCTGGTCGGCTTCGTAGAAGCGGCTGAGGCTCATGTGCGTGTTCCCCTGCTCGTAAGTATGGCCCAGGCCCACCAGCAGATCGAGAGCCTCGAGGTAGTCCCGCCGGGCCTTTTCACGGGCTCCTGACTGCAAGAGCAGATCCCCTTGAGTACGCCTCAAGACAGCCTCCAGGCTGGGAACCAGGCCGGCCAGCTCCCAGCGAACCCTGGCCAGCAGGCGACTTGCCTGGCGCCGGAGAGCCGGGTTCTGGGCGCTGAGCTCCACCAGGGCGCGAACCTCCAGGACACGCGCTTCGCGCTTCCAGACCGGGATCTGGTGCCGGTTGCAGTCCTGGTAGCACTCTCGAGCCAGCTTCAGCGTCTGCTCCGGCCTGCCTTCGAAGAGCGCCTGCAGAGCCATCGTGAACAGAGTAGAGGCTTCGGCAAAGGGAAACCCTTTGGCCCGTTCCGCGTTCTCGGCCAGCAGCTCCTCGAGCTCGGCGAAGCGACGTTGCAGCGCCAGGATGGTGCCCAGGTTGATTGTGCTCAGAGCCAGGTCGATCGGGTTGCCGGTCTGGCGCGCCGCGGCCTGGGCCCGCAGCGAGTGCTCGCGGGCCCGCCGCAGGTCGCCGAAGAA
The DNA here is from genome assembly GCA_964637145.1 of uncultured Burkholderiales bacterium. Classification (GTDB taxonomy): domain Bacteria; phylum Vulcanimicrobiota; class Xenobia; order Xenobiales; family QWHO01; genus QWHO01. Next base: position 10,570 of record CAZWUN010000120.1, read on the forward strand.
GCGATAGTGCATATAGATGACGGAATTGGCAGTGGCCAGCCCGTGCACGTCGCCGAGGCGGGTGCTCAGCTCCAGTCCCTCCAGGGCCAGGCGCAGCCCATCCCGGGCATCCCCGAAGTTGAAGAGGAGAAAGGCCACTTCCCGAAAGTAGGCGGCCTTCTGCAGGGTGTCCGGCTCTTCTCGATAGAGGCTGGCACTCCGAAGCAGCAGGCGGCGCGAATGGGGAAGAGTGGCTCGGGGGAGGGTCAAGTTCAGGATATAGGCGGCGGTGAGGCTGGCCTGGTGCGAGTCGGCCCGCGAGCCAGGTCTGTGCAGGAGCCTTCGCTGCAGAATGCCGATGGCCAGGGTGTCCTTTCTCCAGCCGGGAGAGCGCAGAAAGAAGAGCACTCGCGTCAGGTGCTCCAGGATGCGGGCCACGTCATCCGGGCCCACGGGAGTCCGGGTCATTCCCACCAGATAGCCAGCCCAGCTTCGCGAGGGCAGGGGACACCCGGCAACGGCCAGAGCCTGGCTCAGGACCTCGGCCGCGAGAGTCAGCTCGCCCATTCGCTGGCAGCAGGTTCCCAGCTTGCGCATCAATCGCACTCGCGTTTCTCGGTCCCGAGCACCCTCCACCAGTCGTTCAAAGGTCTTTCGAGCCAGGGCTGGGCGGCCCGACCCCTCCAGCGCCTCGGCCCGGCGTTCCTCCAACTCGGGCGGGCTGAGCGCCTGATCGGACTCGGGCAGCTCGGAGCAGAGCTGCAAGAGCTCCAGGGCATCGCGGTAGGCAAAGACGGCAAAAGCGGCATCGGCGGCCCGCACCAGCTGCTCGGCGGCCAGTCGCCCCTGTCCGGCCATTCGGTGGTGGTAGGCCAGGCGGGCAGGCTCGGCTCGACCCTGCAGCACGAGGGCTGCCCGGCGATGCAGCTCCGGAGGGGCTTTGTCACTGAGTAGCTCCCAGAGGGGGCGATTGCAGAACCGATACTCCAGGTTTTCAGCCAGGATGCGGCCGCGGGTCAGTCGCTCCAGGCACTCGAGCAGTTGCTCGGGAGCCAGTTGCATGGCCTCTTGAAGAGGGTCGAACTCAAAGCTCATTCCCAGCACGGCCGCCTGGCGGGCGACCTCAAGATCGGCAGGGTCGAGCCCTTCCAATCTTCGCTGCAAGGCCTGGCGGACGGTAACCGAGATGCTGCCCGGCTTGAGGCTCCCGCTTTCCAGATTCCAGCCCTGCGGGGTCAGTCGAAGACGTCCTTCTCCCACGAACGTGCGCACCAGTTCCACCAGGAACAGAGGGTTGCCTTCTGTTTCCTGGTGCAAGGCCTGGACCGTGTCATCTGAAAGGCCTGCGTAGCCCAGCATGGAGCGGGCCAGCACGGCCGTCTGCTGCGGGCTCAGAGGATCGAGCACGAGCTTCCTGGCAGTTGTCAGCCCGGGGGGCGCCTCTCCCTGAAGGCTGGCGACCAGCACGAGCGCGCCCAATTCCGTCTGAGTCAGATACCCCAAGAACTCCAGGCTGGCCGGGTCGGCCCGGTGCAGGTCCTCGAGCACCAACACCAGCCCGTCGCTACCGGCCAGAGTCAAGAGCAGTTGGCGCATGCCTTCGAACAGTCGAAAGCGCAGCACCGGGTCGTCAGCATTCTGGCTGGTCGATCCGAATTCGGGCAGCACGGCAGCAAGCATCGGGCGAAACGGCTCCAGCCTCGAGGGGAGCGCGGTCCGACGAAGGAAAGGGAGCCAGAGGGAATAAGGGGTCTCCCCGGCCTGGGAGGCGAGAACCGGGCGAGTCGGTTGACGAAGACAGGCGGCGACCTCTTCGAGAAAGCGGGACTTGCCCACGCCGCTGGCCCCCTCGACCAGCACCAGACCTGATTTGACCTCCGTCAGGGCGGCCAGTTCGGCCTCGCGACCTACGAATCTCGGAGTGAGCAAGCTGAGCCCGGGCGCTTCCGGCTTCTCCTCGGGTGTGGCTCCGCAGGCTGCCGCCCAGGCGTGGAGCAACTCGCCCGCGCTCTGGTAGCGGTCGGCCGGCTCCTTGGCCAGCAGTTTCAAGACCAGTTCGTCCAGGTTGCCGCCCGAGCCAGGGGGAGTCGGCTCCTCGTGCAGGATGGCGCACACCACCGCCATCATGTCCGGGTGGTCGAAAGGCAGGCGTCCGGTCAGAGTCTCGTAGAGAAGGACCCCCAGGGCATAAAGGTCGGCCCGAAAGTCGAGCTCGCCCCCGCGAATTTGCTCGGGAGCCATGTAGTGCACCGTGCCTATCAACGTGCCAGGCTCGGTCACCGCTCCGCTCTTCAGATCGCGTGGACGGGCCAGCCCGAAGTCGAGCAGCCGGGGCTGTCCCGAGTCCTCCACCAGGATGTTCTCGGGCTTGAGGTCGCGGTGCAGCACGCCGTGGCGGTGGATGTGCTGGATGGCCTCCAAAAGACGCGTGAAGACAGAGTGTACGCTTGCCATCCAGCCGTCCTGGCCTCGCCGGGCCTGGAAGAACTCGCGCAGAGTCAGGCCATCGACCAGCTCCATCGTGAAGTAAGGCTGGCCCTGAAAGTCGCCCTGCTCGAAAACCTTGACCAGACCGGGATGATTCAGCCGACTGGCCAGAGCAAACTCGCGCTGAAAGCGCAGTCGGTCGTGCAGGGTCGCGCCCACGGCCGGGCGCAGCACCTTGAGGGCGACCTCCTGGCCCTGGCGTCGGGCTCGATAGACCCAGCCCATGCCACCCTGGCCGAGCGCCTCGAGGATCTCGTAGCCGTCGATGACGGCCGGGTGGTCGGCGACTACCAACCCTGGAACAGGGGCGCCACCGCCGTCTCCAGCACGATACTCTGCTGGCCGTTGCGGTCGGTCCAGGTCTCTTCCACCCGGATCATGGCGGCCGCCT
>CAZWUN010000121.1:0-13413 GCA_964637145.1 uncultured Burkholderiales bacterium
GCCAGTTACATTGAAACCAGCTCCAAAGTTGGCCGGACTGATCCAGCTTAGCCGAGAACTGAAGGCGATCAGCGAAGAAACGACTGAGTAGATGCTTGCAATAGAGCTCACGCTGCTGACAGGCCGCTATACGGCGACCGCCTTCAATGATCGCAAGAGAGGAGAGTGGCCTCCTCATCCCGCCAGGCTTTTCTCTGCGCTCGTGTCTACTTGTTTTGAAAGCGGCGGAAACAGTGAGGAAGTCTCAGCTCTGGAGTGGTTTGAGTCACTTGGTTCTCCACTGATCGCGGCATCTCGGTATTCAGAGCGAGAGGTCGTAACAGTGTTTGTTCCGGTGAACGACAGTTACATCACGTCGGACCTCGACGAAGACCAGATGCTTGTTGACCAAGCCCGTCAAGCCCTGAACACTGCTAGTTCTTCTAAGGAGAGAGACTCACTAACAAAGAATCTGCACAAGCTCGAGAAAAAGCTGGCTGACAAGATGACCAAATCCTCAGCGCCGCTCACGAAGCCCACATCCGGGCAGGCAATCAGTGCGAGCAAAGTGCTTCCAGACGGCCGAGTTCGGCAGCCAAGGACCTTTCCTTCGGTGACCCCAGAGGTTCCTATTGTCACGTATGCCTGGCCTGAAGTCGAGCTGAGCCCCTCGCAACGCCGGGTGCTTGATCAAATACTGGGGCGGCTCGTCAGACTAGGCCATTCTTCGTCCTTCGTTTCCGCGCGACTTGTGGATGAGCCGGGAGATCCCAGTTATGTGCCTGATCCAGAAGGCCCGTTACCATTGCGTGTGGTAACAATGGGTCAACTCCAGGCACTTGCCAGAGCCTTTGAGCGGCATCGAGAAACTGAACCCAGAGTTATGCCGGCAAAGTTTGTTACTTATGCTCGACCGCGGGAGCCAGAACTCCCAGAGTTCCCGAGTTCCAATTTCTCCAGTTCCTGGCTCGTGTTTCGTAGAGTTGCAGGACCTAAGCTTCCGAATCAAGCTCTGGTGGGGCTAGCCAGGATTGTCCGCAAAGTCCTACTTAGATACTGTCCTCAACCCGTTCCTGAGTTGATTTCTGGACACCAAACGGACGGCACAACTAGTGAACGACAGCATCTCGCGATTGTTCCACTTCCCTTTGTGGGGTCGTATCGAGCAACCGGGCATTTACTAGGCTTTGCGCTGGTGCCTCCAGTTGGCATTTCCGAACAAGAGCAGGCCAGTCTTGTCCGGGCATTGCGGAACTGGGAGGATAAGACCAGGGAGGGCCGGGATATTGAGGACTTACCTGAACTCCCCATTTACCTGGGGAACGTTGGAGTTTGGAGAGTTCGGAGGCTCGAGCACGAGTTTACGGCAAGGACCCTTTCCGAGGCTACGTGGTGCGGACCTTCGCGCGTGTGGATTTCCAGCAGCCCAGTGGCCCTGGACCGTAATCCCGGGGATCTCAGTTCTCGCGATCCGGTCAAGCTAGCCAAGGCTGTTGAGGAAGCTCGGGAGTCGATACGTAGGTCGCTCATTCGAATCGGCGTTTCGGTGCCCGTAGAGGTTGAGCTTTTACCTTCTGCACCGCTTCCGGGTTGCGTTAAGGCTCGCGCTTTTTGCCCGTTCCCAGCTGAGCCTGGACGAATCACCCGGGTGTTGACACACGCGATGTTGCGCTTTGAGGAACCCATCAAGGGTCCGATATTGTTAGGAGCAGGCCGCTATTTAGGGCTCGGACTATTTTGGCCTCAGCCAGCGGAGTCGATGTAATGGCAGCCCTGACCTCGAACCAATTTGGTCAGTACTTTGAAGCGGTGCATGACTGCGCTCCATTTCCGTGGCAAGAGCGACTTGCATTCCAAGTTACTAGTTCTGGCGTCTGGCCGAATCTTCTTGATCTGCCTACCGGAACAGGAAAGACGGCTGCACTCGATGTTGCGCTGTTTCATCTGGCCTTACAGGCCGGACGCCCTGCTCGGACGGCACCACTTCGCATTCTCTATGTGGTTGATCGAAGAACAATTGTCGACCAGGCATTCGAACGGGCCAGCCGGATTTTGGAGCGCTTGAAGCAAGCCGAGACCGGGATTCTTCGAGAGGTTTGCGCAGCTCTCTGTGAGTTGGCTGGCGAAACTCCGCTCGAACTCGCACTTCTTCGCGGTGGCATTCCTCGCAGTGACAGTTGGGTTCGCAGCCCTGCACAACCCCTAATTGCTGTTTCCACAGTTGACCAAGTCGGTTCTCGATTGCTTTTCCGAGGTTATGGGGTCTCGCGCAGCATGCGACCCATCCATGCTGGCTTGTTGGGTAATGACGCACTCTATCTTCTGGATGAGGTTCATCTATCTCAGCCCTTCTGTCAGACTCTTTCTGGGGTAGAAGGCCGATACCGTTCGTGGGGAGAGCAAGTTCCCCGTACGCCCTTTCAAGTGGTGCAAATGTCGGCCACGTCAGAAGGAAATTCAGGCTCGTTCTTTCGGTTGGATGATAGTGACCTTAGGAATAGTAAGTTAAGTCAAAGACTCAGCGCCTCAAAACCTGCGGTCCTTCGGGAAGTAACAGGACCAAAGCTCGTAGTTACGTGCGAGTTGGAAGCGCTCAAGATGGTCAAGTCTGCAAGTTCAAAAATTCTTGTTGTGATGAATCGTGTCCAGACTGCACGGGATGTGGCTTCTCGCTTGCTAACGCAGAAGGATGATTTTCAAATCGCCCTTTTGACAGGCAGGATGCGCCCGATTGACCGAGATTCAATAGAAGGGCGTCTGCGGCCGTTAATCGAGGCTGGTCGCAATCGCAGCATTTCAAACGAGCGGCTCATTGTTGTGTCGACCCAGTGTATCGAGGCAGGGGCCGACTTTGACTTCGACGGGTTGGTCACCGAGTGTGCGAGTCTGGACTCTCTTCGACAAAGATTTGGGAGACTCAATCGCCTGGGCGAGGCTCAATCGTCTACCTCAGCCGTCATTGTTGCGTCTTCTGATTCGCTCAAGAAGGACCCGATCTATGGCTCGGCACTAGGAAATACCTGGAATTGGCTCAAGCAGCAACAGAATATCGATTTTGCTTGGACAAAATTCCCCAGAGACAGTGACTCTACTTTGATGAGTCCAAAACTGGACGCGCCGGTCCTTCTGCCGTCTCATCTAGATGCGTGGGTGCAGACCAGCCCCACACCCGATCCAGATCCCGATATCGCACTGTGGCTACACGGCCCACGGAGTTGCCCTGCGGATTGTCTGGTTGTTTGGCGGGCTGACCTTAACGAAGAGCTGCTTTTGGACGGGACACAAGACAAGTTGGTTTGCGAAATAGTCGATTCTGTCCCGCCCTCACCTGGAGAAGCCATGCCGGTTCCCTTCGTCGCTGTGAAACGATGGTTGTCGGGAATGAGCGAAGCCCGCATTGTCGACATCGAGGGTGCCAGCGGTGGAGATGAAGATGAATCTGGCTCGGGACGGCACTCTCGGCCTTACTTCCTATGGCGAGGTGACGACTCCATAATTGTCCGCCCGCCGTCCCAGGACCTGCGACCGGGTGACACGGTAGTTGTGCCAGCCAACTACGGCGGAATCAGCCAGGGAAGCTGGGACCCAAGCAACGACGACCCGGTCCAAGACCTGGGGGATCTTGCCGCCTTCCGCCTTCGTGGGCGCCCGATTCTGCGATTGAACGCCGATGTCTTAAAAAGTCTTCTTGGAAGGGATATCAACACTCCACAACTTCCATTGGAAGATGATGAGGACGCCGAGGACCGTGAAGTCGTCGTTGAGTGGTTGGACTTACAAGATGAATGGGGTTCACCGTTCGATGAGTTGCTCGCAGAACTGAAGAGGCAGAGAAAGACACTTCGAGTTGAGCGAATCGGAAATGATTACGCAGTCGTTTCAGGGCGTCGCGTTAGGCGCCGGCAGTTTGCCTGGGCAATCGATGATGGGGATTCAACAGAGGACGACCAGGCGTCTTTTAATGGAACCGGGATAACATTGAGTCAGCACATGCAAGGTGTAGCCAGAAGAGCGGCGGATTCTGCTGCCAAGCTGGGGTGTGCTCCTCAGACAACGCGCCTGCTAGAGCAGGCGGCCTTGGTTCACGATTTGGGTAAGGCTGACCGAAGATTCCAAATCAAGCTCTGTGGGGGGAATCGCTATCTAGCTGATAGTGCCGGAGAGCCACTCGCAAAATCAACTATCGTAATGCTCTCTAAAGCTAGGCGTGATCAAGCTGCAAAGCGTTCTGGTTATCCCCGCGGATGTCGCCACGAATGTCAATCGCTGGCCATGCTTCTGGCGAGTCCACCGTTAGAGGTCCATGATGTGGACCTACTTTTACACTTGGTGGCCTCACACCATGGATACTGTCGACCTTTCGCTCCTTTCGTGGATGAATCTAATGATTGCGGTCCGGTAGTCTACAGGCAGTTCTCTGGCCCTACCAATCATGACTTGGCGCGACTCGATTCTGGAGTTGCCGAGCGGTTCTGGCGGATGGTTGAACGATACGGTTACTGGGGCTTGGCCTGGCTCGAAGCGATTCTAAGGCTAGCGGACCATCGCCAGAGCGAGAGTGAGCAAGGAGGCAAGCCGTGAGCGGACTTATGCTCCCTGGTTTGGACGGCTCCAATCCGCTCGGTTTCCTGTCTGCACTTGGAGTCCTTAGAGTTGTCACTGAGCATAATGGACGTGGACGGCTGTCCTGGAGCGACCGGGGTATCTGGAATCCCATTTTGTCTGATTATGAGGGGTCACTGGAGGCGCTCGCACATCTGTTGCGCGAAGACCAAAGGGAGTTGGGAGATGACCCGGCCCTTGCCCTCGAGTATGATGGCGAGCGAGACCTGAAACCACCGCCGAAAATCGGGCGGGAATACTTGGCCAATCTTGCAGCGAGAGCGTCTGCGAACCATCGGCGAAGCGTTGACTGGGCAGCCGCTTTTCTGACCGATATCGCTGAAGACAATACAGGCAAGACGAAACCTACTGCATTGCACTTCACAGCTGGTCAGCAGAAGTTCCTCGTGATGGCCAGAGAGCTACAGCAGTTCGTAGAGGAAGGGGACTATCTGGAGGCCCTGAGCGGACCCTGGACCTATTCGCGCCCACTACCTGTTCTGGGATGGGACGCCACAAGCAGTCGTGATTATGCACTGCGTGCCGGCAATCCGTCACTGGAAAAGAAGTTGGGGGTTCCCGGGGCTGACTGGCTAGCCCTTCGCGGACTTGCTTTCCTGGCGACAGTTCCCCGCGGAGCAGAGATTATGACACCTTGTTGCAGCGGGAAGTGGAAGTCGGGCCTTTTCCAGTGGCCTCTCTGGGAGGTCTCGCTCACCCAGAAAGTCGTGGAAAGCACCCTTCGGATGAATGTCGCTGGGATGAGTTCAAAGGAACGTCAGGCTCGTGGAATCCCAGTTGTCTTCGAATGCTCGATCCGCCGCTCGGACCAGGGTGGTTACGGAAGTTTCTCTCCCTCGCGTCCGCTGCCTTCGCCCAATCGCGCTGGCACCTATCCTCGTGCGAAGGGCCTCTGAGGTCACTCCATCGATCGAAGGTGGCAATCGCTGCATCGCGTGGAGCAGTCTTAACCCCCCTCTTGACAATCCTTATGCTCACCGCTAACATAAGTCTTGACCGTTATGCTCGAATAGAGCATAAAGAGAGTGAGACCAGACGAAACCATGATCCGCATCGCCGCCGAGGCCCCCGCTCAGACCGAAGCCCTCTACGAGCGCGTCCGCAACGTCGTGCCCCGCTTCGAGTGGGACCTGATGGCCCCCACCATCGCCGCCATCAATCGGCTTAAGGTCGAGAAGAACGCCGTCATCCTGGCCCACAACTACCAGACGCCCGAGATCTTTCACTGCGTGGCCGACCTGGTGGGCGATTCGCTGGCCCTGGCCCAGCAGGCCGCCAGGACGACCGCCGATACCATCGTGCTGTGCGGCGTGCACTTCATGGCCGAGACGGCCAAGATCCAGAACCCCGACAAGACCGTGCTCATCCCCGACCTGAAGGCCGGCTGCTCGCTGGCCGAGTCCATCACCGCCGAGGATGTGCGGGCCCTGCGCCGCCAGTATCCTGGCGTGCCGGTGGTCACTTACGTCAATACCAGCGCCGAGGTCAAAGCCGAATCGGATGTGTGCTGCACCTCCGCCAACGCCGTGGAGGTGGTGGAGTCGCTGGGAGTGCCCCGCGTGCTCTGCATCCCCGATGAATACCTGGCCCAGTATGTGGCGACCCAGACCGAGGTCGAGATCATCCCCTGGAAGGGGCACTGCATGGTGCACGAGCAGTTCACGCCCGAGCAGGTGCGCGCCTACCGCGAGCAGTTCCCGGGCCTGACCGTGCTCGCTCACCCCGAGTGCCCGCCCGAGGTGCTGGCCGAGGCCGACCTGGTGGGCTCCACCAGCCGCATGGTGCGCTTCGTGCACGAGGAGAAGCCGCGCCGGGTGGCCCTGATCACCGAGTGCTCGATGTCCGACAACATCGCCGCTGAGTGCCCCGAGGTAGAGTTCGTGCGCCCCTGCACGCTCTGCCCGCACATGAAGAAGATCACGCTTCAGAAGATCTACGAGTCGCTGCTCCACAACCGCTACGAAGTCGAGGTCGAGCCCGAGGTGGCGCGCCGCGCGCGCCTGGCCATCGACCGGATGCTGGCGGTGGGGCGTGGCACGCGCCACGGCTAAGGAGGATTTGATGCGCACAGACGTCGTCATCGTCGGATCGGGCCTGGCCGGACTCACGGCCGCCCTGCACGCAGCCGCCAACGGGCTGCACGTCACCGTGGTCACCAAGAGCATGCTGGGGGGTAGCTCGCCGATGGCCCAGGGAGGGGTGGCCGTGGCTCTGGCCAGTGAGGACGACCCCGCTCTGCACGCTCGCGACACCCTGGTGGCGGGGGCCGGGCTGAGCCGCGAGGACGTGGTCAGCGTGCTGACTCGCGAGGGCCCGCGGCGCATCCTCGAGCTGATCGAGCGGGGCGCCCACTTTGACCTGGATGCCCGGGGCAACCTGGCCCTGGGTCAGGAGGCGGCCCACTCGCGCCGGCGCATCCTGCACGCCTCGGGAGACGCCACCGGGGCCGAGCTGATGCGAGCCAGCCTGGAGGCGGTCCGCTGCCATCCCCGCATCGTCTTGCGAGAGGGCCTGTTCGTCTGCGAGCTGCTCGTCAGCGAAGGCCAGGTCATGGGCGTGGCCGCCCCCGGCGAGGCGCTGGTGGCGCCCGCCACGGTGCTGGCCACCGGCGGCGTGGGGCGATTGTACCGCTACACCACCAACGCCCGCGAGTCGACCGGAGACGGCATCGCCATGGCCGCCCGGGCGGGCGCGCGCCTGCAGGATATGGAGTTCGTGCAGTTTCATCCCACCGCTCTGGACGCCGGCGGCGACCCGCTGAGCCTCATCACCGAAGCGGTGCGCGGCGAGGGCGCCTGGCTGGTGAACAGCTCCGGACGGCGCTTCATGACCGAGCTGCACCCCGACGCCGAGCTGGCGCCGCGCGACGTGGTGGCCCGGGGCATCTGGGCCGAGCTGGCCCGCGGCGAGCGGGTCTACCTGGACGCCCGCCAGCTGGGAATTCGCTTCTCCGAGCGCTTCCCCACCGTGGCCCGGCTCTGCGCCGAGCGCGGGCTGACCCCCGAGACCGACCTTCTGCCGGTGGTGCCGGCGGCCCACTACTTCATGGGCGGCATCGCAGTCGACGCCCAGGGCCGGGCCAGCCTGCCCGGATTGTGGGCCTGCGGCGAGACGGCTTCGAGCGGTCTGCACGGAGCCAATCGCCTGGCCAGCAACTCCCTGCTCGAGGCGCTGGTCTTCGGCGCCCGGGTGGGCGAGGACGTGGCTCTGGCCCCTTCGGTGCGCCCCCTGGCGGTGCCCACCCTGCGAAGGATCGAGGTCGACCCCGCGCTGGAAGCGCGCCTGCGCGAGCTGATGTGGCGCCACGTGGGCCTGGTGCGCGACGAGTCCGGGCTGGCCCTGGCCGAGCAAGAACTGGAGGAGCTGGCGCTTCCGGCCGGCTCCTCGGAGGTGTCCAACATGCGCGAGGTGGCCCGCTTCATCGCGGCTTCGGCCCGGGTTCGTCGCGAGAGCCGGGGAGCCCACTTCCGCACCGACCTGCCCGACAGCGAGGAAAGCTGGAGCCACCGCCGCGTGGTGGTGGAGCGCGGCCGCGTCGAGGTGCGAGAGGAGTCGGCTCGATGCGCCTCTTGAAGCAGCACTATGCCGAGCTGGTGGCCCGGGCCCTGGCCGAGGATCTGGGCCGCGGCCCCGACTGGACCACCGACTGCATCCTGCCAGCCGACCAGGCCGCTCGGGCCCAGCTGATCGCCCGAGAAGAGGGCCGCATCGCCGGGGTGGAGGTGGCCTCAGAGGCCTTCCGCCAGCTCGATCCCGCCTGTGTGGTGCGGGTCGGAGTGGAGGATGGCTGCGACGCCCCGGCCGGTGCGGTGGTGCTGGAGGTGGAGGGCCAGGCCCGCGCCCTGCTCACCGCCGAGCGCACCGCCCTGAACTTCCTGGGTCGCCTGAGCGGGGTGGCCACGGCCACGCGCGCCATGGTGCGGGCGGTCGAGGGTACTCGAGCCCGCATCGTGGACACCCGCAAGACCACCCCGGGCCTGCGGGTGCTGGAGAAGTATGCCGTGCGCTGCGGGGGCGGCTTCAATCACCGCTTCGGCCTGGACGACGCCGTGCTCATCAAGGACAACCACCGCGCCCTGGCCGGCGGCGTGCGTCCTGCCGTGGAGCGCGTCCGGGCCCGGGTGGGCCACACTATCAAGGTCGAGGTCGAAGTGGATACTCTGGAGGAACTGGCCGTGGCTCTCGATCTGGGAGTGGACGCGGTGCTGCTCGACAACATGCCCCCGGCCGTGCTGCGCCAGGCGATCGCGATGGTGAACGGGCGAGCCGTCACCGAGGCCTCGGGCGGCATCCGCCTGGAGACCGTGCGCGCCGTGGCCGAGTGCGGTGTGGATCTGATCTCGGCCGGCGCGCTGACCCACAGCGCCCGCTGCCTGGACGTCTCGCTGGATGTGGTGGTGGCGGCCAGGGTTTGAGCAGGGATCTCCTGGCCGGCAATTGAATGAACCTCAACGAGCTGGGCCCACGCGTATCAGACTGTCAGCTTGAAACTTCCCCAGGGGAGCGACAGTCGTGCATCACGACCGGCTTTTCAAGCACCTTCTCACTCAATTCTTCTTCGACTTTTTCGAGCTCTTTGCGCCGCAGACAGCCCGGGAGGCCGATCCTGACTCGCTGGTCTTTCTGGATAAGGAAGCCTTTCTGGAGGAGAAGCGACGCGAGGCGGACGTGGTCGCCCGTCTCAAGGTAGCCGGCAGCGACCGGGTCTACCTCGTCCACGTTGAGCACCAGTCCAGCAACGAAGACGAATTCCCCCGCCGCATGTTCGGCTACTTTTCCCGACTCTTCGACCGTTACGGTTGCGACGTTTACCCCATCGCCCTGCTCCCGTTCCGCTACCCTCAAAGCCCGCAACCCGATGAGTTGCGACTCGAGTTTCCCGATCTCGAGCCTCTCCTGTTTCGCTACAAAGTCATCCAGCTCAACCGCCTGCCGTGGCAAAGCTATCGGATCGCCAACCCGGTGGCGGCGGCCCTGATGAGTCGAATGCGCATGAAGGATCGCGACCGTCCGTGGGTCTTTCTTGCCTGCCTCTCGCTGATCGCCAGAATGAAGGATCTCGGTCCCCGCGATCAGAGCTTTCTGGCAGGCTTTGTCGACCAGTCCTTGCGGTTGTCGCCGGAGGAGAAGGCGGTCTGTCAAGCAGAACTTAATCAAATGGACAGGAAGGACAGGGAAGCCGTGCTCGAGTACGTCAATCCGTGGAAGCAGGAGGCCCGCCAAGAGGGTCGCCACGAAGGCCTTTGCAAGGCCGTCCAGGCACTCGTCGAGACCCGGTTTGGGAGCGCCGTTGTCCTTGCCGACCGACTCGGCCGACTCGAGGAGGAGCAACTCCTGGAGTTGATTCGCCTGCTGGGTTCAGGGTTGCCCATTGAGCAGCTCGAGGCGTTCTTCGAACAATAGCCCCATCAGGGTCAGGGCACCTGGTAGAAGCCGCCGTGGAACCCGAAGGGGATGGCATGCTCCACGCGAGCCCTGGCCAGTTCCTGGAAATTGCTGGCGTCGAGCACGAGCAGGCTGGAGCTGGAGCCCTCGAGCAGCACACAGAGCACCACCCCGTCGTCCTCGGCCGTGCCCCCGGGCCGGGGCACGAAGACCGGCTCGCCGGGATAGACGCCCGGCTCGCTCCAGGTGAGCTCGGGGCCGCCGGTCACGTCGATGCGAGCCAGCATGTTGTAGAAGTCGCGGCTGGTTCCGGGGCGCTGGCTCATCCCGTAGACATAGCGGTAAGGCTTTCCATGTCGGGCCGGGTGCAGGCGGGGCAGCTCGAGACTCAGGGAAGTGAGCACTTCGGAGCGCACCTCTCGTCCCAGACGAAAGCGGGTCAAAATCCCCCCCGGCACCTCCTCTGCCCGAGCCAGCGCATCCAGGTAGACCGAGTCCACCACGCGGGCGTCTGGATAGGCGATCAGATCCACCACCAGGTCGTTGCCCTCTTCGAACGCGTTGACGTGATGAAAGGTGAAGAGCGCCTCCGACTGGAGGCTGTGCCAGCGGCTGCTGCGCCGGTCGAACAGGGCCCAGGTGGTGCCACGCTCGGACTCAAAACGGTAATTCTCGATGAACGGTCGACGACGTAGCAGCAGTTTGCGCGGATCGACCACCAGCGCCCCCAGCGTCAGGATGAACCAGTTCTCGGCCATTCCGAAGCTGTGAAGATAGCTCGGGCGCTCCACCGGGTAGGCGCCCATGACCTGGCGCCGGGTGGCGCCAGGCAAGAGCTCGGTGAGGCGAAAGGTGCTGCGCGGACCGAACTCGAGGGTCACGTTGACCAGCGAGCCGCGGCTTTTGTCGTGGTGGGGATGAGCGGTGGTCAGGTTGTCCGCCATGGCATCCTGGTAGCGCACGACTCCGAGAGTGGCCAGCGTGCCCGGGTCGAACTCGACCGCCATGGGGGTCTCGGTCAGGGCCAGGAAGCGCTGGCCCAGGCGGGCCACGCTCACGTTGGCATTGGCCCCCAGCTCGAGGCGAGGAAAGAAGGCCGAGAACAGGCGTCGGAATCGGGCCACGCACGGGTCGGTGGCGAAATTGGAGTAGTAGATGCGCCCCCGCCTTCGGGCCTCGAGAAAGTCGGGGGACTGGAGCGGCTGCGAGCGATAATGCACCGCCTCCGGGCTCAGCTCGAACTGGTGCAGCACCGCCAGCCCGTCGAACCAGTGGCGCAGTTTGTCGGGTCCGGCCTCGAAGATCCCGGGCCCGTTGCGGATGAGGGTGCCCCGCAGCCAGTCGGGCAGCTGACCGGTGACCTCCAGGGCGCGGTCATTGACGAGGGGTCGCAGGCTCTCGAATCCGGCTGCGTATCCGGGTCGTGGCGTCACGTCGAGAGTTTCGCTCCCGAGAGAGCGATTTCCCGGTCCGGGTTGGAGGCCTTTCAACAGGGCACAAGGCCAGAGTTGCTGAATCTCCCGGAATTGCCTTCTGGGGGGAAGAATGTCAGAGATTCAACCTGCTGATGAGGTGAGAGCGCCTCAGACCGAGGACTCGCCGAGGCCCGCCGTCGACATCGGGGTCCGTCCCTCCACGAGCCGCGAAGATCCGTTGCGGATGGTTGCCCGAATGGCAAACCTGAAGCAAGATGCAGTCCCGGGAGCACCTCCGGAGCTACTCCCGGTGCGAATGCTCAATGAGTTTGTCTACTGTCCTCGCCTGGCCTATCTCGAGTGGGTTCAGGGCGAATGGCAGGAGAATGCGGACACGGTTGAGGGCACCTTCGTGCATCGTCGCGTGGACGCTGGCTCGGGCCGCTTGCCAGAACCTCCTGCGGAGGGGGACGAGAGCCCTCCGATCAAGGTCCGTAGCCTCAAGCTTGAAGCCCCTCGACTGGGAATTCTTGCGGTGATGGATCTGGTTGAGGCCGAAGGCGGTGAGGCTGTCCCAATCGACTTCAAGCGGGGTAAGCCACCGGACAACGCCTACCGGGCCTGGGATCCGGAGCGTGTCCAGGTATGCGCTCAAGCATTGATTCTCCGGGAGAATGGTTGGAAGTGCGACCGCGGAATGCTCTACTTCACCGAGGCACGCCAGCGGGTTGAGATCCCCATTGACGAAGAGCTCTTGCGCTTGACGACGGGCGCCATCGAGGAGGCGCGCAGAGTTCTGGGGTCGCCCATGATTCCAGCGCCCCTGCTCAACAGCCCTCGATGCCCCCGATGCTCGTTGGTCGAGATTTGCCAGCCGGACGAGGTGAACTTCGTGGCCGGGCGTCTCACAGGCTCCGCGCGCCGACTCGTTCCGCCACTGGCAGAAGCCCTACCCCTCTATGTGCAGGAGCAGGGATACACGGTCGGCATTTCGGGAGAAGTTCTCGAGGTCCGCGAGAAGGGCAAGAAGGTTGGCGAGGCACGCCTCCTGGATACCTCTCAAGTCTGCCTGCGGGGTAACGCGCAGATTTCCACCCAGGCCATTCGAGCCGTGGTTGATCGGGGCATCCCGATCTGCTACCTGACTTATGGAGGGTGGCTGGCGGCCGTGACCACCGGCATGACCCACAAAAACATCCAGTTGCGCCAGGCCCAGTTCCGCCTGGCCTTTGATGACGAGCGGAGTCTTGGTCTGGCGCGTCAGTTTGTGTGGGCGAAGATTCGAAATTGCCGGACCATGGTTATGCGGAACGCCCGCGACCTGGACCCGGCCGTGCCGGTCGAGCTCAAGCGACTCGGCTCGGCGGCTCGAGCGGCCAGTTCCATCGAGTCGTTACTCGGCATTGAGGGAATGGCTGCTCGGGTCTACTTCTCACAGTTCGGCTCGATGTTGAAGAAGCCGGTCGAGGGTTACGAATTCGATGGCCGCAATCGACGACCACCTCGGGACCCCGTGAATGCTCTTCTCTCCTACATGTATTCGTTGATGGCCAAAGACTTCACGGTTGCAGCACTGTCCATCGGGCTCGACCCGTTTCAGGGCTTCTTCCACCAGCCTCGATACGGCCGACCTTCGCTGTCTCTGGATCTGATGGAGGAGTTCCGCCCCTTGCTGGGCGACTCGACGGTCCTGACTCTACTGAACAATGGCATTGTGGACGGTGACAACTTTACCCGCTCTGGTGGCGGCGTCTATCTGAGCAGCGCCGGGCGTCGGTCAGCCATCCAGGCCTACGAGCGGAGGTTGGACACGCCAATCGTCCATCCCGTTTTCGGATACAAGATCTCCTATCGTCGTGTGATGCTCGTTCAAGTCCGCCTGCTCGCGCGCTTCCTTCAGGGTGAGATCGACCATTACCCGGCCTTCGTCACGCGCTGATGAAGGGAGACTTCATCGTGACCTACGACATTTGTGACCCGGCTCGATTGCGACTTGTCTTCAGGACCATGA
>CAZWUN010000122.1:0-13299 GCA_964637145.1 uncultured Burkholderiales bacterium
ATGCGCGGAGGCGTGACCATGCATGCCTTGCGCAAGACGATTGGGGACGAGGCCTTCTTCGGCACCCTGCGCACCTACACCGAGCGCTTCCGAGACAAGAACGCCTCGACCGAGGATTTTATCGCGGTGGCCAGCGAGGTGAGCGGCCAGGACCTGAACCCGTTCTTTGACCGCTGGGTGCGCCAGACGGCTCTGCCACCGTTGCCCGCTTCAATGAGCTAAGCGACCAGCCACTCGTACCAGGCGTCGTTCTCTCGATAGCAGACCTCGCCCGTGCGACGATTGATGCGCACCTGCTGATACCAGCAGACAAAGGAGCCTGAGGTTTCGGGGCGGCGGTAGTAGGTGTAGGTCTCCATCCAGCCGTCCCGGGTCAGGGCCTGGATTTCGCGGCCCTGGTCGGAGTGGTAGTGATACAGTCCGCGCACTTTGAGGCGCTCGAGCGGGCCGTCGGCCTGGAGCTCGAGTCGAGTGGGCGAGTAGTGCACCTCGGCGTGGGGCGCCCTGATCACGCCGGAGACATCCTGTTCGGGACCATCCTGAGAGAGCAACTCGGCCACGCCGCCAAGCACCCTTCGGCAGACTCTTGCGGCTCGCTTCTTGATGTCAGTCGTGGCCATGACGGCCGAAGGATAGCCTCGGGCTCTGAAAAGTTTCTGAAAGACGTCGCTGGCAAGAATCTGAAGTTGCTTTCGCGAACGGCCTCTGCCCATGCAGCGCTGGCCTCTCATCGTCAATCCGAGCTCGGGAGGGGGCAAGGGCCAGGCTGTTCAGGGGCTGCTGGAGTCCTTCTGTCAGGAGAACGGGGGAGAACTTCTCTATACCGAGCAGTCGGGGCAGGCCACGGTGCTGGCTCGCCAGGCGGTTGAGTCCGGGGCTGAACTCTTGCTGGTGGGTGGGGGCGACGACACGGTGCGGGAAGTTCTGGCCGGGATTTTGCATCGCGAGCATCCGCCCGAATTGGGGATTCTGCCCCTGGGAACCTTCAACAACTTTGCACGCACGCTGGGATTGCCGATCGACCCGGCCGCCGCTCTCGAGGTCGCCTTCGGGGGCCATCCGGTGCCCGTCGATCTCGGTCAGGTGAACCGCGAGCGTATTTTTACCGAGAGCGTGGGGGTTGGATTTCAAGCTGAAGCCTGGCTGCACAAGCCCGAGGTGGAGCCGGTCGGCTTGCGGCGACTGCTGCAGGGGGCGAGCATTGCTCTCGAGACCCTGGGAGGCTTCGAGCCCAAGCTTTTCCACCTCACCATCGATGAGGCCGAGGAGATGGTGAGGGCCATGGACATCACGGTGGCCAATACCCCCGAGTTCGCCTCGGCCATGACGGCTGCTCCCTATGCCAGCGTGTCGGACGGCAAGCTCGACGTGTGTGTCATTCGCGAGCTGGGCATGTTGGAGTTTCTGGCCTCCGTTCCTCTGATCTTCACGGGTTTGCACCCCTACCTGATGACATCCGTGGAATACCATCAAGGCTGCTTGATCGAGATCAGCGGGGGCGGCGATCGGCCCGCGCCGGTCAGGGTCGACAGCAGCATTGACCTGCGTTTGCCGGTGACGATCGAGGTTCTGCCCGGGCGCATCACGGTGAGAGTGCCTCAGACCCAGTGGCCTTGAACGGACATCTGTTCATTCTCCGGGGGGACCTCAACCGGCTGCATTGCGACGCCTGGCTCGTTCCCTGCGGGCGCAGCCTCAAGGTCGAGGACTACTGGATGGACGGTCTTCCTGGCCAGGCTCGCAACGCCCGCGGGCACTTGCAGGTGGGCATTCTTCCGGATGGATGGCAAGAGGGCGAGCTACGGACCTTCCCCCTGGACGAGCCCCCGCCCGGGGGACGAGGTTGGCCCTGGCTCACCAATGTGGGTTATCGGTCCGAGCTTCAGTTGCATGGCCAGCCGGGCAAGATGACCGCCTGGTTTACGGAGGGCCTGCTGGCCTTCGTGCGAGGGTGGAGCCGCTACCCCACCCCCCGCACGACGAAGCGTCGCTTGCCGTTGCTGGCGGTGCCGCTGGTCGGGACCGGCCGGGGAGGCGGCCAGAGAATCGAGGGGGAGCTGGTCAAAAGCCACGTGCGGGCGCTGCTCGAGGCGGTCGAGGAGCACCAGCTCGACATCGCTCTGGTCACCTACAGCGAGGAAGCTTTCACGGCCGCCCAGGAGGCCCGCAAAGCGGTCCGAGCGGGAGACTGGCCCTTACCGCCCGGGCTTTTGTCCCTGGGTCGCCGTCTGGCTGAAAAGGCCCGCCACCAGGACCTGGTGCTCTTTCTGGGAGCGGGTGTCAGCCGCGGGGTGGGTCTGCCTGACTGGCAACAGCTTCTGGCCGAGCTGATGGAAACGGCCGGAATGACGGCCGAAGAGAGTCGTGCTGCAGGCCAGCTCAGCTTGCTCGACCAGGCGCGCATCGTGCAACGTCGCCTTCAAAGAGCGGGTGTCGATCTGACCCGCTCGCTGGTGGAGCGCTTCGATGTTCCTCAATACGGGCTGGCGCACGCCCTTCTGGCCGGGTTGAGCGTGCGGGAATCGGTGACCACGAACTATGACCCGCTCTTCGAGGTGGCCAGCCGGGCCTGTGGCCACAAACTGGCCGTCTTGCCTTATGCCCCCACCTCGGGCTGCACCCGCTGGCTGCTCAAGCTGCACGGGTGCGTCGAGCATCCCGAGGACATCGTGCTCACCCGAGAGGACTACCTGCGCTATTCGAACAATCGGGCCGCCCTGGCCGGCATCGTGCAGACATTGCTGCTGACCAAGCACATGCTGTTTGTGGGCTTCTCGCTCAATGACGATAACTTCTTGCGCATCGTGGACGATGTGCGGCGGGCGTTGCGCCGCGAGGAAGGGCAGCCTTTTGGCACCGCGCTGCTGCTGACCTGCGACCCCATGCTGCGCGAGCTTTGGGAAGGCGAGCTCGACCTGGTCAGCTTGAGCGAGGGCATGGAGGCTGGGGAAAAGGCTCCGCGTCGACTGGAGATCTTCCTTGATTTTTTGCTGGCCGAGTCGATCTGCCACACCAGCTACCTGCTGAGACCTCATTTCGAGGGCGCCCTGGGCAAGTCCGAGAGGGCTCTGCGCCAGTCCTTGCTGCAATGGCTCAAGGACCTGTCGCCGCTGGCCCGCCAGGCACCGGCTTTCGTTCAACTCGAGCAGGCACTCGAGCGCCTGGGCTATTTGCCCGAGAGATAGCGCTCCAGCCACTCCAGAGTGCGTCGCCAGCCGTCGTGCCAGTCTTCAGGGCGCATGAAGTGATCCGACTCGGCATACTCCACATACTGCTTGCCGATGCGGGCCACAAACTCTCGCGCCGGTCCGGGCGGCACGTTCACGTCGCGCCCGGCGTTCCAGGCCAGCAAGGCGACCTGCTCGAAGGCCTCAGGACGAAGGTGAGGGCTATCCTGGCTGCCCTCCCACACCGGCGAGCCGAGAATCGGGACCACCGTGGCCAGCCGAGGACACACCAGAGGCGCTGCAAAGGCGATGTAACCTCCCATCGAGATGCCCGTGACGGCCACTGGACCGGTTTGCTCCATGCTTGCCAGACGGGCCAGCAGATGGGGAATCTCGGCTACGGTCGGGCGGACGAGCTTGAGAAAGTTGCCATGGAAATCCCCTCCCTCGGCCATAAAGGCGGAAAGGTCGGGCAGGGCGCGCTCGCCGTGACCGTGGGCGTCCACGCCGATGGCCAGGAAGCCACGCTCGGCGAGTTGCTCGAGCTCTTTGAGGTGGGTTTCTTTGCTGGCCTTCAGCCCGTGGTAGAGCAGCACGGTGCCCGGATAGGGCCCCCCGGGGCTGCGCGCCATGGCGATGAGTGGGATCTGATCAATCCAGAAACGACGAGTGTACACGATGTAACAGACTATTCACGCAAGAGGGTGGGGGCATCCTGTATAGGATCAAGGATGAGGATCCGCGCATGCCCACCGCCACTTCGTGCTCCGCAGCCCCCGCTGAATTTCAGGTGGTTGGTGTTGACTTTGTTGCTGGTCGGCCTGCTGGGAGGCTCGCGGGCCGCTTTGAGCAGGCCTTTCGGAGAGGGTGAGAACTTCCCCGGGCCACCCGAGCCTCGCGAGAATGAACGCCCCAGCTTGAAACAATCCTTGTTCGAGCGACTGCAACGTGACCAGGACGTGCGGCGCAAGTTCCTCGAGGACGGCCAGGACGCTGCCCTCCGCCAGGAGATGGACCGCGTAGACCGCGAGAACACCGAGTGGATGAAGGGCCTGGTGCAGGAGAAGGGCTGGCCGAAGGTCTCCGAGGTGGGACCTGATGGGGCCCAGGCGGCTTTTCTGCTGGTCCAGCACTCTCCCGATGCCGCCTTTCAGCGCCGTTGCCTCGACCTGATGACCCCGCTGGTCAAGGAGGGCGAGGTGAATGCCGTCAACTGGGCCTATCTGCTCGATCGCGTGCTGCTGGCTGAAGGAAAGAAGCAGGTCTTTGGGACCCAATTTCTGGTCGGTCCGGATGGAAAGCCCGAGCTGCGGCCCCTGGAGGATCCCGAGACCGTGGACGCCCGACGCGCCGAGTTGGGGATGCCCCCGCTGGAGGAGTATCGCAAGCTCGTCGAGGATATGCACCGCCAGCGGAAGACCCCCTGACCCTTGCCTCCCGCTCCGGGGAGGAGTATAATTCACCCTGAGATGGCCGCCACATATCGAGGTTGATGCCCCCTCTCCTCACCTTCCCCACTCCACCCTGCGACGCGCGACCCCGTCGGAGTGAGGCTCCGGGCCCTTACCCCTGATTCGCTCCTGCAGTACACGCTCGGCTCCTGCACGGGCGCACGCTTTCCGAGCCATTGCCAGAAAGGAGTCTGGTCATGGTGGATTCCCTGATTTCTCATCCTTCGGTTCTCTATGTCCTGGCTTGTGGAGCGGTCGGTCTGTGGCTGGTTTTCACTTACATCATCCGCTTCATCCCCAACAACCGGGTCGGTCTGGTCGAGAGGATCTGGTCCACGGGCAGTGTCCGCGCGGGCTTGATTGCCCTCAACGGTGAAGCGGGCTTCCAGCCCGACTTGCTGCGCGGTGGCGTGCATTTTCTGGTCCCCACTCGGGATCGGGTGCACATCACCTCTCTGGTGACCATCCCTTCCGGCAAGATCGGCTACATCTTCGCTCGCGACGGCCAGCCGCTCGAGCCCATCCAGACCCTGGGCAAGCTGGTAAGCTGTCAGCAGTTCGAGGACGTGCGCGCCTTCCTGGCCAACGGCGGCCAGCGCGGACCCCAGCGGGGCATCCTGCGCGAGGGTACTTACGCCATCAACCTGGCTCAGTTCGTGGTCATCACCGAAGACACGCTTTACTACCACTCCCTGCGTCGCGAAGAGGAGGAGATCTTCCAGCGCATGGCAGCCCAGATCGCCGACCGCAATGGTTTCAAGCCGGTGCTCATCACCGACGATGCCGTGGGCGTGGTGACGGTGCACGATGGGCCTTCCCTGGATCAAGGAGAGATCATCGCGCCCGACGTGGGAAATAGCCACAACAGCTTCCAGAGCCCCGACCAGTTTCTGCAGGCAGGCGGTAAGCGGGGTCGCCAGCTGCCTGTCCTGACCGAGGGGACTTACTACATCAATCGTCTCTTCTGCACCGTCGAGCTGATCCCGAAGACGGTCGTGGAGGTGGGCACGGTGGGCGTGGTGGTCTCTTACACCGGCGACAAGGGCGCCGACCGCTCGGGCGACAGCTACCGGCACGGCGAACTGGTCACCGAGGGCCAGCGCGGCGTCTGGGAGAACGTTCTCAAGCCGGGCAAGTACGCCATCAACTGTTACGCCATGAAAGTGATCTCCATTCCGACCACCAACTTCATCCTCAAGTGGGTGCGTCGCGAAGCCGGAGCGCACAAGTTCGACGAGAATCTCTCCGAGGTCTCGCTGATCACCAAGGATGCTTTCGAGCCCTCCCTGCCTCTGAGCGTGGTGGTCCACATCGACTACCAGAAGGCCCCCCGGGTCATCCAGCGCTTCGGCGACATCAAACGGCTGGTGGAGCAGACCCTGGACCCGATGGTCAGCGCCTACTTCAAGAACGTGGGTCAGACTCGCACCCTGATACAGCTCTTGCAGCAGCGTGCCGATATCCAGCGCATCGCTTCGGGCGAGATGAAGGAGAAGTTCGCTCACTACGACCTGGAGCTCGAGGAAGTGCTCATCGGCACGCCCACCTCCTCGGAGGGTGACCAGCGCATCGAGGAGATCCTGACTCAGCTTCGGGCCCGTCAGATCGCCGAAGAGCAGATCGTCACCTATGACCAGCAAGAGAAAGCGGCCGTCAAGGAGCGCGCTCTGCGCGAGGCTCAGGCCCGTGCCATGCAACAGCAGAAGATCACCGAGTCGGAGCTGGCCATCCAGGTGCAGACCAATGAGGGCAAGGGGCAGCACCAGCGTGCCCTGCAGCAGGCCGAGCAGATCAAGGCGCTGGCCGAGGCGGAAGCCTCCAAGGCCCGCTCCCTGGCACAGGCTCAGGCCGACTCCAATCGCATGCTGGCCGAGGCCGAAGCCATCCGCATCCGCGCGGTGGGCGAGGCCGAGGCGGACAAGGCTGCTCGGGTGGGCGTGGCCCAGGCCATCGCCATCGAAGAGCAGGTGCGCGCCTACGGCGGTCCCAAGTTCCAGCTGACGCAGCAGGTGATGAACCGGTTTGCCGAGGCGGTGGAGCACTCGGGCGTCGACCTGGTGCCGCGCATCGTGATGGGCTCTTCTGCCGGAGGCAATAGCGCCATGGAAGCCCTGATGGCTTTGATTCTCAATGACCGTTTCAACGCCATCGAAGCCACTCAGGGCGTGCAGGAGCGGGATTCGAAGGCAGAGGCTCTGCGCAGCGAGCTGCTTCAGAATGTGGCCAACGGAAAGACGACCTGATGGCCATCAGGCCCATCCCGAAGGGGGTGGGCCTGTTTGCTTGACGGGCCACCGAGGGGCGGTGAGAGCTCTGGCGTTCGACCCTTCGGGGCGGCTCGTCAGCGGGGGCGAAGACAGCCAGGTCCTCTTCTGGCTGGAGGGCCAGCCGGTCGACGGCTGGCCCTTTGAGTCCTGTGTCTCGGCCCTGGCCAGTCAGGAGACCTGGCTGGCGATCGCCTTGCTCAACGGCCAGGTCGAGCTGCGTCGGGCCCTCGAGCCGGTCTGGTCCTCTCCGGCAGGGAGTTCGGTTCGCTCGCTGGCCTTGAGCTCGAGCTGGCTGGCCCTGGGCCTGGAGGATGGACGGGTGCGCCTGGTGGCCCTGAGCGACCTTCGCGAGCGCCCCGGCTTTCGTCTCGACGGTCATGTCACCGGTCTGACCTTCATGCGGGATGGAGCGCTGGCAGCCTGCTCCCCCCTGCACCAGGGAGTCGAGCTGTGGCGTCTGAGCGAGCGGGAAGCCTGTGGCCACCTCCGATTGGGTAAGCGCCGCTGCCTGGCTGCTCTGCCCGAGGGAGGGATGCTGGCCGGGGGCGAGCGGGAGGTGCTGACCTGGCCGGACGGACGGAGCTATGCTCTCGAGAGCCCGGCGCTGGCCCTGAGCGTTGCCGGCGAATGGTTGGCGGTGGGCTGTGTCAACGCCGACCTGCGCCTGATCCATCGCCGCTCGGGCCGCCTGCTCCTGGGTAAGGGTCACCTGGGCGAGATCCTCTCGGTTGCCAGCCGTGACGGCCTGATCGCCTCGGGCTCCATGGATACAACCATTCGCCTCTGGACCGAGTCCGACTTCAGGGAGCCGGGGTCAGCTGGGGAGGCGAGGGCGACCTGAGCTCCTGCCTGGAAACCAGCTCTCCCTCGGGTTTGGTGCGGCACTTGATGCCTCCAAACAGCCCCAGCGTCGAGGGAGTCAGCTCGCGATCCAGGAAGTGCAAGCGGACGATCCCCGTGGGCAGATCCTGCATCAACTTGCGGGCC
This sequence comes from uncultured Burkholderiales bacterium, assembly GCA_964637145.1. Classification (GTDB taxonomy): domain Bacteria; phylum Vulcanimicrobiota; class Xenobia; order Xenobiales; family QWHO01; genus QWHO01. The sequence goes on from CAZWUN010000122.1 coordinate 7,873, forward strand.
ACGTAGACCTCCGAGCGGCTGTCCCCGCCCAGGCCCACGAAGAAGCGTTGATTGGCGCGATCAACCCCGGGGCGCCCGTTGACGAAGTTGAACATGTCCTCGGTCGGATTCTCCGGGTCCACGAAGACGCCAGCCATGCGGTGCACCTTAAGCCCGGCCGTCTTCAGGTCTCGGGCGGTCAGGTCCTCGAAGTAGGCGCGCCGCTCCCCTTCCTCGCGCAGGGCGACGATCTGGTCCTGCAGCCGCCGTTCTCGACGCTTGTGGAAGAACAGCTTGCGATGGTAGTTCAAGCGCTGCCAGACCGAGGACTCGGGGCCGGGGTGGCGGGGCTTGCTGGTCACGATGTCGTCTTTTAGCCAGCCCACCTGAACTTCGGCCGCCTCGCGGGCATCGTTCAAGACCACCTCGCCCGGTCCGAGGCACATCATGCGCATGTCGATGTGGAATTCACCGGGCTGCTCCACGGCGTAGACATTAGGCGCCTTTTGTCCGTGATCGCGAGCGATCGCGCTCAGGGCCGTTTTGTCGCTGACCTCCTGACCCAGGTCCAGGGCCAGCTTGGCCCGGGTGACGGCCAGGCTGTCTTTTCCCACCAGTGCATAGCCCTCATGGTTGGGCAGGGTCCCGAACAGGATATTGCCCCCCTCGACGTGGCTCAGGTTTTCGCGCACCGGCTGGTTGGCCGAGCGCGCCAGGGCGGCCAGACCCCACTGCAGGTTCCCCTGGCTGACCGAGCCCTGGATGTTGAAGGCGGCCAGCGGATACCTGCTGAGCACCAGGCTCTCGTAGTCTGCATCCTCCGGGATCTTCGCCCCGGGATAGAAGCGACGGATGCGATCCTTGTAGATGGACCGAGGCACCAGGTCGGGGTCGTCCAGGAAGGCTGGAAAGGCCACCCCGCCCTTGAGAGTCCGCTCCCCGTAGTCCTCGGTCCAGATGTCGCCGGCCATCGAGATGGGCAGCAGCGAGACGTTGTCCGCCACCTGCCCCCGCAGCTCCTTGAGCGAGCCCCGGGGCACGTTGGCCAGCACGTGATAGCCTTCGATCTGGCCTACCTGGGCCATCTGGTTGACATACTCCAGCGCCACCGTGTCCGAGCCGTCGCAGTACATCGCATAGGCGGTCGGGTTCAGGGAGGCGTCCTTGGGCACCACCCGGTCACCCGCTGGCTGCCGACGTGCCTCCACCGTTTTATTGCGCAGTTCGTGAGCCTGGTTGACATCCCGGGTGAGGGACTTCTCGGGAACGTAGCGGTAGCGGTCGGGCGGAGGCTCGGGTCGCCCCGTTTCCAGCAACTGATCGAAGCGCAACAGGGCCAGGTCGCTGGAGGTGGTCAGGGCGTAGGTGTGCACCTGCTGGTCCTCCAGTTCGGGGTGGTAGACCCGGTCGCTGCTGACCACCACACCCTCCACGCTGGGGTTGGAGAACTTCTGCACCGGCTCGACCGGAAGCGGCTCCTCGGCCACCTTGCAGCCCACGACCAGCAATCGCCAGAGCGAGCCAACCAGTCCTGCCGTCCACTCGGCCGTGCGTTGCCAGATGCCAGGAGGATCGATGGCGTGAGGGGGACCTGCGCCGATTTCAGCCCGGTCGGTCGGGTCGGGCGGAGAGGCAGCCGAGGCTACCGCCCTCCGGAAGACCGGGGCGGGGCTGAGGGCCAGAGCAGGCTGGACGATCACACCCTCAGCCTACTGCACAAGGGTGAAAACTCGTTGAAAATTCAGCGACGGCAGGTGCGGGTTAAGCATCGGGGCGCGTCAGGCGCTCCAACACCGTCAGGCGATGCAGGGCCTGCTCGCGGTTCTCGCCGCACATCTCCTGGGAGGGTCGAAGCGAGCGACAGACCTCGGGACGCTCGGGGCGACCGAACAGGAGGCATCGGTTCTGCTCGTCGAGCTGCGCGCAGCGAACGCCAGCCGGTTTGCCCGCCGGCATTCCCGGGATGGGCGAGGTGATGGAGGGCGCGATGCAGCAGGCTCCGCACCCGACGCGGCATTCCAGCATTCTTCCAGGGTATCCCATCGGCCTGAAAGAAGCCTGCCCGGTGGACATTCAGCGACGACAGGAGTGGGCGACAATCGAAGCCGTCTATCGCTCCCAGGCCGATCCCCAGAAGGCCCGCGCCATGAAGACTTACATGCGCGATCAGTTCGAGTTTTTGGGCCTGCCCACACCTCTGCGCCGCCGGCTCAGCAAGCCCTACCTCCTGCCCCTGAGAGCTCCCGAGCTCAGACAGGGCGTGGAGCACCTGTGGGGGCTGCCCGAGCGCGAGTTCCAATACTTCGCCCTGGGCCTGATCGAGAAGTCGCGCAAGCTCTGGACGGCGGACCTGCTGGAGACCTGGGAATGGCTGGTGAGGAGCAAATCCTGGTGGGACACCGTAGACGCCCTGGCCTCCAACGTGGTGGGCCCGCACCTGACGCGCTTTCCGCACCAGCTAGAGGTGACCGACCGTTGGATCGAGTCGGACGATTTCTGGCTCCAGCGCACCGCTTTGCTTTACCAGTTAGGCTACCGAGAGAAGACCGATTCGGTGCGACTTTTCGCCTACATCGATCGGGTGGCGCCCTCGCGGGAGTTCTTCCTGCGCAAGGCCATCGGCTGGGCCCTGCGCCAGTACGTTCGCACCAACCCCGAGGCCGTGCGGAGCTTCGTACTGGCCCGGGGGGACAAGCTCTCGGGCCTCTCTCGGCGTGAGGCTCTCAAGCACCTAGCGGGGTAGGCAGCAGTTCTCCGGACAAACGTCGTGGCTGGGGCCCAGGCGTCCGAGCGCCTCGCGCTCGTGGCGGCGTCCCAATCGCTCCTCCACCAGCTCGCGCACCATGCTCACGAAGCGGGGATGGGTGCTCACGGTGGGACAGCGCGCGAAGCGTAGCCCCAGTTCCGCTGCCAGGTCGCGAGCCTCGGTGTCCAGGTCGTAGAGCACCTCCATGTGGTCGGAGAGAAATCCCACCGGGCAGAGCACCACCGACCCCTGCATCGTTTTCATGACCTCCAGCACATCCGGCTCGAGCCAGGGTTGGGAAGGCGGTCCGCTGCGACTCTGGTAGACCAGGCGGTAGTCGTTGACACCGGCCGCCTCAGCGACCAGGCGCGCGGTTTCGGTCAACTGCTCCACGTAGCGGCAGCGGTCGGACATGCCCATGGGCAGGCTGTGGGCGGTGAACAGCACCGGACCGGGACAACTCTCCAGGGTGGCTCGCAGGAGCTCGGTCTGGGCCTGGATGAAGCCAGGATGGTTGTAGAAGACACGCAGCTTGTCCACCGCCGGCGGGTTCTCCAGGGTGGACTGAGCCCGGGCCACGTCCTCGCGGTATTGGCGGCAACCGGAGTACGAGCTGTAGGCCGAGGTCATGAAGGCCAGGGCTCGACGCACGCCATCCTGTTTCATCTGTTGCATGGTATCGGCCAGGAAGGGATGCCAGTTGCGGTTCCCCCAGTAGAGGCGAAGGTCGATGTCGTGACTTCTCAGCTCTTGCTCCACGGCGGCCAACAAGGCCCGGTTCTGGGCATTGATCGGGCTGACTCCTCCAAAGTGCTGATAGTGCTCAGCCACCTCCAGCATACGCTCGCGCGGCACATTACGGCCTCGAAGCACGTTTTCGAGAAAGGGGATCACCTCATCGGGCCCCTCGGGACCCCCGAAGCTCACCAACAGGAAGGCATCGTATTGCATTCGGGCTAGTTCACCCGACCCGGCGGTGGCCCTCCCGCTCTCTTACTTTACGTTCCCTGGCACGGTCGATGCGACGACCCTTAGCAGGAGAGTCGGAGTCGAACGGGAAATTTAGATGCATCTAACTTTTTAATGGAGCCTTATGCTGCGCAAGCTGATCATCGCACTCTGCCTCGTGGTGGTGGGATGCGGGCCCTCCAGTGGCCCCTCTCCCTCCAGCCCGGCGGGCCTCAAGATCGTCTGCACCACAACCATGATCACCGATCTGGTCCAGCGCCTGGCCCAGCCTGACGCTCAGGTCGTCGGCCTGATGGGGGCCGGGGTGGACCCCCACTTCTACAAGGCGTCCGCCTCGGACGTGGCCAAACTGCAGCAAGCAGATCTGGTCTTCTACAATGGACTGCACCTGGAAGGCAAAATGACCGATGTTTTCGAGGGTGTCAAGAAGACCCGCCCGGTCGTGGCCGTGACCGACCGCATCCCCAGGGACAGGCTGCTCGTCCATCAGGGCACCCCTGACCCCCACGTCTGGTTTGACGTTTCCCTCTGGGCCATGTGCATCGAGCCCGTCACCGCCGCATTGATCGCGCGCGATCCGCAGCATGCGGTCGAGTACACCAGCCGCGCCAAGGCTCTGACCGGGGAGATGGCCGAGCTCGACTCCTGGTGCAAGACCGAGCTGGCCACGGTGCCCGCGGCGCGGCGCATCGTGGTCACAAGTCACGACGCCTTCAGCTACTTCGGTCGGGCCTACGGCTACGAGGTGGTCGGCCTGCAGGGCATCTCCACCGTGACCGAGGCGGGTATCAGCGACGTCACCAAGCTCGTCGACTTCATCAAGCGCAAGAAGGTGCCGGCCATCTTCGTGGAGTCCAGCGTGCCCCGGGCGGCCATCGATCGGGTCAGCCAGGATTCTGGCGCCAAAGTGGGCGGAACCCTCTTCTCCGATGCCATGGGCGCCAGCGGAACCCCGGAGGGCACCTACGACGGAATGGTGCGGGCCAACGTCAACACCATCATCGAGGCGCTGCGATGAGCCAGCCCCCCGCGGTCGAGGTGCACGATCTGACGGTGACCTATGAGCGGCGACCGGTGCTGTGGAACATCGATCTGAGCATCCCCGACCGCCAGCTGGTTGGCATCGTGGGGCCCAACGGGGCCGGTAAGAGCACCTTGATCAAGGCCATCATGGGCCTGTTGCCCGCTTCCTCGGGCTGGGTCAAGATCTACGGCGAGCCCTTTGAGAAGCAGCGCAGCAAGGTGGGTTATGTGCCCCAGCGCGACACGGTGGATTGGGACTTCCCGGTCACCGTGGAGGATGTCGTGATGATGGGGCGCTACGGAAAGATGGGCCTTTTTCAGCGCCCCCGACCTGAAGACCGCGCGGTGGTTTTGGAGTGTCTCGAGAAGGTGGGCATGGCCGGCTTTGCCAAACGCCAGATAGGCAATCTCTCCGGAGGGCAGCAACAGCGCGTCTTCCTGGCCCGGGCTCTGGCCCAGGACAGCCAGATCTACCTGATGGACGAGCCCTTCGTGGGGGTGGATGCAGCCACCGAGGCGGCCATCGTGACCCTGCTCGAGGAGATGCGCGAGAAGGGCCGACTGGCCATGGTGGTGCACCACGACCTGGACTCGGCGCGCGAGTACTTCGACTCCATTCTCCTCCTAAACATGCGCGTGGTGGCCTGCGGCCCCACCGAGCAGGTCTTTACCAGCGAGCTCTTGCGCAAGACCTACGGCGGTCGGCTGAC
>CAZWUN010000123.1:0-13277 GCA_964637145.1 uncultured Burkholderiales bacterium
GGCAGCAGTCCGGCCTCACCGAGCCGGGCGTGATGATGGGCACCGCCGCCTACGTCTCCCCCGAGCAGATCCGCAGCACGCGCGAGGTGGGGCCGCCCGGCGACCTGTATTCGCTGGGTTGCACCATGTTCCACGCGCTGACCGGGCGCTGGCCGTTCCCGGGCAAGAACGAGTTCGAGATCATGAAGGCCCACCTGGATCAGCCCCCGCCCCGCCTGCGCGACCTCCGGCCCGACCTGCCGCGCGAGCTCGACGCCGTGATCGCCCGCCTGCTCGACAAGACGCCCGAGCTGCGCCCGCCTGCCAGCCAGGTGCGCGAGATCCTGTTGCGCGTGCTGGATCCGCCTACCGTGACGTCCGAGACCAGGCCCCTGCAGCTCCCACCCGGGCAGCTGCAGGTTCTGCTGGTGGACGCTGACCCGGCCACCCAGGCCCTGGTGCAGGGCGCGCTGGCCCCGCACGGTCACGACGTGACCATCGCTCCGGATGGCACCACGGCCGTGGAGATGTGCGCCCTGGTGGACTTCGACGTTCTCTTGATCGAGCTCGAGCTGCCCCGGATGAGCGGCACCGAGGTCGCCAGCCTGCTGCGCGCCCAGGGCCACGCCACGCCCATGGTGGCCTTGACAGCGGGTGAGCGCCACGTCGCCCTGCGGCCCTGCTTGAAGGCGGGGATGAACGGGCTTTTGTCCAAGCCGCTGAGCGAGGGGGAGTTGCTCGCCGCCCTGGCCCAGGCGCTGGGGGGGTGAAGGAGCGAGCGCCGGCCTGCTCGTTAGAGCGGGAAAAACTGAACCTGTCCCTCCCATTCGCCCGGGTGACTACAGGTCGCCAACAAAATGAGGTCATTGATGACCTGGCCGGTCGGAAGAGAATCATGAACCTCGAATACGCCAGGCATGGGGAGCCCCGCCAGCACGCGCTCGTAAGCAAACTTTCCGAGGGTTTTCACGTCATGGCTCACCAGCACACGCCCTTCGCTGGCAGCCCATTCGAGGACGGTGGGATCGTCTGCGCCAGCCAAACCGACGTCCTGGACTCTCACGACATCAAGTCGAGGGTTTTTCCGTCGAGCTCCACGCACTACGTCATTGTTGAAATTCTCGTCGATAGCGAGGGGAATCAAGACCTGTTCTGGCGGGCCAGGAGGCGCTCACGTATCCCGTCTGGTGGGTGTCGGGTTTCGAACTCGGAACGGACCTGGTCGCGTTCAGCCTGTTGCTCAACGAGGTAGGCCTCGACCTCTTCCTGGTGGTTCAGGTAGTAACCCAGGACCGCGTAAACGTCCGCAAGAGCAAGCGTCGGATACTGGTGGACGATTTCCTCAGCTGTGGCCCCACGTTGGAACGCGTGAACGATCGTATCGAGGGTTACGCGGGAGCCGCGAACCCGAATGCTCCCTCCGTCAACGCGCTCGAGCGGAATTGGTTCTGAACCGAGCACGAGACTCATAACCTGCAATTTCGACGCGCTCGGGTGCCAGAGCCTTCTTCATGCGGGTTTAGTCTAACAGTTCGTGGCGAGTTGAGGAGTCGTGAACGCCTCGCCGAAGGCAGGTCCAGATGGACGAGCTCGATGACGTGCTGCAGGAGCTTCGCAGCCAGGGCGCGCTGGACTCGAGCGGCGCCTTCACCCTGGACTGGCGGCACGCCCGCGAGAAGCTGCGCAGCTTCCAGTTGCCCGACCGCTGCTACTACGTGCTCAAGTGGGTGCAGTCGGCCGTGGCGGCGGGAGCCACCCGCTGCGAGGTCCGGGCCTCCCCGAGCGCCCTGAGCCTGTGGCACGATGGCACTCCCCTGGCTCCGGAGCAGCTCAGGGATCTTCTCTCATGCCTCCTGGAGAACGCCGACCAGGACCCCGCCTGGAGCGAGCTGGCGGTCGGGGTGAACAGCGTGCTGGGCTTTGCGGGCTCGACGGTTGTGCTCGAGTCGGCGGGACACGTGCTGCGCCTGACCACCGAGGGTGCCGACGCAAGTCACGGGGAAAGGCACGAGACCCGGGTCACGGTCAGGCGATCGCTGGGCTGGAGCAGCTGGCTCAAGCGCGAGCTGCCGGAGGTGCTGCTCTTGAAGGAGCGGGCCCGTTTTGCCCCCCTCGAGCTGACCATCAACGGTACCGACGTCGAGCCCTGGTTTGGCGTGAAGGGCGGCGGGTCGAGCTGGCAGCTCAGCTGGCCCGGCAAGCATCTCACCTATACCCTGGTCTCGCCCACCAGGGGCATGCCGGAGACCTTCGCTGTGAATCGCCACTCGCTGGCCTGGGAGCTTCGGGACGTGGAGGGCCCCCGCGCCGGCAGGTTCCGGCTGGGCCCTCCCCGCTCGGCCCAGCAAGATCCCCTGAGCCATCTGGATAGGACCTACGGCGCCGCAGGCGGGCTCTATGTCGACCCCGTCCTCCCCTCCCAGCTCCACTTGATCCGGCGCGGGGTGCTGCTGGAGAGCATCGTTGGCTGGACAGGCCTGATCGCGGGCGAGGTGCTGGTGGGTGCCGACGATCTTCCCACCGACCTGACCGGCTTTGCGCCCCGTGGGGGAGCTGAGCTCAAGAGACGACGTCACTGGGCCGAGGGGTTTGCACGCAGGATCCGGAGCGGCTTTGAGAGGGCTTATCCTCATCCGCGGCTGGAGGAAGGGCTGATCCAGGCGGCCGCCCGCAATCGGCTGGCCCGGCGTCACGGGTGAGTGGAGTCAGGCTGCCAGGCGCATGCCCCGATAGAACTGAATGGGGATGGGGTATTTGAGCCGCCAGGTGATGGCCATGGGACGCTCACCTTCGTGGGAGACATACCAGGCCGGGCCGAGGCAGAGGTAGGGAGCGGTCTCACCATTCTCGAGCTTCCTGGCCTCCCGCACGAAGAGCAACGCGTGGGTCCTGCCCAGGTGCGATTGGTAGCGTCGCCCGGTCGCCGAGTCTTCGCGAGTGGTGCTCTGGGACTCCCAGTGAAAGAGCTCGGGTGAAATCGCGAAATCTCGGTAGAGCGTGCTGGGGCTATAGTCACGCTCGGACTTCTTGAGGGTCACAAAGAAGAGATCGCAGCCGGAGTCTTTGTCGAAGTAAACTCCCTCGCGCACTTTGTAGGGCACCGCAAAGGCCGTGAGGATGTCTGCCAGCGAGTGGTGGCAGTGGATACGGAGCGGCACGTCCGGGTGCTCCGTGAGCGGATACGAGAGATGGTCAACTCGTTGCTCGAGCAGCGGAAGCACTGCCCGAAGCTCTTCGCGAGTATTGTCGTCGAGCTCCGGGAGCATGGCTCTCATCCTCTCTTCCCGCTGCGAGTGGCACTTCGGATGGTCGAGGTAGCGTCGAAAGAACTGGATCTGCTCGATATTGTCCAGGGTCAGCATCCGTTTGACTGCCGCCGCCTTCCTCGGGTCGACAGGCGGACCGTGCACGCCGACCTCCCGCTTGAGAGCGACCCATCCGGGCCCATAGAGCTCCTCCAGAGCAAGGCCCGACCGCTCCAGGAATTCGGCCAGGGAGCTCGCCGCGCCCGCACGCTGCAGTTCCGTTCGCAGGAAACTGCGTGTGGTGCGAAGCTGGCCACGGAGATTGTCCAGCACAATGCGCATCGCCTGACGATCAAGCTGCATCGAGCAGCCCGAGGGCAGCACCGGGAAGCCTTGCTCGAGTTGCTTGAGAAGCTCTTTGCGCGTACCCCCCAGAAGGGCCGTGTAGAGGAGGTCGAAGCGGAACTCCTGACGTGCCAGCCCGATGAAGTCGAGCACGGTCAGGCACTCCTTCCCCTCCGAGAGACGAAGACCGCGACCGAGCTGTTGAAGGAAGATGGTGGCGCTCTCGGTCGGGCGAAGCAGCAGGACCGTGTCTACCTCTGGAACGTCCACCCCCTCGTTGAAGACGTCGACCGTGAACAGAGCACAAAGCTCGTTAAGGCGCAGGGCTCGCACCGCCTCTCGGCGATCGGTCTCGGCAGTCTCACCGAGCACCGCGACCGCTGGCAGGCCTGCTCTGCAGAACTCCTCGGCCATGAACCGGGCGTGCCCCACCCCGGCGCAAAATCCCAGTGCCCGCATCTTTCTGGGATTGAGCACGTGGTTGCGAACTTGCTGCAAGACCAGCCTGGCGCGGGCATGATCTCCGGTGTAGACTCCGTCCAGGTTCTGATAGACTCCCCGCCTCCAATCGAGCAGGCGCAGGTCGGTGTTGTCGTGCAGTCCAAAGTACTGGAACGGGCTTAACAGGCCCCGCTCCAGTGCGTCCCAGAGTCGAAGCTCCGCGGTGATCGGCGCGCCGAAGAGCTCGGTCACACTTTGTCCATCGCTGCGCTCGGGTGTGGCTGTCAGGCCCAGCAAGAGCCGGGGCCGGAGGTGGGCGATGAGCCTCCTGTAGGTGGGCGCGGCGGCGTGGTGGAACTCGTCGATGATCAGCACGTCGAAGTGCCCCGGGTCGAGCACTTCCAGGTCGACGTTGGCGAGCTTCTGCACGCTCGCGAACAGGTGCTCCTCTTGCGTTGGCCGCGCGGCACCCGTCCACTTCTCCCCGAAGCTGCCGTCTCGCAGAACGGCGCGGAACGTTGTCAGGCTCTGCTCGAGGATCTCGTTGCGATGGGCGACGAACAGGAGCCGAGCTCGGTCCCAGCGCTGGCGAACGCGGCGGTAGTCGAGGGCAGCCATCACCGTTTTGCCGGTACCGGTCGCCGCGACAATCAGGTTTCGCCACTGGCCGCGCAATTCACGCTCGGTTTCCAGTTTCTCGAGAATCTCTCGTTGGAAGGGATAGGGCGTCACGTCGAGGGTGAAAAGGTGCACCGGCTCGGCACCTTGCTCGCGTCGGGTTGCCAGAGCGAACCGCGCCGCATCGAAGGGCTCGAACTCGCCGTCCTCCCAATAGGTGTCGAACGTTGCCTGGAACTTCTCAAGCACCCGAGGATTGTCGGTGTGCGATACCCGGACGTTCCATTCCAGCCCGTCCAGCAGGGCGGCGCTCGAGAGGTTGGAGCTACCGATGTAGCCGGTCGAGAACCCCGAGTTCCGGTGAAACAGCCATGCCTTCGCGTGCAGGCGCGTGCGGCGAGTATCGTAGGACACCTTGACCTCGGCGATCTGAGTCAGGGCCTCGAGCACCTCCAGGTCGGTCGCGCCGAGGTAGCACGTCGTCAGAACACGCAGCTTGCTCCCACGTTCATGGAGTTGCTCGAGGGCATTGCGCACCACGCGATAGCCGCTCCACTTGAGAAAGGAGCAGAGCAGATCGACCCGATCCGCGCTCTGAAGCTCCTTAAGGATCTCGACTCCGATGCGATGCTCGCCGCGTGCGTTCACCAGCAGCTCGGTGACGTTGAGAGGAAGTCCAGGCCGTTCAGGTCCCTGACTGAGGAGGGTTGCTGGGAGGATGGCCAGCAGCTCCCGCGCTTCGTTGTCCACCAGGTCCTCTTCGTCGGCGAGTTGGATCAGGAGCTCGTTGACGGCGCGAACTCGCTCCTCATTTCGAGTCGACGAAAGAAGACGGGTCAGTGCCTCCGCCAGATGCCGCGCCAGGACCCTGGGAGCCTCGGCCGGATCCACGTTGCGGATTTGTGCCTCATGGGGAAGACGCTCGACCAGCCTGGCCAGGCGCCGGGTCATGAGCTGCTCGTAGAGTCCGGGTTTCATGCCGGGGCGAGGACCCATTCCCCGGATACCTTCGCCAACCGGACCCGGTAGCTCGTGCCTGGTTGGCCGGCATCCGGACCGAACCACTCTCGCAGGAGGCCGGGCAGGACATTGGGGCCACCCGGCTCTTCCGACAGCACGTTCAGAGCGACTTTCACGAACTTGCCCACCAGCAGCCTTCCGTCCACTCGCAAGGGCGTTGGGCCCTCGGGCAGGCCAGGATTCCTGGTTCTGTCGGGCAGAAAGAGGATCGGCTTGCCGTTGGTTTGACTGACCTTCAGCTCGTAGCTCGACTCCAGTTCCGGCGAGCGGTCGAGATACTCCGCCAACCGCCAGTCGACCAGCTCTTGAATCAGCTCTGGGGCAACGGCCTCGAAGGTGCTCTCAAAGCGGTCTCCGCTCAAGCGAAAGAACGACTTATTATTCAGCCACGCTTCGACGGGATTCTTGCGAACCAGCGCCTGCACGGCCCGGGCATCCTTCAGGTCCACGCTCACGTCTTCGGCCAGGCGGGCGCTTCTCGAGGCGATGCGAGCAAATTCCGCGCTGAGCTCCTTGATGCTGACCGAGCCGGGGAGCTCCCCCAGGTTGAGCATGGCCTGGAGGACGATCATCTTGTAGCTCTTCGTCATGCTCGTCTTCTCGAGTTCGAGGAGAAAGGGCGACGGAGGATCGATCTCAGCGCCTTGCGCGCGGACAAAGCCTAGCCACGAGCCGTACTGAGGGCGCACCGAGCGAATCGAGAGGCGGTCCTGATAGGCCTCGACCGCCAGGGGCCTGCGGCCGTGCTGCTCCACGAACTGCTGGTAGTAGCGGGTGAGCGCGTGCCCGCGGTCGAGACGGAGCAGGCCGCGCAGCATGTCAACGGCCTCCAGGTCGTAGGTCACCTCACAGCCGGGAGGCAACTCGCCCGGCAGTTTCCCGTCTCGAAGCAACTCGAAGCAGCGGGCAAGCTCCTTGTCCCCAGGCTCCAGGCCGAACAGAGTCTGAGGCTTGAGGAGGAAGGTGCGGTGATTGCCGATGTAGTCGATCACGCGCAGGACGTCCTTGCCCTCCGACCGGCGCAAACCGCGGCCCAGTTGCTGCAGCCAGACCACGCGAGACTCGGTGGGCCGGAGCATCAAGACCGTGTCCACCGCCGGCAGGTCGACGCCCTCATTGAACATGTCCACGCAACAGAGGATATCCAGCTCACCATTTCCCAAGCGCTCCAGGGACTCGGTACGGGGAGCGCTGTCGGGACCGGCAAACACGGCAACAGAACGAAGGCCCGAGCGCTGGAAGTAGTCAGCCATGAACCGGGCATGGCGTTGTGAGACACAGAAGGCGATGACCCGTTTCCCACCGTAGCGGCGCAGATTCTCGAGGGCATTCTCGGCTCGGGACTCGATGACCAGGGCCGTCTCGAGGTTCTCCAGGACGAACTGGCCGTTGCGCCAGGGAATGTTGCGATAGTCGATCAGGTCGGGAACCCCGCGATAGTGGAAGGGGCACAGCAAGGACCTCCTGATGCCCTCGGTCAGATCGCAGCGATACACCAGGTTCTGGCCGCACAGAGCCAGCAAGTCTCCCCCATCAGCTCTCTCGGGGGTCGCCGTGAGGCCCAGAAAGAAGCTGGGAGTGAAGTGAGCGATCAGCCCGCGATACGAGGCCGCATGGGCGTGATGGAACTCGTCCACCACCACGTAGTCGAAGTGGTCGCGGGCGAACCTGCGCAGATGGTCGGCTCGCCCGAGCGTGCTGATCGACGCGAACAGGAGATCCGCCGAGGGGGATTGCTCGATTCCGTCGTACAGGCCCATGCGCGCATCGGGACGGAGGCGGCGAAACGCCTGATGGGCTTGCATCAGGATTTCCCGCCGATGGGCGACAAACAGGACCCGCCTGGACGCGAGGCTGTCGAAGGCGGCCAGGAGCGTCTTCCCCAGACCGGTGGCCAGAACCACCAGCCCGGCCCGGTTGCCCGCCCGCCGCGTCTCCTCCAGAGCATTCAGGGCCTCACGCTGGGTGGCGTGAGGCACGGGACGGGGTGCGGGCGGCTCCGCCACCCCTTCGGCCAGGACGGAGGCTCCGCCGGGCAGGCGGGGAGGCTGGCGCCGGGCCCGATAGTCGTCCACCCAGTCGACCGTCAGAGGGGTGGTGCGCCCCAGCAGGGACTCGAACGCTCGCGAGACCTCGGCCGCCTCGCCCAGTCGGTAGTTCCACTCGACGCCGCCGTGCAGAGCCGGCCCGCTCAGATTGGAGCTCCCCACGAAGGCCTGAGAGCATCCATCTCCGTGTACGAAGAGGTAAGCCTTGGGGTGAAAGCTCTGGTGGCGCGCCTCGAAGACGCGCAGCTCCACCTGGTCGGGGTAGTCCTGGGCAAGATCCAGCAGCCTCACGAGAGCATCCGGGTCGGTGATCCCGAGGTAGTCTCCGGTGATCAACCGCAGGTGCCCCTGACGTTGGAGGAGGTCGACGATTCTCGGCTCGAGCTGATCGAGTCCCGAGTTCTGCACGAAGCTCACGGCGATGTCCGCCCGCGTGGCACGATCGAGCTCGTTGTGAAGGACCGGCAGCAGGTGGTCGGTGTCCAGGCCCGTTGTCAGCCGCGGCCTGTCGAGGTAATTGCCCTTGCCGGGCACGGCATGCCGGACACCGCCTCGCGGATCGGGAGCGTCCCCGCGGTAGCGCGGGATGACGTGCAGGTGCAGGTGCATCACGGTCTGTCCGGCGGCCTGGCCGACATTCAGCCCGATGTTGAACCCGTCCGGCCGATGCACTTTCAGAATCGCTTCGCGAGCCGTCCCGACTGCCTCGAAGAGCTCTCTCTGCTCGTCGGGCGCAGCGGAGAACCAGTCCGCCACGTGGCGTCTCGTGACCAGGAGCGCATGACCCGGGCTGGCGGGGAAGGCGTCCCAGAGACCCAGGATTTCCTGGCCGTGATGGAAGATGCTGGCCGGCTCGGGATGGCAGAAGGGGCAACCCGTCATTCGATCACCATCAGTTGGTCGCACTGGGGGCACAGCCAGCGCATCCGGCGCCTTGCTACGCGGGCCAACTGGCAGGTAGGGCAGCGGTAAAGGTAGTGTGGCTTCGGCTTGGGCGGTGGGCTCTCATTCAGGCGGATGCGTCTCCTGGCCGGATAGCCAGCTTGCTCCACCAGCCTGGTCCACTCGGGCCCGTGCGGACGGGCGCCCGGGTGAAGGCGCTCGACGGCCAGGTGAGCCAGTTCGTGGCACAGGACTTCGCTCAGCAGGTGGGACCATTGTGCCTGGAGGGCAGGGTGGAGCCGGATGATGTGCTTGCGAACGAGACATCGTCCCAGAGAGGCTTTGAGGCGGGGACTGAACTCGATACGACACTCGAGGTCTGGAACGCCCCAGAGGGCACACCAGGACTGTTTTTGTGCGTCTTGGTCCGGAGTCCAGAGCGGCATTGTGGTTTGGAATTGCCACTTGGGGGTGAATTCCCCTGCGCGGGTGGGGGGGCTGGATTGATCCGGGGTGGAGGGAGGTGGATGGATGGACACTCGGTCTGGAGTGGCGGGGCGCTGATGTGAACTTTACGAGTGTGGCGGTTTTTTGGGGTGATAGCGCATGGCAGGAAGTGTGATTTGGTAAGGGTTTGGTGGGGAGGTGGGCTGGCTCCGGGGGTATCGGCGAGTATGTCCCCAGGTGGTCCCCAGGCCTTAGAAGGCGACTGCGTCGCTCGTTAAGCCTAGGTCGTTGACCGACTGGGGGTGTCAAGCCCATTCGAATAGTGCCTCCAAGCCGGGCGCGTGATGAACGTCTATCCAGACACCGTATGGCCAGGAGTCCGCCTAGCCCGGTCGGGAGTCACCGCGTCAACCTTTTCCGTTGCCTCGATTAAGGCGCGCGCTAGCCTTAGTGCATCCTTTCTCGCGATGACGGCCACAATTGGGGAAACACCGCTTCGATCTACTGTTCGAAGGATAATTTCTCGCTCCTCGTTGAGGCCCAGTTTCACTTCACAGGGGCTTTGGTTACGCCCCTTCCGCACAGCTGGTACAGTGCAGAGGTAAGTTTCGCCCTCGACCGACATAGCTGTCCCTCCGATCCCGTGTTGAGTAAGCGTCGCGCATGCTGTCCGAAATGTCAACTGATACTCAAGACGCCGCCGCCGAGCCCTCAGTTTAGGTCTGCCGAGTCGATTAGCCGGCCACGCACCGACCCGCGACCGCAGAGTGTCCCTCCATCGACGCAGGCCGGGGGGCATTATGGACGCGCCGCGATCTCGTCCGCAGCCATGGCTCGGAATCTCGTCCAGTGCACACCCCGCTTCGAGTTGCTCGCAATCGAACTGGTCCCCACATCCCCAGCGGCCCGATCTGGTCCCGGACACGCCCAGCCCCGACAAGCAAAAAAGCTCGCCACAGCCAGCTTCTAGAGTGGAGCCGGAGAGGCGATTCGAACGCCCGACCTGCTCACTACGAAAGAGTAATTCCAGACTGCAGCCAGCCCCTCATGCGATGCTCCGGAGAGTGACCCGACAGCCGACCTCGAGCCTGAATTATGGGTGACCGATTCGTTACACCTGTCATCGTAACCAGTTCGTTGATCGATCCGGACAGTCTTCATGCCCTTCGCTCCCATCGTTCCTCACCCCCTGCCGGGGTCGCTGGCTCGGAAACCTGCCTCAACCCGAGTCGACCGTCCTTGAGCGAGGCCTGCTCGTCTTCGGAAAGTCGGATAGGCTCTATTGTCGAAACCGTCCAAACGCTCTTGTCTTGCCCGGGCATTCGCGGATCGGAGGCTGCGAACTCTATCAGCGGAACGTCATCGCGGAGGAGCTGCCAACGTGAGCCCGGCTCCGCTTGAGGCTGCTCGTTCCAGGGAGATTTTCCCGCCACGACCGTCTCTCCCGAAGAGAGACGAAAGATGTCCACGGCCGGCCAAACCTTGCTCGAGTCCACCATCAATCGCCTCCAACCCATCTTCGACAGTTGCAGTCGAAGATGGGTCCAAGTCACGTTGCCAGAGAATTAAGTCGGTCGGGCCTCAAAATCAAGGCGTGAAAGGATTTACCAGCGAGAACACGTCGCGCGCGTCGTTCGTGTCGCCCACGACCAGGTCGGAGGCGTCCGAGGAGAACACGATGATGAGGCCGTCAGAGGAGATGTCCGGAAAGAAGCTCCCGCCGTTGCCGGTGTTGGTCACGTCCAGGTTGAGGCTGAGGGCGCGGGTCTCGCCGGTCTGGGCATCGTGGACGAAGACGTCGGCCAAGCCGTTCTGGTCGCGTGCGTCGAGGTTGGTGGCGCGGGAGACGAAGACGACGAAGCGGCCATCGCCGGAAATCTTTGGTGTGTCGGAGGGGCCGTTGGACTGAACCGCGCCGGTGGCCTGGCTGAGGCGGGCGGTGATGCCGGTCTGACGGTCGTGGCGGAAGATGTCGGAGACGCCGTTGGTGTCGCCGGGCACGAGGTTGTTGGCCTCGGACTGGAAGACGACGAACCGGCCGTCGTCGGAGATATCCAGGGTGTTGTCGGGAGCAAGGTTTCCGCCACCGCTGCCGCCGTTCCCCTGGGCGCCATCACTGGCGATGCTCACGCGGGTGGTCTGACCGGTCAGGCGGTCATGAACGAAGACATCCTGGAGACCGTTGGTATCGCCAGCTACGAGGTTGGTTGCAGCGGACGAGAAGGCCACAAAGCGTCCATCGGCCGAGATGCGGGGGGCTCCGCTGGTTACGTTTCCCGGATTGTTTCCCGAGTCGACGCTGACCCTGGTGGTCACCCCGGCGGCGACATCGCGCACCAGGACGTCACCAACCCCTGCCAGGCCGCCGGGCACAAGATTGGTGGCCGCGGATGCGAAGGCGATCAGGTTGCCGTCCGCGGAGATGGAGGATAGACCGGAAAAACCATCTGACTGGCCGCCGCCGCTGGACACGCTCACCAGGATGGTCTGGCCGGTCTGGGGATCGTGACGGAAGACGTCTACCTGGTTGTTGACATCGTTGGCTACGAGATTGGTCGCGTCGGAGTCAAAGGTCACCAGGCCGTTAGCCGAGACAGCGCTTCTTGCGCTGTCTCCGTCACTCTGGCTTCCGGCTGAATCCAGGCTCACGCGGACAGTCGCAGGGGTGACTCGATTGCGACGATAGACCTCTTCAAATCCGGTCGTCTTGTCGGACACAAGGTTTAGAGCGAAGGAGTTAAAGGAGATGAAGGTTCCGACCCCGGCCGTTGCAGGCTCATCGCTGAACGCGTCCGCCTGGCCTCCGGCTGAGCTCACGCTCTGCCGGGTGACGCCGTTCGTCACTGGCACCGGGGGCGGAGGGGGTGGAGGGGGTGGCGGCGGAGGAGGCGGTGGTGGAGGGTCCGGCACAAAGGCGAAAGGCGGCGGGGTTGTCGCTCCCGTCCCGCCGCCTCCGCACCCGGGCGCGAAGAGACAGGCTGCGCCGAGGATGCTCAGCACGGCACCGGTAGCAAGATTCAAGCGCTTGGTCATGGTACAGCCTTTCACGAGGGGGCGTTCTAGTTGAGGTCGCGCCAGTAGACGACGCGCATCGAGTCGGTGGTGTTCAGAAACTGGTTGAGGTCCAGCGAGAAACTTCCCCGGCGTAGAGACTCCGACTTCGTTGCCTGATACTGCCTGTCCATCACCGAGAGCATCGCACGATAGTGGTCGTGGCCCTCGCGGAAGAACTCTTCCCAGGAAGCGTACCGGGCGCCCCGGGTTCCATCGGGGTTTGTCCGGTAGGGAGTCGGCCTGGAGCGACTTGCAGCCACGGCTTCCTCCAGCGAGGAATAGGTGTACTGAGCGTAGGAGAAGGGGACCCGCTGACCATCCACGCGCGAAAGGTCGAAGTGCCCGGTCCGCTCGTCGAAGAAGTCCTCAGCCTTCTGTCCCGCGGCCAGGGTAGCGCCGCCTCTCATACCTACCAACTCAGGCCCAAAACCCGGAATCTCCCACTCGAATTGCACCGCCTCCGGGTCGAACACCACGTCGCAGTGGGTCAGCTTCATCTCCCCACCTCCCGAGGCGGAGCGGTGCACGAACGCTCCCACCAGCTTCAAGTTGGAGGCCTCCATCCCGGTCTCGGTATACACCAACCCCCGGAAGTAGGCCCCGGAAGAGCCACTCAGAGTCACCTTGCCACGGGCCACCACGGCAGCCATGTTGGTCGTGCTCAGCGATCCCCCACCGTTCACAACGACGTCCCCGGTGCAGATGATGGCCCCGCGCCCGGTAACCCCGCCGTTCACGGTCAGGTTCCCGTCCACAAAGAGCAACCCGTTATTCAAAGACAGCCCGCTCACGTTGAGCATCAAGTCCCCCGAGCGGCGAGCCAGGCCGTCCACCGTCAGGCCCGGGTAGGACGCATCCAGCTGCCGCACCACCGAAGGATCCACTCCGGGGTCGTAAGCCGCCAGCGGGATCAACGGCAGGGAGACCTCCGAATGCCGCTCCTCCACCTGGCCCTCGACGGCCACCCCGGAGCCCCGCGACACGGAGCCCACCGCCTTGACGTCCCCGGTCACGCGAGTCGAAGGACCGGTCAAGGACACATTCGCGTTGGCTGCGATGTGCCCGGGCTCAAGCTCGGCGGGCAGCGTGGACCCTTCCAGCGAGTCCACCCCCGCCACCAGCATCGGCCCGCTCGCCACGATGCCGCTCGACGAAGCGATGCAATACTCGAACGGCGGCGCATGCAGCACCTGCTCCA
>CAZWUN010000124.1:0-13176 GCA_964637145.1 uncultured Burkholderiales bacterium
CTCGAGCCCTCCCTGGTGCGCCTGCTGCACCCGCCCCCCACCAGCCCGGAGTCGGTCAAAGCCTTCGATCGGGGCGTGGAGAACTGGGTCAAGAATTTCCCTCGAAGAGACCTTGCCAAGGTCACCGGCTCGCTCGACATCATCGCCGGACTTGCCAGCACTCCCTTTGGCAAGAACCAGGTCTATTCTGGCTGGGCCGCTCTGCTCCCCAACGGCCCGGACTGGGCCCGGGAAGTGGCCGCTCTGGGCGGCAAGCCTCAAGAGCAGCACCAGGTGGCCAGCCGGGTGGTGGGCTCTCCCCGCTCTCCTGAGGCGGATCTGAGCCACTACCGCAAGCTGGCAGGCATGGTGCATGCCGAGGAGCTGCTGCCCGCCTTCGACCGCCTCCTGGCGACCCTGAACGCCGGCCGCAGCCAGGAGGAAGCCTGGAAGGCGGCCCTGGGCCAGGTGCTGGCTCCCGGCTCGGAGGGCCTGCCCGGAAACAGCGTTGAATTGCGAGCCGGGCAGGTCACCGTGGGCGGGGTGCGCCTGCGCGCCCGCAGCCCGCTCGAGAGCCTGGTCGAAAAGTGCGAGACCAGGCAGGACCGTGAGCGTCTTTTGGCCGCTCTGGCCAGGCCCGAGGAGCTGGCCCCCCACCTGGAGGCCTTGACCCGGAGCCTTCGCTCCGGTCCGATGGAGAGCGATTTCGACCTTTCCCGCGTCAACCTGGCCCGAGGACTGGTCAAGGCTTTTCCCCAGGTGCTGACAGCCGAGTTCTTTCAGCGCGAGGTGCTGGGCCTGGTGCGCGAGCTCGATTCGATCGGGTCGGGCGTAGCGCTGGACCTGGCCCGAGAGTTGATCGCCCTGCGTCCCGAGCTGCGCGATGTCCTACCGGAGAGCCTGGCAGGCATCCAGGCGCTCGATCGCCGCCAGCTGGCCACGCTGCAGCTGGCCGACGAATTGGGCTGGTCTCCCGCCAGCGAATCGGAGAAAGACCGGATGATCGGGTGGCTCCTGCAGCCCTCCGACACCTTCCGGGCCCTGCTCGCAGTCACCAGCCGGAAGGCCTCGCTCTACGCCGGCTGCCAGGTAACCGGACCCAACGGTCGGGTGTCGCTGGCCGAGGCCCTGATCGCCCGAGCCAGCCGCGAGCCGGACTTTCAGCCACTGATCGACGAAGCCGTGCAGGCGAAGGTGCGGGTGCGACCCGCCCAGCCCTGGCACGCGAGCCTGATCGCGATGCTGGCCCCGGCCGACCCTGGCCCCCTGCTCGACAGCGTCGAGGCTGCCTATCGCGATGCGGGCTCGCTGGCGGGGATGAGCGACGAGCAGCGCGTTCGGCTGGCCCTGGTCTCAACCGTTCCGGGCACCTCCGAACGACTGGCCGCGCTGCTCAGCCAGGAGCGCAACCAGAATGCTGGCCCTCTCAACCCACTGGTAACCCGGCTGGTGCGCGATCCACGGCGAGCCGAGATCCTGCGGGAGATGAGCGAGCCCGGCCAGACGACCGCCCATCTGGTCGAGCTGGGCCGAGAATCGCTTCGGATGACGCACACCGAAACCGGTGACGATCCGCTGATCGAGCTCCAGCGCAAGCTGCTCGAGACCCTGTCGCAGCGCTCGCCGGTGGAAGTGCGCGAGCAGGGCGACAGACTGGTGGCCTCGCTGAAGGACGAGCTGCCCCGTCATCAGGCTGCCGATCAGGTACCGGCCGAGGTGGTGGCCAACCTGGCACTTCTCACCCCATTCCTGTGTCGCGACCCCGAGCTTCGCCAGACAGCTCGACCGGTGTTGGAAGCCTTCCAGCGAATCGACGGCCAGGGCTGGAGCGCCCGCTGGGTGAGCGCGGGCAACCAGATGGCCAGGATGATCATGCCCGCCATCGCCAACGAGCTCTCCAACCTCGAGCCTTATGAGCAGCGCTCGCGCATTCACGAAGCGCTCACCCTGTCCTGGTTGCTGGGCAAGAACCGCACCGAGTCGCTCCGTCTGCCGCTGTCGCGCTGGCTCGAGACCTGTGTCGAGCCCTCTGCTTTCCCCCGCGAGCACTGGGCGAGCGACAAAGTGGCCTGGATGGAGACGGGTCTTGCCAGCCGGCAGCAGGCCGGCTACCGGTCGGCCTGGGCCGCCCAGGCGGTCGATCTGGTGCGCTCTCGTCGCTTCAAGGAGGTGGCCGAGTTCAGCGGCCAGGTCGCCGCGAGCATCCTGCCCGACGAGCTGAAGCGGCTGGACAATCCCGACCTTTCCTTGAGGGAGCGCTCGAGGCACCTGACCACGGCCCACAACCTGGCCCTGGCAAGCAGCGGCGTGCGCGACGTGGAGCAGGTGTTCCTCAAGAACGCCGCCGACTGGGAAAAGGCGCTCTGGGCGAGCGGCGACCCCTCGGACGCGGTCCGGATGCACGGCTTGATCGCTCGCTTGCCCGGCGAACCAGCCCAGAACTGGGCGCTGCTCGAGCCGGTGGCGCGCAAGCTGGCCCCCAACGCAGCGGTCGTTTACCTGGAAAGAGCCATGGAGTCGGTGGTGGACCGCGACTTCAAGAGCGAGCTGGCCCAGTTCGACGGGCTGCTCGGCGCCCTCGGCGCGCCCAGGGCAGCCGAGGCGATGCAGCTCTTCTTCGAGGCCAAGGAGCTCGAGAAGCAGGGAATGCCAATCGACCGGGCCCTGGTGGACGTCACGCGCAGGCACCTGAAGATGGAGGTCCCTCAAAGCGCGCAGGTGGACGAGTCGAAGGCCGGCATCAACGTGGGCGGCGTCTTCGTGCGCAAGCACACCCGCGCAACGGTCGCAAGACCGAAACTGAAGTGACCTGCTTCGACGGACTTGAATGCAGGCGCCCCCGAACGATAGTTCACATTACTCGAAGCTGCAATCGTAGCTGAGTGAGGTGGCCACGACTCAAAAGGTGTTGCATCGCGCGCAGTGGAAAGTGTGCCATCCCATGAAGACCAAACTCTGGCTGTTGGTGGCTCTTCTCGCCTTGCCATTGCTGGGCGCTCCTTCCTTGCGGCCCGAACAGACGATGATTCTGGTCGTCGGTCCGACCTCGGCCCCTATCGACGCCGACGAGCAGGCGGTGGTCGCACATCTCAACGACACGCGTAAGAAGATCGGACTGACCCAACTTCTTCTTGCAACCATGCATTTCGACCAGCCGCTTCAAGCCAAGATCTGCAGAGAAAGACTGGGCATCAGCGAGGCCGATCTGATCTGCCTGGCTGTGGTGCAACTCGATCTCAAGACCAGAAGGCCAGTCAAGACCCTCTACAAGGCCTCTCGCGTCACCCCGGCCTCGCTCGAACAGGTCGAGACGACTGTGCGCCGCTGGGCCTCCGAGAGTGGGGTGGAGGTTCCCGAAGCTACGCCTCCCAACGAGACCGCCAGCAAGGTCGCCCTCTGGGGCGGAGTCGATCTGAATGGCGACGGCATTTCCGATGTCTTTACCATCAAAGATGGACGCTGGTTGGTCAGCTACGGTGGCACTCAGCCTTATACCGAGATAAACAAGAATTCCTACTTCAAAATCGACCAGTTAGGATTCGGCGACTTTAATGGCGACGGCAAGACTGACATCCTGGCCGTTGCACCGGAGGGATACTGGCGCGTCTCACTGGGCGGGGTTGGGCCTCTGAATCAGCACAACGCAATGAAGGAGATACCTCGCTGGCTGCACTTTTCCGACATCGACGGCGACGGTAGGACGGACATCTTCAATGCAAGCGGGCGGGAGTGGCGCTACTCGCCAGGCGGTTCCCAGCCCTGGAAGGTCCTCCAGAGGTCGGATCTGAAGGCCGATGAGGTTGCCCTGGCGGACTTCGACGGCGATGGCAAGGCCGATGTCTTCGCGGTGCACAATGGGGTCTGGAAAGTCTCCCTGGGCGGCACCGAGCCTTTGACGACCTGGAATCCCGCGCAGGGGAACAAGCTATCTCGTTTGCGCTTCGGGGACTTCAATGGCGATGGCAAGGCCGACATCCTGACCGAGCTCCGTCACGAGTGGTTGCTCTCCGACAACGGAAAAACTCCGCTTCGGAAGATCAATCAGGTGCGGGACGTGCCCGTCTCCGACATGGGTGTGGGTGATTTCGACGGGGATGGGAAGGCCGACATCCTGGTCGTCTTCTATGGATTCTGGTCGATCTCGTCCGGAGGCTCTTCACCGCTCCAGCGGATCAATTCCGACCCGAAGGTACCTATCCGAAGCCTCAGATTCTGAGTTGGCCTGATGGCCTGCACCGTCGCGTGGCCCGCCACTCCCGCCCGCCGCATCCGGTTGCGAGAAGCAGTGCCAGGTCATGCTTGGCGCGCCCGTTCCTCGATCGGCAGGGTAAGACCTGTTTCAAGCTCCGGCGTGGTCGGCTGGACCTGGAAAGACGCCGCCCCACAAGGTTCTCGGCTCTGGCGTCGGAGCTTGCGCAGGCCTTCCCTCTGCTCGCTTCTGCACCCAGGCGAGATCTGAGGTCAACCGATCCAGAGCCAGGCCAGCAGCAAGGTCACCACTGTGGTGGGCACCCCGGCCCGAAGATAGAAGCCAAAGGTGAGCTCGGCCCTCGGCCGGGCTTGCTCGGCCACGATCAGGTTGGCCACCGAACCGAGCAGCGTCAGGTTGCCGGCCAGCGTGCTGGAAGCTGCCACCATCAGCCAGGCCTGCTGGGGATCCTCCAATCCTCCCACCAACGGTCGCAGCAGCAGCACGGCCGGCACATTGGAGACCAGGTTGCTGAGCGCGGCCGTCAACAGACCCAGTTGCACCAGCCCCTCTCCGGTCAGACCGAGCAGCAGCTTGACGATCTCGGCTGACCAGCCGCTGGTCTGGATGGCCCCGGTCACGATGAAGAGTCCGCTGAAGAAAACCAGCAGCTGCCAGTCGAAATCGGCAAAAATCCTGGGAGGATCGAGCCGCCGCGAGATCAAGAGGCCGCTGGTAGCCAGCAAGGCCGCTTTGGCCACCTCCACCCCCATCACGAACATGATCAACATGGCCGCGATGGCCACCAGGCATTTGCGCAGCAGCGGCAGGTACAGGGTGTACTGAGGCTTGTGCGGCTGCCACTCTTGCTGGCCTCGAAACTCAGCTGGATAAACTGTAACCAGCACCACGAAGGCGGCCACCACCCCCGCCAGCGAGACCGGCGCCAGCGCCAGGAAGAACTCCACATACCCGATCTGGCTGGAGATGCCGATCAGCATGTTCTGCGGGTTCCCGGTCAACGTGCAGACCGAGCCGATGTTGGCGCTGAGAGCCACCGCCACCAGGTAGGGGCGCGGGTCGCGTCCCACCGCCAGCGCGATCTCCAGCACCAGTGGCGTCAGCATCAGGCAGATAGTGTCGTTGAGAAAGAGGGCGCTGAGGGCGGCGCAGGTCCCCAGGATCAGGGCCAGCAGACTCTTCGGCCCGCGCGCCAGACGCATGACCTTGGAGGCCACCCAACCAAAGAAGCCGCATAACCGAAGATTGGCGTTGAGCACCATCATGGAGAAAAGCAAGGTGAGCGTGGACAGGTCCAGGGCCGCGAAAGCCTGCTCCAGCGTGATGGCGTTCAAGCCCAGCAGGATCGCCGCTCCGAACAGGGCAATGGCGGCCCGATTGGCCCGCAGCCAGGGCCAGCGCCCCACGGCCACGCCCACGTAGGTGGCGATCGTCACCAGCAAAACAAGGTTGTGCTGCATCTGTGCAGTCTGCCCGTGCGGGCTGAAAGGGCATTGAAAGCTGTGTGCTTGAATTTTATTCGACAAACAGCAGGTGAACGGGGCCTGCGCCCGGAAGCAAGCCGTCACCATGAGCTGGAAAGTTTTCACCCTGTGGTGCAATCTGGCCGCCTTCTTCGCCCTGGTCACGGGCTTCGCGGCCGTGTTCCTGTGGCCCGAGCAGCTGGCTGCCGTCGGCTTCACCCGACGAGACGGCACGGTCTTGTTGCTGCAGCTGGTCTCCTTTTTGCTTCTCTCGGCCGGGTTTCAGAAGAACCTCGAATCGTCCTGGCGCAGATCGGCTCTGGCAGCCTCCTTCCTGGTGCTGAGCCAGGCCTCGCTGCTGGCCTGGATGCCCCTCTACCTCAGATGACCCCCTCAGGAACCGTGCACGAGGCCGTGCAGCGGGTGCTGATCGATAGCGATACCCTGCAGAACCGCATTCGCGAGCTGGGCAAGCAGATCTCGTCAGATCACGCCGGACAAGAGGTGACGCTGATCTGCATCCTCAAAGGATCCATGCTGTTCACGGCCGACCTGATGCGCACCCTGGACGTGCCTGTGGTGGTCGACTTCATGGGCATCTCCTCCTACGGCGCCTCCACCAAGAGCTCGGGCGTCGTGAAGATCGTCAAGGACCTGGAAGAGCGCATCGAAGACCGCCACGTCCTGGTGGTGGAAGACATCGTGGACACGGGCCTGACCCTGAATTACCTGCTCAACGCCCTCACGTTGCGCAGACCGGCCAGCCTGAAAGTCTGCGCCCTGCTGGAAAAACCGGCCCGCCGGAAGGTGGAAGTGAAGATCGACTATCTCGGCTTCACCATCGAAGACCACTTCGTGATCGGTTACGGGCTCGACTACAACAACCACTATCGCCAGCTGCCCTACATCGGGATCATCCGGCCCGAGATGGTGAGCGAATGACCTTGTCGGCCCGGCTGCTCGAGCTCGAGCGGCTTGACCAACAAGCCGACCGATACGAGAAAGAGCTGCTAGGGTTGGACGTGGCCGGAGCGCTGGCACAGGTGCAGGCCGAGCAAAACGAGGTAGCCGCCCGCGTAAAGCGGCTGAAGCAGCTGCAAGACCGGCTTCGGCAAGGCGAGCAGGATGTGCGAGCTCTGGAAAGCAAGACCCTGGCGCTGGACCAGAAGCTCTATGGCGGAATGGTGACCAGCCCCAACCAGCTGGCCGCGCTGGAAGCGGAGGTCGCCGGCGTCAAGAGCGACAAGGACCGCCTGGAGACCGAGCTCCTGAAGCTGCTCGACGAGGTCGGCTTGCTCGAAGCCGAGTGCGCCCAGCAGCTCGCCCGCGTGGAGCAGGCTCAACAAGACCTCAAGAGTCGCGAGCACGAGGTCGGACAGCGCCTGGAGGTCATCCGCGAGAATCTCCTGGGCCTGCGCCGCACCCGCAGCGAGCTTGTGGCCGCTCTGCCCGACCACACCATGGCACTCTACACCAAGCTGCGTGCCGCCAAGGGGACCGCCGTGGCGGCGGTGGAGTCAGGAACCTGCGGAGGCTGCAAGATGGGACTGCCCGACCACAAACTGCGGGCTCTCTCCAGGGAAGAGCTGGATCGCTGCCCCAACTGCGGGCGCATCCTGGCGCCTAAACCTTGATCTTACCCTTCAGCAAGGCCTGAATGGGGTCTCCGATGGCCGAACTGAGCTCCTTCTTGTCGCGCTCGGGCAGGTGGGGCAGATCAGGGAAGAGGCGGGCGGCCACCTTGTTTCCCACCGTTTCGATGCGAATCTCCACCGGCAGGGGACGACGTGGCGCGGGCGCGAGATCGGTGATGTTGTTGAACAGGCGCATCAGCCACTGCATGATGAAGTCTTTCCAGGCTCCATCCGGCGGGAACTCAAAGGGCACGCTGGCCATGTCCCACAGCTTCTCGAAGGCTTTCTCGTCGTTGGTCTCGTACAGCCAGCGGGCCCCCTTGCGCAGCCAGTTGATGCGGGGCGTATCCTTCATCAAGTCGATGCCGGAGGCGGTGGCTGGCATGGCCAGAGGAGCCAGCACCTTCGTATCCACCTTCTTCTCCAGGATGAGCGCCAGCCAGAGGACGTTGGCCTGCTCATAGTCGAGGGCCGCCTTCTGGGCTTCCGACATGGGCAGGCCAACGCGGGCTGCCGCCTCGACCATGGCCGACGTGCTGGCCGACTCGGTCTCCATCGCCTGCTTGCAGAGCCGGGGTAAGACGCTGCGAGGATCAGCCTGCTTGAACAGCCCCCCCACTGCGCTAGAGGGCGGCCTTCTCCATCCCGCGCGAGTCAGCAAACGGGTTGGCCTTGTCCATGACCGCTTGAGCGGCGATGAGGGGGAGGCTCTTCTTCTCCTTATCATCTCCGTCGCCGAAACGCTTGGAGGTGGAGTAGATCTGGTAGGCGGTGCGGGCCACGAAGGCACCGGCGGCCACAATGGCGGGAATGCGGGCCATTCCGGCGGGACCGAGCAGGCAGGTGGCCACCGCGGCCAGGCCGCCGACGGTCTGCAGGGCGCCGTCGATGGTTCCGTCCATGTTGCGGTTGATGGCCGAATGCTTGGTCATGGCCACCCCCGTGGCCACGGTGTAACCCGAGCCGATGAAGCCCAGGCCCGGGATGCCGAACAGTCCGCCGCTGGCGCTGCCCGAGAAGACGCCGCCAGCGACGTTCCAGAAGGAAGCGATGCCGCCGATGCCGCGGAAGAACTGATCCACCGA
Source organism: uncultured Burkholderiales bacterium (assembly GCA_964637145.1). Taxonomy (GTDB): domain Bacteria; phylum Vulcanimicrobiota; class Xenobia; order Xenobiales; family QWHO01; genus QWHO01. The sequence continues at coordinate 8,372 of CAZWUN010000124.1, forward strand.
GTTGACGAAGGCGAAGCTCTGCTCGAACTTACGGCTGCGGTCAGCCTCCTGGATGTCAGCGGTGGCCAGACCCGTCGAACCCGAAGGGGTCGAGGCCAGAGCCAGCGGCTGGGGCGTACTGCCAGGAACGGAGGGATTGGAGGGAGCGGCGGCCTGAGAAGAGGACGGAGAAGAAGCTTCCTTCTCCTCGCCGGCCCGCGCGGCCTGAGCTTTGGCGTAGGCGGCCACGCCCTTGCGTCCGGCCCAGGCGGCCACCGCCACACCGGCGGCGACGGCGCTGGCCACGGCCGGGCCTCCGAAGGCCGGGGCCAGGGCGGCGGCGTAGGTGGCCAGGCCCTGCACCACCTGCAGGCTGCCGGCCAAGGAACCGAGGCCGTCGCGATTGACGGCAGCCTGCTTGGCGGCCGAGGCGCCCCGGGCGATGTCGAAGGTGCCCGCCACCAGGGCGGCCGAGCCGGCCAGGGGTCCGGCCTGGAACCCGGCCAGCGGCCCGGCCAGGCTGAGAACCTGGCCCGTCTTGGCGGCGATGTCGGTCAGGGCTCCCAGAGTGCCCACGCCGTTGTAAATCGTCTCGAAGGTGCGCTCGTGGCGGCTGGGGCTGTTGGCCTGGAACTCGTCCACATCGCTCTTGCCGGCGGGCGGCTGGGCCGGCTGCTGGGTCTGGGCAGGCGGAGCGCCGGTGGCGGGAATGGGCCGATGGGCGGTCATCTGGACGTTCACTTTGATAGAGCCCCTTTCGTTCTCGGCTGGCCCATGGAAATGCGACCAGCCCCTCAGGTCGCTACCATCCTATCCGGTGACCGGGTCGAAGGTGTTACCCGGATGTTTCTACCGTGACACGAAGGCGTGTTGGGCCGCAGGTGCGAAACCCGGCCGGGCATGCGGGCGGTTCGAGTAGTCGTGCACGGGGACGTTCAGGGGGTGGGGTTTCGTTACTTCACACGCAGCCAGGCCGGCCGACTCGGTCTGACGGGCTGGGTTCTGAACCGACCCGAGGGCACCGTGGAAGCCTGGGCGGAAGGCTCTTCCGAGGCGGTGGAGCACTGGCTAGCAGCCCTGCGTCGGGGTCCGGAAGGCTCCTGGGTGCGCCTGGTGGAGCAGAGCGAGGAAAGTCCGCAGCTGCTGCGCGGGTTCGAGGTGCGCTGGGCCTGGCCCTGAGGGCGTCGAACGATTCAGGAGTTGGCGCGACGCCGTTCAACCAGGGAGGCCGGCTTGCGAGGTAGACGAGGGGCGCCGGTCAGGCGACCGATGGTCAGGCGGCCGGGCGAGGGCAGGCTGGACGGCCCGCTGGTGCGGCGCGAAGGCAGAAGGCCCGTGGGGATGCGCTGGGATTTGCGGTCGTTGCTCACGAGCCGAAATCTAGCACGCCCGGGCGATCGAGCTTGTTAACGAAAGGTATCCTCCTCGTCGCGGTGCACGCGTTTCTTGCGCCAGTAGACCACCGCTCCGCCCCAGGCAAAGAAGGAGACCGCGATCATCTGCACCGCCAGCAGAGCGATCAACAGGCTCAACTCGGGCGCGGGCACACCCGGAAAATCCTGCAAGAGAGCCGGATTCGAGGGATCGGGGGGGATCAGCGCCAGCACCGGAAGCCCGCCCGCCCAGCGCGGATCCCCGCTCAGCCGGCCGGCCAGAAAGCCTACCGGAGCAAAGACGGCCAGGCTCAAGAGCAGCCTGATGGAGACCCAGTCTTCCTGCTCGATGATGGGTTGCATGGCCTCGAACAGGGCTTTGGCCTGAGCCTCGCGGTCGTCGTGGTGAGTCTTCTGAAGGCTCTCCACGGTCTGGCGGAAATTGGGCAGGCTCTCCTGAGCCTCGACGAACAACCAGCTGGCCAACACCAGATAACCCACCTTGACCATCACGATGACGGTCAGCCAGAGCACCCCGTAGATGAAGAACGTGCGAGTCCAGCGCATCAGGAGGTCGCCTGCCGAAAGATGGCGCCGAAGTAGTCCTCCACCGTGGGCAAGCGCACCGGGCGAAAGTCAGGACAGGCCTGGACCGCCGTCCAGGGGACCAGAAGACCTCGACTGTTGGAGTCGGCACCACGGGTGTGCACCGAGCGCCAGGGCCCCTCGTTGAGAAAGCGACGCAGGCTGGCCACGGTGATCACCAGCCCCCGCTCGCCCTCCCCCAGCACATGGCACCACAGGTCGGCGGTAGTGGACATGACCCCCGAGGGCTTCTGCTGGCGCGTGTTCTCCACTTCGAAGTAAAGATTGCCCGACTCGGAGGCCCGTTTGTCCCACTTCACCTCCACCGAGCGAGTGCCATCCTGACCGGCACGCATCAAGGTGATGTCGTAGCGTCCGTTGGTGAAGCGAATCTGGCTGTGGTAGCCGCGCAGCATGAAAAGCAGGGCCACTCTCAGCTCGTTGTAGTGACCCTCGCGCAGCTGCGCTTGAAAGGCCTCCGGCGAGTTCTGAAGCAGGGTTAGAGGGCCTTCGCCCGAGCCACCGCCAGGGTGGGCCCCATCATGCCGATGCCCATCGAGTTGGAGTCGAAGTCGCCTTCCAGTTCGAGCTTCTGGCCATCCTTCAGCAACTTCTCATCCAGGCCGGTCAAGTGAAATCGCTCGCCCGACTCGGTCACGAACACCCACACACCGCCCTCGAGGTCTGACTTCTTCAGCATTCCGGTATACTTGCTCACACTCATCCTCCTGGTTCTGGTAACGCACTTCGTCGCCTGGCTCCTTTGCCCTCATCCTGAGGCTCAAAGATCCACGTAGGGACGGATCCCTTCGAGCTTCTTCTGCTTGATCCCGGGCACTTTGAGCAAATCATCCACCGAGGTGAAGCGCTGCTTCTTGCGATACTCCAGGATGGCGGCCGCCGAGTTGGGGCCGATGCCGGGCACCGACTCGAGCTCACCGCGGGTGCCCTTGTTCAGGCTGACCCTGGCCACGCTGTCGGAAGGCTTCTGGTTGATGTACTGGCTCCAGTCCGTCTGAGACTGGGGACCCGGCGCGGGCGCCGAAGGCTCGGGCGGAGCCGGGGGCTCGCCTCCCGGCTCGGTGGCCGTCTCGGAGGGCTCCGGCTCGGGTCCGGGCCCGTGCGCCTCCGGTTCGGGCTGGTCGGGGGCACTCGAGGGCTGCACCTCCACCGGGGAGGTGTCCGTCTGTCCTCGAGCCGGCACCACGATCATCTGCTCGTCCTTGACCCGCGAGGCCAGGTTGATGGCCAGAGGATCGGCCCGGGAGGTCATGCCCCCGGCTTTGGCCAGGGCATCCTCTACTCGACTGCCGGCAGGCAGGGCCACCACTCCGGGCTTGCGAACCTCGCCTGCCACGTAGACCTTGATGGTGCCGGTTGGCTCGGGCACGGGCGGCAACTCTCGCCGCGAGGGGCTCGGCGAAGGGCGGGCCGAGGGCGAAGCCAGCACGACCGCCTCGCTGTCAGCCGGGCGCCGGTAGTAGTAGCCCAGGACGAGCAGCGAGAGCACCACCAGCACGCCCAACGCCACCGACAGGCTGCGATTGCCAAGGGTGGGCTCGTCGAGCTCGACGTCGACTTCGTCAGCCATGGGCCGGCGATGGGACGTCGGTTTCCAGCGTGAGCCCCTGCGGGTCGAGCTTGACGTCCATCACCTGCGCCCCCGCCCCCGTCAGAGCCTGTGTCACGGCAGCCCGAGCGCTGGGAGGAGCCAGCGTCAGAAGGCACCCTCCCCCACCGGCTCCGCAGATCTTCGAGGCCATGGCCCCGGCCTGGGCGGCGGCGGCGATCATTGCATCGATCTCAGGGGTGGTCACTCCCTCGGCCAGGCCCTTGCGATTGTCCCACTCACGCCCCAGCGCCCGGGCCACCTGGGCCAGATCCTGAGCCTGCAGAGCGGCCTTCATCTCCCAGGCGGTCTCGGCGATGGCCCCCATGCGGGCCACCGTGTCGCCTTCCTTCTCGATGTAGCGCTTGAGCATGTTCCAGTTGGAAGTGCCCGAGAAGTGGCTCACCCCTGTGAACGACACCACCACCGCCTGCTCGAGCTCCTGGCGGAAGGCGGGCGAGAACTCCAGGCTCTCGCGGTGGCTGCCCTCGGCGTCGAAGCGCAAGGCCTGGAACCCGCCGAACATGGCGCCGAAGTAGTCCTGCAGACCGGTCGGAATGCCCAGGCTGCGGGCCTCCAGGCCCGAGCCGATGCGGATGATCTCCTCGCGGGAGAGATCGCGGCCGGCCTTCTTGCACAGCGCTGCCGAGAGGGCCATCAGCAGGCTGGAGGAGGCCCCCAACCCCGAGCCCCGAGGAGCGGTGTTGCGGGTGGTCACGGCCACCCCGCCCCCGGGCAGATAATGCTGAACCGCCAGTGAGAGAAAGCCCAGCTCGCCCTGGGGGTCGAGCTGGGCCGGGCTGTCAGCTTCCACCTGGCGATCGAAGTCCTGTGAGCGAATGCGCACCTTCGTGCCGGGCAGCTCCTCCAGCGTCACATGCGAGCGCAGGCTGATACCGGCGTTGACGGTCAGGCTGCGGGGCTCGAACAAGAAGAGGGGATAGAGGTCCAGCGTGCCGCCAGCCAGATCGATGCGGGTGGGGGTGGAGGCGGTGATTCTCATGCAGTGGCTCCAGCCGTGACAGGTTTGGGGGCATAGTCGTAAAAGCCGGACCCGGTCTTCTTGCCCAGCTTGCCGGCCTGCACCATCCGGCGCAGCAACGGACAGGGGCGGTATTTGTCGCCCAGACCCTCGTGCAGCACCTGCATGATATGCAGGCAGACATCCAGGCCGATCAGGTCGGCCAGGGCCAGCGGACCCATGGGATGGTTCATTCCCAGCTTCATGACCGTGTCGATGGCCTCGGGAGTGCCCACCC
>CAZWUN010000125.1:0-13069 GCA_964637145.1 uncultured Burkholderiales bacterium
ACGGTTGCCCACACGCCCCTCAAACGTGCGCGTCTGCCAATTCCGCCACCTCCGCGGAACAACTTCAGCATTATAGCAAACCGGCTCCCGATGTCAAACGCCTACAGGGTTGAGCCCTCTGTCCCCCGAATCAGAAAGGCCGGTGACTCGGAACGCCCCGCCATTGATTTCCACATCCGCACCGCTGGGGGAGGTGTGGGACGAGCTGGAGCGAGCGCCTATTCTGGCGCTCGACCTGGAGATGGACTCCTTTTACTCCTATTTTGGGAAGGTCTGCCTCATTCAGCTCTCCACCCCCGACTCCGACTTCCTGCTCGATCCTCTGGCTGGGCTCGAGTTGGGTCCGCTGGGCGAGATCCTGGCCGATCCGACCAGGATCAAGATTCTCCACGCCGGTGAGAACGATATTCCCTATCTGCGGGGCCCGTTGGGTTTCGAGACGGTACGGAGCGTGTTCGACACCTACCTGGCCGCGCGCATCCTCGGCTATGCGCGCTGTGGTCTGGCTGCCTTGCTGGAGGAGCATTTTCAGGTGCAGCTCGACAAGGACATGCAGACGGCCGACTGGCGCCAGCGACCGCTCAGTCCAGAGCAGGAGGAGTATGCCCGGACGGATACTCGTTATCTGATCCAGCTAAGGGAGGTGCTGCTGAGCGAGTTGCGCGACCAGGGCAAGCTCGAGCAGGCCAGCTCGGAGTTCGATCGCATCTTGGACCGGGTGCACGTTCCCCGCCAGTTCGACCCGGCTGGTTGGACGCGGATGCGTGGAGTGCGCGACCTCAACGGGCTGGGCCGGGCTATCTTGAGCGAACTCTACCGATGGCGAGACGAGGAGGCACGCCGACGCGATCAAGCGGCATTCCGAGTGCTCTCGGACCGATTCTTGTGCGAGCTGGCTCGGCGAGCCCCGACCGATCCCTCCGAGTTGCCAGAGGCCCATCGCCAGGATCTGTTCGAGGCCATCCAGAGAGGACACAAGCTGGGATTCATCGGCTTTCCCGAGCCGGCCAAGAGCAAGTTCGTCGAGAACCGCTTGTCGCGGACCGAGCAGGAGGTCTTCGACCGCTTGCGCCGCTGGCGCAACGAAACGGCCAACCTGGCCGGGGTGGAGGCTGACCAGGTCGTCCCCAACCGTCTGCTGCGGCAGGTGGCTCGCAGCCAACCGACCACCCCGGAGCAACTGGCGGCCGTGACGGGCTTCGAGAGCTGGCGCCTGGAGCAGCATGGCGATGCGCTTCTGGAGGCTCTCAAGGCTCCCCAGGACTAGGGGACGGGAAGCAGGTTGCTCTTGAGGGCGTCGGTGCCTTCCACGGCGGCCACGCTGAGACGGCCGGCCGTCAGGCGGGCGCAAGCTCGGAAAGCCTGGGCGGCTGCCGAGTCCGGCTGAGCGACCACCACTGGAGCGCCCTCGTCGCCTGCCTGACGCACCTGGCTGTTGAGCGGGATCTCGCCCAGGAAGGCCACGCCCAGCTTGCTGGCCGTCTCGCGGGCTCCGCCGTGCCCGAAGACGTCATCGCGCTGGTGGCAGTGTGGGCAAGCGTAGTAGCTCATGTTCTCGACCAGGCCCAGAACGGGCACCTTGAGCTTCTCGAACATGTTGATGGCTTTGGTGGCCACTCCCAGAGCCACGTCTTGCGGGGTGGAGACGACCACCGCCCCTCCCAGGGGCACCAGCTGCGAAAGCGAGAGCTGGACATCTCCGGTCCCGGGAGGTAGATCGACCACCAGGTAGTCGAGCTCGCCCCAGTGGACTTTGCGGAAAAAGAAATCGACCTGCCCGTGCAGCATGGGGCCACGCCAGATGACTGACTGCCCGGGAGGCACCAGAAAGCCCATGGACATGATCTTCAATCCGAACTTTTCCATCGGGGCCACCAACTCGGTGTCCGCGTGGTAGGTCAGCTCGCCGTGCTTGAGGCCCAACAGGGCGGGAATGCTTGGTCCGTAGACATCCAGGTCGAGCAGGCCTACCCGGGCCCCCTCAGCGGCCAGGGCGCAGGCCAGGTTGCTGGCCACGGTCGATTTTCCCACGCCCCCTTTGCCGCTGGCCACGGCCAGGATGTTCTTGACCTCGCGGGCCAGCTCGCTGCCAAGGGCAGGGCGGGTGGCCCGCTGGCGGGCGGTGAGCTCGATCGTCACGCTTTCTACGCCCGCCAGAGCAGCGACCGCTTGTTGACAGCTGGCCTTGAATTCCTCCTTGACGGGGCAGGCCGGGGTGGTCAACTCGAGAGTGAAGCGAACCTTGCCCCCTTGCACGGTGAGGTCTTTGATCATTCCCAGAGTGATGACGTCGCGCCCCAGCTCCGGGTCGTTGACGGCGCTCAGCGCCTGAAGAACTTGTTCAGTGGTAACGGACATGGCTGCCGCCGCTTCGTGCCGTCAGCAGTCTACTCCTGGGGGGCCGGAGCCGGCTCTTCGCCCGTTCTTCCCTTGTGCTGCAGAACGCAGTTGAGGAAATCGACCACGACTTCCCGGTAGCGATCATCCGACAGGATGGTGCGGCTAATCTTCTGTTGCATCTGCGGGAAACCAGGTTTTTGCTGGATTTCTTCCCCAAATTCTTGCTCCAGGGCTGAACCGACCAGCTTCTCGGTGGCGTCGGGCAGGAAGTTTTCGTCGTTCTCGTCCATCTCGAGCAAGGAAGGCATCACGTTGGCCAGGAACTTCTCCTTCTGCTCACCCGGAATCTTCTGGGCCGCCTCGCTGGGGCTATAGACGTCGCTGGCCTCGTTGGACGCGGCATTGTATTTCTCCATGCCAGCTTCCTTGAGGGCCTTCTTCTGGGCCCGAAACCACTCTTCGGTTAGCGGTATTTGTACGCCGCCGGGGGTTCCGGGCGGCGGGCCAGGCCTCATCGGATCCAAGGACCCTTCACCAACTTTCCAAGCTTGTAAGCGAACGCGTCGGGAGTTACACTGGACTCTGACGCAACCAGGCCAGAGTTTACCCTCGGTTCGGTTTCTCCCTGCTTATCCCACCTGTTTCCAAAATGTAAAGTAGCCCTCTCCAGGATATCGTTTTCCAGGATATCCACCCCGTTCGAGCGAACTGGAAACGTTGCAGAAACATCATTCTCTTGACCTCGGCAGTTCCGTCAGTCTCGTTAACACTCTGTTAACATAGCGCTAATAAGCTGGAAACAGCCTGCCGATACACTGAAAACAGGCGCTTAAGCTCTGCGTATAGCGCGTTTGAAAGACCAGGGCGGACCTTATAGACAGAGACGGTCCCCGACAACTCAGGCCAGCCGCTTTTGGCACTAAGGGTTCGAAAGCAGGGAGGAGTACCGAATATGGGCAAGCCTTACAGTATAGTTGACACGACTATGCTCGAGAAGGCGCTGAACGCAGCCAGTATGCGTCAGCAGGTCATCTCCAACAACATTGCCAACATTAACACTCCGGGTTATCAGGGCCAGACCGTGGTCTTCGAGACTCACCTCCGCGAGGCAATGGCCAACGAGGATGCGGAGAAGAACGGGGAGACGGCGGTCGGCGCGGCGGGGGCGGTCGACAAAGAGTTCACTCTGGATGGAACCGGTTGGTCGATGGCCAGCCTGCAGCCCGAGTTGGTAGACCAGGTCGGCAAGGTCGACGTCAACCAAGAGATGGCCAGCCTGGCCAAGAACCAGATCATGTACAACGCGCTGGCCACCAAGATCTCAGGAATCTATGGCGCGCTCAAGTGGGTTGTAGAGAATAGCGGTCGCTAAATCCGAAGGAGGCTGACCAGTGAAGTTTTTCCAGACTTTTGACATCGCGGCCAGTGGAATGTCGGCCGAGCAGTTCCGGATGAACGTCATCTCGGAGAATATCGCCAACGCCAACACGTCCAAGACCGAGGCCGGCACGCCCTACCAGCGCCAGGTGGCCATGGTGAGCCCTCAGATGAAGGCCGAGTTCGAGAGCGATTTCGCTATGGCCTCGTTCGACATCGACCTGAACAAGGATCCGGTCAAGTTCCACGGCGGCGGGGTCAAAGTGCAGGGGATCGAGAAAGACCAGTCCGATTATCGCTGGGTCTACGATCCCGGCAACCCCAACGCCGAGCAGGATGGACCCCACAAGGGGTATGTGGCCATGCCCAATGTGAATATTATCCAGGAAATGACGACGATGATTCAGGCCAGTCGTGCCTTCGAAGCCAATGCCACCACGGTCGAGTCGGCCAAGGCGATGGCGATGAAGGCTCTGGAAATCGGTAAGGGCTAAGATTTAGGAGGATCAGGCAAGTGCAGCAACCCTTCTCCATGACCCCCATCGGCGGTATCGGCGGCATCAAGGGGCTCGACGGTACTTCTTCTCCCTCCCTGATCAAGCCCACTGAAGAGCAGGCGAACTCATTTGCCTCCCTTCTGGGCAACGCGATCAACACCGTGAACACGGTGCAAGACAACTCCAAGAAGATGACTCAGGCCCTGGCGACCGGTAACATGGATAACATCCACGAGATGACCATTGCGGGCGCCAAGGCCGAGGTGGCGATGAAGATGACCACCACCATCGCCTCCAAGCTGGCCACGGCCACGACCACGCTATTCCAGATGCAGTTGTAGCCCGAAGGCAGGCCCTGCCCGGGGGCCAGACAGATAGAGCCGGGTTTTGGGGATCGAGAGGATCGGAAGGAGAGGACCTACGATGGCCACTGGGATCCAGACGGGGATGCGGACCGGCAGCAGGCTCGCAACAGGACGTGGAGCGGCTGCAGGCCCTGGCGGAGGTGGGCCGCTGGGCAAAGTGACCGAACTGTGGGGCAAACTCAGCCCTAAAGTCAAGATTCTGTTGTTCGTGGTCATCGGGCTGGCCATCACTGGCGGCCTGAGCTACAGCGTCATCAGCGCCTCCAATCGGCCGGTGTCGCTCTACTCGACCAAGATGACCGAGAACGACGTCAACGAGGTCGCCTCCAAGCTCACGGAACTGGGCATTTACCACCAGGTCAGCGTGACCGGCGATCAGATCACGGTCCATCCCAAAGATCGCGCTCGGGCTCAGATCAAGCTGGCGGAGTTCGGGCTGCCTCGCCACGAGGTGATGACCAAGTTGCCCGAAGCGGGCATGGGCACTGTGACCGAGTCGCAGCAGCGGGCCATGTCTCAGCGCGTGCTCGAGGGGCAGATCACCGAGACGCTGCGTCAGTTCGATGGCGTAACGGACGCCTACGTCAAGCTGGCCCTCCCCGAAATGACCTACTTCAAGGATGACGAGCGCAAGGTCACCGCGATGGTGATGCTCAAGCTGCAGCCTGGCCTCAAGTTCAACCGGGCCCAGATTTCCGCCGTGATGAGACTGGTGGCGTCCTCCGTGCCCGACCTCAAGCCTGAGAACGTTCAGGTGGTCGACAAGGAAGGGACCGACCTGACCGCGATGGTTCCCAATGGCGAGAACGGGGCTATCGGGGCGATGAATCCCGACGAGTTGCGCATGAAGGACCAGCAGGAGAAGCAGTCCAAGGTTCAGGCAGCTCTCGACGCGGTGCTGGGCGCTAATCGTTCGGTGGCCACCGTCAACGTGGAATACGACTTCTCTCAGACCGAGACCACTCGCAAAGTGATGGGTCCCACCGTCCAGGTGGGCAGCCAGAAGCAGATCGAGGAGTATGACCGTAGCAGCGGCAGTGACAGCGACAACGGGGCTCAGATGTCCGCGAGCGGCGCCAACGGCAAGGGCGGCTATCGCCAGGTCAAAGAGGCCACCAAGCACGAAGCTAGTGAGACGGTCGCCAAAGTCGTCGACCGCGCCCCGCGCATCAGGCGCATCACCTGTAGCGTGGCCGTGGACAACATTCCTGAAGACAAGCGCGCCATGATCGCGGGCCTGGTCAAGGATACCGTGGGTCTCGACGAGAGCCGCGGCGACTCTTGCACCGTGATCAGCATGCCCTTCATGGGCGGTATGCCCAGCGCCATCCGTGAGGGCCAGGCGGCTCTCGATAACCCGGTTCCTCGCCAGGTCTCCGCGGTTCCGGCAATCGACGGCAAAGTCGTGGCCCTGATGATGTTCTTCCCGGCCATGATTCTCCTGGCCGTGGTGGCCGTCTTCCTCCTCAAGCAGCACAAGGTGCAGGTCGACAAGTCGGCCCCCTTGCTCGGTGCTACCGGTGGAGCCACCGCCAGCGACATCTCCGACCTGCTCAACGAGAAGAGCGGCAAGACCACCGCAATGGGCGAGACCCGCGTCAACACGACCGAGCAGCTTGAGAAGCTGGCCAAGGAGCGTCCCACCAAGGTGGCTGAGATGCTCAAGAGCACCTGGTTGTCCCAGGGCGGCTAACCTTCCCGGCACAGGCGCGAGAACGAGAGGGGCAACCCTCTCGTCTTGCTGTGACCGAGACGACCACGGCTGAAGGGGTGAGGACGATTCCGTACGTCGAGTTGACTCCTTTGCGGCGGCTTGCGCTGACACTTCTGGCCATGGGCCGCGAGGCTCCGCTGGACTGGCTCGAGCAACTCGGAAGCGAGGAGCGCCAGGCACTGTTCACCGAGATGCAGCACCTGGAAGCGATCTTCCACTCGCGACGCTGGCCGACGCTCTGGGCGTGCGACCCGTTGCTGCAGCATCGGCGCGAAGGTCCCTGCGAGTATTTCCGGCTGCCCATCGCTAAGACTGACCCCACCCGTCACATCCGTCGCCTGGCCAGGCGCGACGGGGAGTGGCTGAAGACCCACCTGCGCTCGCTCCTGATCCGGTCCGACTGCTCACGAGCGCTCTCGGTCGGATTGAGATCGCGACAGAAGGCGGCTCTATTGCTGATGATGCTCCCGCCCGAAGTGTCGGCCGAGGTCTTTCGTCAGATCGGCCCGGGCGAAGTGGAATCCATCACTCTCGAAATTGCTCGATTGCCTCGAACCACTCCCGAGGATCGTGATCGAGTGCTGAGCGAGTTCCTCGACCTGCCCGAGTCGAGCACCCGCTCGCCGTTGGCTGGCCTGCTTCAGAGCCTGGATCGGAACCAGCTCTTGCACCTGCTCGAAGGGGAGGACCCTCCCACCATCGCACTCTTGTTGCGCGGCCTGGAACCCTCCAAGCGTACCGCCGTGCTCGAGCAGATGGCCCCGGACCTGAGGCGTCGGGTGTGTCGCCGCCTGGACACGTTCAAGTCGGATCTGGTCAGTGAGCTGGCCAGTGAAGACCCGGCCTCTTTTGCGCGGAAGCTACGCGAGCGCTGGCTCATGTAGGAGATCGGGCCCCGCGCGGGCGAAGTGGACCAGGAAAGGAGGCTCTGCCATCTCCACCGTCAACCTGCCCCCCAAGCAAAAGGCCGCCATCCTGCTGATGTCGCTGCCCCCCGAGGTGTCTGCCCAGCTTTTCAAGGAGCTTGGCCCGGAGGAGGTCCAGGCCATCACGCTCGAGATCTCCAAGCTCCCCCAGATCTCCCCTGAGGTGCGAGCTCAGGTCATCGAGGAGTTCCTGCAGTCCACCAACGTGCCCGGTTTGCGCGAAGCGGCCGCCGGAGGCGGTGGCGGGCTGGGCACGGCCATCATGGATTCGCGCCCTTCGGCCACTTTGAGCGTGGGTGGGATGGGGATGACCGGCTCGGGCCAGAAAAGGCCTCTGGGCTTTCTGCGGCGGGTCGACCCGCGTCAGCTCATTCACCTGATCCGCAAGGAGCATCCCCAGACCATCGCTCTGGTCCTGAGCTACCTCGAGCCCAATCAGGCTTCGGCGGTGCTGGGCGAGCTGGGCCCCGGGGTCCAGACGGAGGTGGCCCGGCGACTGGCCGAGTTGGGCAAAATCTCCAAGGAGATCCTCGACGAGGTCGAGCGGGTGCTCGAAGGTCGCCTGCAGCAGGCACTGGATGAAGGCTTTCAGACCCACGCCGACGGCAAGGAAGCGTTGCTCGAGATCCTCAATCAGGCAGACCGCAACACCGAGGAGAAGATTCTTTCCGGCCTCACCCAGAAGAGCCCGCACCTGGCCAGCGACATCAAGACCAAGCTGTGCGACTTCGAAGACCTCAACAACATCGATGACAGCTCGCTGCAACAGGTGCTGCGCCTGACCGATTTTCGCGACCTGGTGCTGGCTTTGAAAGGCGCCAACAAGGAGTTGGGCGAAAGAATCTACCGGTTCCTCTCGCCCGAGGTCGCCCGAGCTCTGCGCGACGACGTGGAGAGCCTCGGCCAGGTTCCTTGGGAAGAGATCAAGTCCGCTCAGCAGCAGATTCGCAACATCTTGCGCGGTCTGGTGACGCTGGGCAAGATCAAGTTCAAGTAGGTGGCTGGCTCTGGCGCTCATTAAGAAAAAGCCTGGTGAGACGGCGGCGACTCCTAAGGATGGGGGGCGGCACTCCGCCCTTTACCGCTCCAGCGAGTTCGTGGGCCCGGACGAAGCCGGCTTCTCCGAGCCCCCTCCTCCTCCACCACCGGCCCAGGAGGAAGCATCCAGCGAGTTCATGGAGGCGGCCGAGCCTCCTCGAGTGGAGCCCGTCAGCACCCGCCTCATCGGGCACGGCGTGGCCCAGGCTCCCGGTCCGGCCGGTCCGGCCGACCCGCGCCTTCCACCAATCAAGTCCACTGTGCGGGTCGGAGGGGACGAGCCCCCCCCTCCTCCGGAGCCCGAGCCTGAGCCCGAGCCGCCGGCCGGGCAAACCATGGTGGCGGCTCCGGTCGCTCCATCCGAGCCGCCCCCGCCCCCGCCTCCTCCTATCGACGAGCAGATCCTCGAGGAGGCGCGCCGCAAGGCCCAGCAGATCATCACCGATGCTCAAGAGCAGGCAGCTCGCTTCAAAGAGGAAGCTCAGGCGCAGGTGAAGGAGGCCGAGAAGACAGCCCGGGAGCAGGGCTTCGAGCAGGGCAAGGGCGAGGGTCTCGAGGCCGGCAAGCAGCAGCTGGCGGGAGTTGTGGAAGAGTTCAAGATTCTGTTCCGCCAGTTCGTCTCCGAGCGTGAGCGCGTGCTCAAGGCGGCCGAGCCCGAGCTTGCGCGCCTTTCGGTGAAGATCGCGGAGCGGGTGCTGGGGCTGGAGATCAAGAGCAATCCCGAGGTCATCGTCGGGGTGGTGCGCGACGCTCTGTCGGGCATCAAGGACCGCGAGGAGATCACCATTCGTTGCCACCCGGACGATTTCGAGCAGGCCAAGAAGCACCAGCCGGAGTTTGAGAAGATGGTGGAGGGCCTGAAGAAGTTCGAGGTGCAGGCGGACGCCAGCCTCGACCCCGGCAGTTGCGTGCTGGAGACGAACCTGGGCAATGTGGATGCGCGCCTGGCCACCAAGATGGCCGCCATTACCGCTGCCTTCGAGGAGACCGCCGAACTGGTGGAGACGGAGCTGTCCAGTGGAAACTGAGCTGAAACTGAACTTTGACCGCTTCGAGCGGTTGCTGCCCCAGATTCACACCGTCAAGATGCACGGCCGCGTGCAGCAGGTGATCGGTCTCACGATCGAGTCCGAGGGCCCGGCCGTCAAGATGGGCGAGCTGTGCCTGGTGTATGACAAAACGGGCCGCCCGCCTATCCGGACCGAAGTGGTGGGCTTCAAGGCCAACAAGGTCATGCTGATGCCTCTGGGCGACATGGGTGGCATCGGGCCCGGCTGCGAGGTGCGCGGCATGGGCAAGCCCCTGTCGGTCAAGGTGGGGCCCAAGATGCTGGGGCGCGTGCTGGACGGGTTGGGCGAGCCCATCGACGGCAAGGGGCCTCTGGAGTACGAGATTGAGGTTCCCATTTACAACGATCCGCCTAACCCTATCACCCGCCCCCGCATCGAGCACGTTATGCCGTTGGGAGTGCGGGTACTCGATTCCATGCTGACCTTCGGGAAAGGTCAGCGCGTGGGGATTTTCGCCGGCTCGGGCGTGGGCAAGTCGACCACCCTCTCGATGATCGCGCGCAATGCCGCCGAGGCCGATGTCAACGTGCTGACTCTGGTGGGAGAGCGCGGCCGTGAGCTGCGCGACTTCCTCGAGCGTGACCTGGGCGAGGCCGGCCTGGCTCGCTCGGTGGTGGTGGTGGCCACCTCGGACACGCCAGCCCTGGTGCGCCTGAAAGCCGCTTACACCGGCACGGCTGTGGCCGAGTACTTCCGCGATCAGGGCAAGAACGTCATCTTGATGATGGACTCGGTGACACGCTTTGCCATGGCTCAGCGCGAGGTAGGCCTGGCAGTGGGCGAGCCTCCCGCCACCAAAGGCTACACCCCCTCGGTGTTCGCCCTGCTGCCCAAGCTGATGGAGCGCGCGGGCACCTCTCCACGTGGCACGATTACCGCTATCTACACGGTGCTGGTCGAAGGCGACGACATGAACGAGCCCATCGCCGACACGGTGCGCGGCATTCTCGACGGCCATATCGTGCTCAACCGTAAGATCGCTCACAAGAATCAGTACCCGGCCGTGGACGTGTTGCAGTCGGTCTCGCGTCTTTTCACCGAGATCAACCCCAAGGAGCACCAGGCCGCCGCCATGAAGCTGCGCGGCGTGCTGGCCACCTATGGAGAGCAGGAGGACCTCATTAACATTGGCGCCTACCAGCGCGGCTCCAACCCCAAGGTGGACTACGCCATCGCCATGATTGACGAGGTTCGAGCCTTCCTCACTCAGGGAATCTACGACCCGGCTCCGTTTGAGGAGACGCGCAATCGTCTGCTCGAGCTGATGAACCGCTAATGCCGCCCAAACGCTTTCGATATCGTCTCGAGAAAGTGCTCGAGCTGTCCCGAAAGAAGGAGGACGAGGAGAAAGAGAAGCTGGGCAAGCTGATCCAGGAGGAGGCTCACGAGCGCCAGGTCAAGGCCCAACTCGAGCACCAGCTCGAGCAAACTCACATCGAGGTGCGCCACAAGCAGGCCGTGGGCCAGGTGAGTATCAACGAGCTGCGCTTCTACCCGCAGCACATCAAGAGCCTGGAGAACAAGATCAAGTATCAGGAGCTCAGGCTACAAGAGCTGGCCATCGCGATCGTCCAACAGCGCGAGAACCTCCTCAAAGCCGCCATGAAACGGAAAACATACGAGAAACACAAGGAGCAGAGCCAGGAGGCCTGGCAGGCCGAGATGGACTACGAGGAAGCTAAAATGATCGACGAGCTGGCCACTATCAAGTTCGCTCGCGAGCAGGCGACCGGAGGGAAGAAGTCAGATTGTTGACCCCGGGAGGCTGGACGGCTATACTGAGCATGCGCCCAATCGCCCCCTGGACTTCCTCCGGCCTACCACCCGGCTTAACGTGGTATTGCCATCGCAGTCCCGGATAGCGAAGGAGGAAACCCGGCATGTCCATGGATCGCATCAAGGCGCTGGAATTGAAGCTCCAGCAGCTGGACGCCCGGATGGGGGGCCAGAAGGGCTACATTACCCAGTCTGGCGCCCCCTCTCACCTGGTCAGCGGTCAGACCCGCTCCAGCGAGGCAGTCACCTTTGAGAACCTGGTCAACTCCCTGGCTCAAGAGAAGAAGCCGGCCGCGGCAGCTCGGCCAAGCAGCCCGTCGGCCGGGCGCTGGGCGGGTGAGCCGAGCGACTACGACGGGATGATCAAGGAAGCCTCAGGCAAGTACAACGTTGATGAGGCTCTCATCCGCGCCGTTATCAAGCAAGAATCGGCCTACAATCCGAAAGCCGAGTCGCACTGCGGAGCCATGGGGCTCATGCAGCTGATGCCCGAAACGGCCGCCGAGCTCGGGGTCACGGACGGCTTCGATCCCTATCAGAACATCATGGGCGGCACCAAATACCTGCGCCAGATGCTCGATACCTTCAACGGCAACATGACCAAAGCCATCGCCGCCTACAATGCCGGTCCGGGGGCGGTCATGCAGTCGGGAGGCATTCCTCCTTACGCCGAAACTCAGCACTACGTGTCGGTGGTGCTCGACAACTACCAGCGCTACAAACAGCAGACTGGGGGGTCCAGTTTCTAGCTTTTCTCAGGAGAAAAATCGCAATGAGGGGTGTTTGAATGGAAAATCCGCTGATCGCCACCATAGTCGGTACCTCCGGGGCTTCACCGACCAGCACCAAGACCACCAGAGAGAAGGGCGATGCCGACGCTTTCTCGAGGGAGCTGGACAAAGCCACGGGGGACAAGGAAGAATCCGGCAAGACCCGTACGATCATCTCAGATGAGAAAACGTCCAAGAAGGACGAGCCCAGGGACGCCGCCAGAAAAGCCGAGGCTGAGCGGGCCGAGAACCTCGACCAGAAGCTTCAACAGAAGCACATGAGCAAGCTGAACGGCTACCTATTCGATCTGGCCTACAAGAACCCCGACACGCTGTCCCTGGGTGAGAAGCAGTCGATGCGATTGGCCGAATTTTCCTCCGTAGGCCTGCACGACCTGCGAGGGATGCTGACAGAGCGAGGACTGCAGTTCCGCGACCTTTCCTTCACCCAATTGGCCATGGTCACGCGGGACGGCGCGCGCAACCAGGTATCCAGCGCCCTCGACCAGCTGGTGCGTGAGCGAGAGCAGGAACGCGACGGCAAAGAGTTCGAGAAACTGGTGGGTGAGACCCAGCCCCAGAAAGACCTGGCGCGCGAGCTGCGCTCGGTCCAGCTGTCGACCGAGGTCAGAGCCCAGCACCAGGCTGAGGACGCTCGCCAGAACCGGCAGATGGTCATCGACCAGGTCCTGCAGCACATCGAGGTGCGCAACCTGGCCAACAAGACCGAGCTCAGCTTGAAGCTCAATCCCGAGTATCTTGGCGATTTGCGGATCAAGCTCGTGCACGGCAAAGAAGGGATCAAAGCCGAGTTTGAGACCACCTCGCGCACCACCCGCGAAGTGATCGAAGAAAACGAGGAAGAGCTGCGCTCCAAGGTGGCCGATCGGGGGGTTCGCCTCAACGAGGTCACCGTCAAGCTCGTCGAGACGGTCTGAGCGCCCGGTGGGCTTCGGGGGCCCGCGGGTACACGGGAAACCGTGTGCTGTCGCGGGCCTCTTCGTCCTTCCGGCCGGTTTGGGGCGACCATGTTAACATCGTGTTAACACCGCGGTAAACCTGCGGCAACGATACAGGTCTAGAATGAGAACGGGAAGTCAAGGGCGCGCAGTCTGTAGAAACACACACACAGAGGGTTCATCAAGAAGGAGGACGCTTCGCGGGATGTTTGATTTCAATTATCAGGTCAGCTCCAT
>CAZWUN010000126.1:0-13038 GCA_964637145.1 uncultured Burkholderiales bacterium
AACGTTTCGAAACAAGTTTCGAAACGCACGTTACCTGGCACGGTCAATGCGACGATGTTTAGCTCGGCCGAAGCAACCCCGCCTTGAGAGCGTAACGCACCAGGTCGGCCCGCGACTGCAAGCCCAGCTTCTGCATGCCGTGCGCCTTGTGGGTTTCCACCGTCTTCACGCTGATCTGCAACAGATTGCCGATCTCCTTATTGCCATAGCCCTGGGCGATGAGCTGGAGGACCTCGTTCTCGCGCTCGGTCAGCGGGTTGACCGGGGTGGCGGCCCCGCACAGAGAGCGGATGGCCCCCACCAGGTCGGCGTCGGGTGCCTGCTTGAGCACGTAGCCGTGGGCTCCGGCCTGTAGCACCCGCTGTCTGACCGCCTGATCGTCATGCATGGTCAGCACCAGCAGTCGAGCCTGTGGCAACCGCCGAGACAACTGCTCGGCCGCCCAGATGCCGTCGTGGCCGGGGGGCATGGTGAGATCGAGCAAGACCACGTCGGGGCGGTGCTCCTCAGCCAATCGAACCGCCTCGCCCCCTTCGGCGGCTTCAGCCACCACCTGGATGCCGCCCGACTCGAGCAGCATCCGCAAGCCGGCCCGCACGACCGCGTGGTCGTCGGCGATCAGGACCCGGATCGATCGACTAGACATGCGCCTTAACCTCCCGTGGGACCAGCACCGTCACCAGTGTGCCGCGTCCGGGCTCGGAGCGGACGGCCAGGGTCCCCCCCAGGCCTTCGGCCCGCTCGCGCATCCCCACCAATCCCAACCCTTCCACCGTCAGGCGGGTGGGGTCAAAGCCCCTACCATCATCCTCGATTTCCATGCGCACCTCGTCGGCTCCCTCTGTCAATCGCACCTTCAGCCGGCCGGGGCTGCCGTGACGCAGGGCGTTGCCCACCGCCTCCTGGGCGATGCGATAGAGGGTGGCCTCCACGGCCATGGGCAGGCGCGGAAAGCTCTCGCGAGCCTCCAGCACCAGGTCAGCCTGACCCAGGGAATCGAGATGGGCCCTCAAGGCCTGCACCAGACCCAGCTTCTCCAGCACCGGAGGCCACAGACTCTTGGCCAGGCGGCCCACCCCGTCCATGATCTCGGAGATCTTGTCCTCCACGGGCGTGCCCATGCGGGCCGCCAGCTTCAGACCATAGAGCTCCTGGGCCACCCCGTCGTGCAACTCGCGGGCCAGCCGGCGCCGCTCCTCTTCCTGGGCCTCCATCGTCTTCTGGGTCAAGAGGCGCGACAGGCGGGCGTGCTCTTTCTCGCGATGGCGCGAGATGTCCACCAGAGTCAGCATGGACTCGGCCTGTCCGTCCTCCCCAGCGGGCAGGGTCGAGGTGCTGACCGCCACCGGCAGCAGGCTCCCCCCTTTGTGTCGCACCACCGACTCGAAGAAGGGGCGGGGTCGGGACAGGTCGAGCGGACAACCCTCTCGGCACGAGGAGCCTTCGGGCGGTACGCACAGGCGGCACAGCTTTAGCTCGCGAGGCCGGGCCGGATACCCCAGCATGGCCTCGGCGGCCGGGTTGAGAGCCGTGATCTGGAGATCGTGGTTGACCAGCAGCACCGCTTCCGAAGAGCTCTCGAACATGGCCTCCAGACGTTTGCGCTCGGAGCGAATGGCCGCGTTCATGCGCTCGATGAGCGAGAACATGACCGCCGAGAAAGCCACCGAGGCCACCGCCATCACGGCGACCCGGCCCATGACCTCAGGCCAGGTCACCGGTTTGCCCCCCCACAGCATGAGACCTACCTCAAAGACGGCCGCCCCCGCTGTGGGCGCGGCGATCGCCAGGATCTGCAGTGAGGACATCTTCATCAGGCCCGATTCTCTCCCGCGGGCCCCGGCCTGTCAACAGGCTATTTGCCCGTGAGTCTGTCGACCGAGACCTTGGCCCGCAGCATCACGCGTGACATGGTCAGATCCTTGTTGAATTCGCGGGTCTTCCCATTGAAGGTGGAGCGGACCACTTTGCCGAGCAGGGCCGAGGCGGGAATGCTCTGGGTGCCGGCCTCGGTCTGCTGGGTTACTTCGAGTTGATCCCCCTTAGTTCCGACGTAACGGCACAGCACGGCTCGATCACGACGCTTCATGTAGATGATGTCGCCGAACTTGAGGTCGACGGCGGCAACCTTCTCGATCTCCACCAGCGAGCCAGCGGGAATCTTCTTGGGCATCTCGGAGACTTCGATGGTTACCGTGGTCGTCTTGGGTCCCGAGCTCGACTTCGGCTTGGCGGTGCCCGCCAGCATGCTGTGCATGTCTTTGTTTAACTTCTGGTAGTCGCGATTTTCGGCCATGCAAGTCCTCCCCGTTCCGAAGGTGGGATCCTCTCCAGTATACCCCCTGGAGGGGTCCATCGGATATGGGAGATTCCTACTTTGCGAAAGCGAAAGTCTATTCGCTGCCGAGTCGCGTGGCCATGCGGATCGGCTGCAGACGGGCCGGACCCGAGATGGCCACCACGACGTCGCGCAGGGCGGGGTAGTTGTCCACCGCGTAGACCTCGCGCACCACTCGAAAGCGGGTGTTGTTGAGGGTGACGAAGGTATCCAGGTCGACCCCCGGGCGCGAGGGCGGAGTGGCGCGCGCTTCCTCCAGCAGTCGGGTGGCGTAGGCGCTGGCCGCATCCACGTCTTCAGCCCGCTTGAGGGCCAGAGCGCTGGAGGGCACCAGGTTCAGCAGAAAAGGCAGCACCAGGGCCAACAGGCCCAGGGCCACCACCATCTCCAACAGGGAGAGTCCACGCACTTGTCTCGAGCATAGGCAAGTGCCCGGGCTGGTGTCAACCAGAGCCCCGCCGTTTCACGCGCACGTTGCCGATGATCACCCAGCCGTCGCCTTCTTTGATGCCGGGGCTGCCCTGGCTGGGAGGGGCGTTCCTGGCCTCCTCGAGCTGGCGCTTCACTTCGTCCGACGGGTCGACGCGCAGCTTGTGCAACGTTCCCGAAAGCTTGTCGGTCAGGGTGACCACCCCGCCCGGCTCCACGGCGTCGATCTCCCAGCGAATGCTTTCGGGCAGTTGCAGCCTGAGCTCGAAGGTGGTGCCTTCCTGGAGATTGTGGCGGCGCACCACGGCGTCGCGGTCCACACTGTAGAGCATGCCGTCGGGACCGGGCTGGAAGCTCTCGAAGCCGCCGCTGACGCGAACCTTCTGGCCCAGCGTGCCGTCCGGCTTGATCTGCTGAATGCTCTCGCCATCTTCATGGGCGTAGTAGACCGAGCCATCGGCGGCCGGCAGGAAGCCCTCGTTCATGTGGTTTCCGGGGGCTTCGTCCTCGATATTGCGCTGCCATAGCATCTTGCCCTCGGGACTGAGGCAGTAGAGCTTGTCATCTCGCCGCCCGGTGAAGTAGATGCGTCCATCCGGCCCGGCGTAAGGCGTGTAGAGCCCGCCCACGGCCGAATCGGTCTGCACCTCCCAGGCCTTCAGGGTCTTCAGGTCGATGCCCCGGGCTTCGCCCCGAGCCCCACCGTAAAACAGTCGGTCGCCTGAAACCAGGGGGAAAGAGCCCATGTCGGGCAGGTCCACTTCCTTCACCTTGCCGCTGGCGCTCACCAGCGCAAAATGAGGCGTCTTGAACGTATTGGAGAAGTCGTCCGAAGCGAAGAGCTGCCCGTGATCGGGCGTCTGCACGTGGAAGTACTCATCGGAGTGGATGGGCAGGTGTTTCTTCCACTGCTTCTTGCCGCTCGAGTCGAGCTTGAGCACGTCCTGATCGACCTTGACGAACAGGTTGCCCTGCGGGTCGGCCTGAATGCTGTCGATCTGCTCGCGCGATTCGGTTTCAAAGCGCCAGCGCTCCTTGCCCTGCTCGTCCAGACTGACCACCATGTCGGTGGGCCAGGCGCCCTGTCCGCGCGTGTGCACGTAGGTGGTTCCATTGGACAAGAACAGGTGTGACTCGATCTCCTGGCCCCCCTCCGGGGTGAACTTCCAGAGCTCCTTGCCGGCCTTGTCGAAAGCGATGGAGTAGCCGTTCGGGTCGTCCTCACGGCGGCGCGAGGTATCGAAGGATGAGAAGCTGAGCACCGTGCGCCCATCGGGCAGCCGGTAGTGCTCCTCGAGCTGGTGCTTGTCGGAGGCCTGGTAGCTCAAAAGCGAGACTTCCGAGGTGGGAATCGGCCCGCGCGGGCCTCCCGTGAGGATGCCGGTGGCCTGCTCGAGAGTAGGCTGGAAGGTATCGCCGGGCTCCTCGCTCTGGGAGCGGGTCGGCAGGGTGAACCGCATCGGCGGGGGGGTCAGAGTCGGTATCGCGGTGATGACCACGGCAAGAAAATAGCCCCTGTTCGGGGCCAAAGTGATGAACAAAAGGCAACCGACCTGTTAACGGGCGGTCAGAACTCCAGGATCTGGATCTTGAGATCGCCCTTCTCGGGGAGATCGACCAGGGCCGCGGTCGACCTGCCCGTGACCCAACCACAGACCTCGCCCGGATTGAGCAGGTTCTTTCCCACGTCCACCCGGTGGGTATGCCCGTAGATGACCAGGTCGAAGGACGAGGCCAGCTCGGGCAAGGCCACGGGCTCATGCAAGACCAGGATGCGCCGACCGTTCAAGACCAGCTCGTGGGGCCGCTCATGCAACTCGCCCAGGCGGGCAAAGCCGCGCGAGAGCCCCACGCGCTCACCGTCGTTGTTGCCGAACACCCCGATGACGGGGCACCCGACCTCTCCCAGGACGGGCAGGGTGAAGGGGGCCACGAAGTCCCCCGCATGGATGACCGTCTTCACGCCCGCCTCTTTGAAGCGGGAAATCACGGCTCTGAGGTTGTCGAGGTGGTCGTGGCTGTCGGCCAGAACGCCGATTTTCAACGCGACAGCTGCAGGCCGCTCTCGGTCTGGACCACTCCGCGCTGCATCAGGGCTTCGCGAACCGGGGCCGGCATGGTATCCAGCGAGCGGAACTCGGGACCGGTGAAGTAGACGCTGTTCTTGCCCTGCTTCTGGGGGTCGGCCGAGAGGCTCAGCTGGGTGTCAAAATGCTTGGTGGGCTTCTTCATCTTCTCGATGGCATAGTTCGAGGTGCTGCGGCGAGCGTCGTGGGGGAAGTGGAAGCTCAGGGCGGTGTTGCTCGGCTTGAACTCGAAAAGCTCCAGGGTGAGCTTGTAGGCCGAGGCGGCCTGAATCGAGATACCCACGTTGTCCGAGGAGAAGATGTAGGCGTTCCAGGTGTCCGAGGTGACCTCGGGATAGCTGTCGATCCAGAGCACGTCGAGCAGCTCTCTGGGGTTCTGGGTCTCATTGCCGGGTCCCACCTGACGGATGGTGCCGAAGACGGTCAGGACGAGCGATGCCAGGATCATGGCTGCGAACCAGCTCGGAACGAGCGGCCGGTTTTTTGGGGTTGAGTTCATTTTTTGGTTCCTCCTTGCAAGGGGCCCTCGGCCCCAGGTCCGAGCGTCGTTTCGACAACCCGCATCTCTCCCCTGTAGGAGTCGAAAGCCGGGTTGAGAAGGTGTCCCTGGACTGGAGGACTTTTTTTATGCGTAGATGGCTCATGCCCCTGATCGCCCTCCTGGTGGTGGCCTGCCAGCAGGCGAGCCAGGAGAGCAAATCCGCTCTGGAAGACTCGACGGCTCCCGGGGCCAAGTACACCATTATTCACGCTGGCGCCACCTGGTGAGCCTCCTGTCGGGCCATGGAGCCCGAACTGGCTCAGTTCGAGTCAGCCAATCGCTCCAAGTTCAACTTCGTGAACGTCGACCTGGACACCCAGAGAAAGAAGCTCGACGCCTATCCCGAGGCGCGTCAGGCCCTTCAGGCCGAAGGTCGTATCCCGGTGACCTTTGCCGTCGACGAGAAGGGAAAGCTGGTCAAGAGCTGGGTCGGGCTGCTGAAGAAGGACGAGCTCGAGCGCGAGATCGGCGCCCTGCCCTGAGCGCTTAACGCCGAGTATGCCCATCGACCCCGTTTGCCAGATGGAGGTGGCCGAAGACCCGGCCCGTCCTCGGGCCGAGCACGCCGGTCAGAGCTATTACTTTTGCTGTGACGGCTGTCGCTCGTCCTTCGAGCTCGAGCCAGAGAAGTATCTGGGCAAGCCGGTGGCGAGCTCGTGCTGCTCGTCGGCCATCAAGGACCCGGTGTGCGGGATGACCGTGCAGCCCGAGAAGGCTGCCGGCACACACCTTCACGCCGGGAGGACCTACCATTTCTGCTCTGCCAGCTGTCTGAGCAAGTTCGCCGCCGATCCGGAGACCTATCTTGGGCTCAAGGACCCGGTGTGCGGGATGACGGTGCAGCCCGAGAAGGCTGCCGGCACATACGTTCATTCCGGCAAGACCTACCATTTTTGCTCTGCGAGCTGCCTGAGCAAGTTCTCTCAGAGCCCTGAGACCTACCTGGCCCCCCGGCCCCTTTCCCCGGCTCTGCAGAAGGCTCTCCACATCTGCCCCATGTGCCCCGAGGTCAGCAACGAAGGGCCGGGCGCCTGCCCACGTTGTGGCATGGCACTCGAGCCCGCCGAGCCTCCGGCCGCCGGCGTGGAATGGACCTGCCCCATGCACCCCGAGATCGTGCGCAGCGAGCCAGGCGACTGTCCCCTTTGCGGCATGGCCCTCGAGCCCCGCACGGTGGCTCCCAGCGAGGATAATCCCGAGCTGCGCGACATGCAGCGTCGCTTTGCCGTCTGCCTGGTGCTCACGTTGCCCCTGGTGGCCGTGGCCATGCTGACCCACGGCGCTCTGCCCCTGGTGCAGCTCTTGCTCAGCACTCCGGTCTTGCTCTGGGGCGGCTGGACCTTCCTGAAGCGGGGAGCGGCCAGCCTGGTCACCGGGCACCTGAACATGTTCACCCTGATCGCCATGGGAACCAGCGTGACCTACCTCTACAGTGCCGTGGCCACGCTGGCCCCGAGCCTGTTGCCGGCCAGCCTGGGACACCATCCACCCATCTATTTCGAGTCGGTGGCGGTTATCATCTTGCTCGTGCAACTCGGCCAGGTGCTCGAGCTGCGAGCCCGGCAGAAGACCGGCGAAGCCATCCGTGGCCTGCTCAACCTCACCCCTCCCACGGCCCGCAAGCTCGACCCGGAAGAGCGCGAGGTGCCCCTGGCCCAGGTGGCCCCCGGCGACCGGCTGCGCGTGCGCCCCGGCGAGCGCATCCCGGTGGACGGGGTCGTGTTGGAAGGCAGCAGCGCGGTGGACGAGTCCATGCTGACCGGCGAGCCCGTGCCGGCCGCCAAAGCGCCCGGCGACATCCTGACCGGGGGCACCGTCAACCAGACCGGAGCGCTGGTGATGGAGGCCCGGCGGGTGGGCGCCGACACGCTGTTATCCCAGATCGTGCGCATGGTCAGTCAGGCCCAGCGTAGCCGGGCTCCCATCCAGAAGCTGGCCGACCGGGTCTCGGCCATCTTCGTACCCGCCGTGCTGGCCGTATCGGTGCTCACCCTGGTGATCTGGACGCTCGAGCACCAGCCCGCCATGGGGCTGGTAAGCGCCGTGGCCGTGCTGATGATCGCCTGTCCCTGCGCGCTGGGTCTGGCCACCCCGATGTCGATCATGGTGGCCACCGGGCGTGGAGCCCAGGCTGGCGTGCTGGTCAAGGATGCGCGCGCCCTGGAGCAGATGGCCCTGGTGGATACAGTCGTGCTGGACAAGACCGGGACGCTCACCCTGGGCCGACCCACCCTCACCGAGGTGGGGGTAGAGGAGGAGATCTTGCGGCTGGCCGCTTCGCTCGAGCAGGGGAGTGAGCACCCGGTGGCCGCTGCCATCGTGGCGGGGGCACGCGAGCGCGGGTTGCACCTGGTCACTCCCGACTCCTTCGACTACCAGCCGGGCCTGGGCCTGGTAGGGGTCGTGCAGGGACGCCGGCTGCTACTGGGCAACGCCGCCCTGCTCAAGCAGCAGGGCCTGGACCCGGCCGCTCTCCTCCAGCAGGGACACAGCCTGCTCGAGCAGGGCCAGACCGTCATCCTGGTGGGGGTCGACGGTCAGCCCGCAGGCCTGCTCGGCGTCTCCGACCCGATCAAACCGGGCGCTCGCGAGGCAATCAGGGAACTGGCCGCCGAGGGCCTTCGACTGGTCATGCTCACCGGAGACAACCGGGTGGCAGCTGAAGCCGTAGCCCGTCAACTGGGCATGAACGAGGTGGTGGCCGAGGTGCTCCCCACCCAGAAGGGCGCCGCCGTCGAGCGCCTGCAGGCCGAGGGACGGGTGGTGGCCATGGTGGGGGACGGGATCAATGATGCACCCGCCCTGGCCCAGGCCGAGGTCGGGGTCGCCATGGGCACCGGCACCGACGTGGCCATCGAGTCGGCCGATGTCACTTTGTTGCAGGGCGACCTGCAGGGCCTGGTCCGGGCCCGCCGCCTGAGCCGGGCCACCCTGTCCAACATCCGTCAGAACCTGACTTTCGCCTTCCTCTACAACGTGCTGGGGGTTCCCCTGGCCGCCGGACTGCTCTACCCCTTCACGGGCTGGCTGCTCAGCCCGATGTTCGCCAGCGCGGCCATGAGTCTGTCCTCGGTCTCGGTCATCGCCAACGCTCTGCGGCTCAGGGGCATCAAGCTCTAGTTTACAAAATTGTAACAGGCCTGGGGCCGCAATTCACTCTCAGTTTATCAGCCAGGGCTATAACAGACAGACGATGCAGATCAATTCCCCCTCCTTCACCGCCGTGAACGGCAACATGAGTTTTGGCGACTGGCAGAGCCGGGTCGCCCGGGAGCAGTTCGAGGTGGTGCACGGGGGCTCGGTGGCTCTGGCCTCCGAGACCAGCCTGGCTAACCAGGACCTGAAACAGGCCTGGTCGCACTTCGGCCAGGACGTGCTGCCCTACTTCGGCCGATTTCCCCGAGTTTAGGCAAGACCTTCGAAGGAGGAGCGGCTCCGGCCGCCAACTATTCCAGTATGAACTATCGAGCTGTCACCATCGGATTTTTGGCCGACATCGGCGCCACCCACCTGTTCGTCCTCGCCCTGCTCATCGTGCTCTACGATCCGGGTAGCTCCTCGGTGTGTCTGGCCGAGCGGATCAGCCACCCGATGCTGCTCGATCTGTTCTGCCTGATTTGCGGGCTGGCTCTGACCGGGATGGGCGGTTTCGTGGCTGCGCGTCTCGCCAGGCGCGACCTCGTGCGCCACGGCATGGCGGTGGGTTGCCTGTCCCTGGTCGCCTCGGTCATCCTCTGCGCCGGCAGCACCGACCCCGTCAGCATGCTGGGCTACCTGTTGACCATTCCCGTGGCCGCCTTCGGAGCCATGGCCAGCGCCTGTTTTCCCCAGGAAGACTGATCTGGCTTTCAGAAGGTTGCGCTGATGGGGCGCAACCTTGTCAATGGGATGGTCTTGAAAGACCGCTACAAGATTCTTTCCTCGCTTGGAAAGGGTAGCTTCGCCTGCGTTTACCTGGCCCGTGACCTGCAGTGGAAGGGCAACCTGGTGGCCCTCAAGCAGATCAGAACGGATACCTTCACCCCCGAGGAGTATCGCGCTCTCAACACCAGCTTCCTCCAGGAAGCCGCCTTCCTGATGACCCTCAAGCACCGGGGCCTGCCCCGGGTGGTCGAGTTCTTCGCCGAGGGACCCTGTTACTATCTGGCCCTGGAGTGGCTGCCCGGCAAGACGCTGGAGGAGACCGTGCTGAAGGGTGAGGAAGTCGCTGAAGCACAGGTGGTGCGCTGGGGCCTGGACCTGTGCGATGTGCTCTCCTACCTCCACGACCAGAAGCCCTTCCCTATCACGCTGGGGGACCTCAAGCCCTCCAACGCCATCGTCAAGTACGACGGCAGCCTGGCCGTCATCGACTTCGGCCTGGCCCGTCACTACGTTCCCACTCAGCAAAAACGGAGTTTCTCCATGGTCACCCCGGGCTTCTCTCCCCCCGAGCAGTACAAGGGCGGAGCGGCCGATCCGCGGGGCGACATCTACTCTCTCGGAGCGAGCCTCTACTGGTGTTTGACCCGCTCGGCCATGGAGAAATTCCGCTTCCAGGTCCCTCCGGTGCGCAGCCTGCGCGAGGACTTGAGCCAGAAGATGGAAGAGCTGCTGGCTACCTGCCTCGACCCCGAGCCACGCAAGCGCTTCTCGGATGTGCGCGCTCTGGGGGGGCATCTCAAGCTGCTGCAAGAGTGGCTCAACCGAGAAGAGCAGGCCATCAAGCCTTCGGATATCCTTTCGGCCCTCTACAAGCGCAAAAAAGACTGAAGATGAAGGCAGACTCCTCAGATCGGCACGTGATCGACCTCGAGCGCGAGCTGCGCCATCGTCTGCGAGGCGAGGTTCGCTTTGACCCGATCCACCGCCGTCTTTACGCCACCGATGCCAGCCTCTACGAGATCGAGCCGCTCGGGGTGGTGCTGCCTCGTGACCAGGACGACCTGAGAACCCTGGTGCAGCTCGCCAGCCAGCGAGGAATCCCCCTCCTGCCTCGGGCCGGCGGCACCAGCCTGGCCGGCCAGACGGTAGGGCCGGCCCTCATGGTGGACTGCTCCAAATACCTCCACGGCGTGCTCGACTTTGAGCCTGAAGCCAGGCAGATCGAAGTCGAGCCCGGCCTGGTGCTGGGCCAGCTGAACCGATTTCTGGCTCCCCACGGCCTGCAGTTTCCCATCGATCCCCAGACGGCCGACCACGCGGGGCTGGGGGGGCTGGTGGGCAATAACTCCTCGGGAGCCCGCTCGCTGCGCTATGGGAAGACGGTCGATCAGGTGGTGGGCCTGACGCTTTTGACCAGCGACGGCGCCGAGCGAGAGCTGAACGAGCACGCCAGCTTGCCCGACGAGCCCCTGCACCGGCAGATCGCCGCCCTGGTTCGCGAGCACGCCGAGCTGATCGCCCGGGGATTCCCCCGTCTGCTGCGGCGGGTCTCGGGCTACAACCTGGAGGCCCTGCTGGTGGGCCTGGCAACGCTGGGCGAGGGCCTGCCCCGCTGGCAGGGCAAGACCGCTCCCCTGGCGCGCCGTCCGGAGGGATTCTCGCTGGCCCCCCTGGTGGTCGGTGCCGAGGGTACCCTGGGCCTGGCCAGCCGGCTGCGCCTCAACCTGGTGCCCCTCCCCCCGGCCCGGGCCCTGCTGGTGTTCCAGTTCGACTCCCTGGAGGAGGCGCTGGAGGCCAACCTGGTTTTGCTGCAGGAAGAGCCTTCGGCCATCGAGTTGCTCGACCAGATGCTCTTGCGCCTGGCCCGCCAGCAGCTCGAAACGGCCCGCCACGCCCACTTCATCGAGGGCGACCCCGAGGCGATGCTGGTGCTGGAGTTCGAAGGCGAGCCGGCCGAGCTGCCCGCCCGGGTCGAGCGCGCCGCTGCCCGCCTCAAGAAGCCCTCCCGGGCCTTTTACGACCGGGCCAGTCAGGACTCGGTATGGCGCATCCGCAAGGCCGGCCTGCCCCTCTTGATGGGTATGCACGGGCGGAGAAAGCCGGTGGCCTTCGTGGAAGACTGCGCCGTTCCGCCCGAGTCGTTGCTTGGCTTCGTGCGCTCCATGCAAGAGCTGATGCGCCAGCACGGCACCACCGCCGCCTACTACGCCCACGCCAGCGTGGGTTGCCTGCACATCCGGCCCCTGCTCGACCTGCAGGAACCGGCCGACTTGGAGCGGATGCGCGCCATCAGCGCGGCCACCGCAGCCCTGGTGCGACAGCACCAGGGGTCGTTCTCGGGCGAGCACGGCGACGGCCTGTCGCGCGGAGGCCGCCTGCGCGAGATGTTCGGCGAGGAGATCTACTCGCTCTTCTGCCAGGTCAAGCAAGCCTTCGATCCGCGGGGCCTGATGAACCCTGGCAAGATCGTGGGGGTGGGCGAGCTGACCGAGCACCTGCGCAAGACTCCCGGTCGCGTTGACCTTCCCGTGCTGAACTGGCCCGAGGGCTACGCCCGGGCCGTGGAGCAGTGCAACGGGGCGGGAGTGTGCCGCAAGCTCGACCACGGCACGATGTGCCCCTCCTTCATGGTCACCCGCGACGAGCTGCACTCGACCCGGGGCCGGGCCAACCTGCTGCGCGCGGCCCTGGTGGGCGAGCTCCACCCGACCTCCCCCGAGCTGCACCGAGCCCTGGACCTTTGTCTCGAGTGCAAGGCCTGCCGGGCCGAGTGCCCCTCCAGCGTGGACATGGCTCGCCTCAAAACCGAGTTCCTCGGCCGCTGGCACCAGCGCCATCCCGTCTCTCCGCGCACCTGGCTCTTCGGCCACGCCGACCTCTTGCACCGGCTGGGCACGGCTCTCTGGCCCGTCTCCAACCTGGCCTCGCGCGCTCTCTGGCCGCTGGCCGGCCTGCTTGGCGTCGAGACGCGCCGCGCCCCCCTGCAGTTCTCGCGTCCCTTCCGCCATCGCTCGCCCGCGCGCGCGCGCCAGGTGACCCTGATGCTGGACTGCTTCAGCCCCGAATCGGTCAACCGGGCGGCCGTGGAGGTGCTGGAGGCGCTGGGCTACCAGGTGGTGCTGGCCCCCCGGGTGTGCTGCGGCCGGGCGGCCATCTCCAAAGGGCTGGTGCGCAGGGCCCGCTACCTGGCTTCCAAAGCCGCCCGCCAGCTCAAAGGCCTGCCGCCCATCGTGGGCCTCGAGCCCTCCTGCATTCTCACGCTGCGAGACGAGTTCCCGGCCCTGGGCATCCCCGAGGTGGCCTCCCAGACCTTCGAGGAGTTCGTGTCCGGCCATGAGCTGCCTCTGCGCCGGGCCCCCCGCAGCGTGCTGCTGCACGGCCATTGCCACCAGAAGGCGCTGGTGGGCACCGGCCCGGCCCTCGCGGCGCTGGGCCAGTTGCCCGGTTGCCCGGTGCGCGAGGTGGATTCGGGCTGCTGCGGAATGGCCGGCTCGTTCGGTTACGAGCGAGAGCACTATGATCTCAGCCGGGCCCTGGCCGAGCGCCGCCTGGTGCCAGCTGCCCGCCAGGAGGCCGAGCAGGGCGGGGTGGTGGTCGCCGCCGGAGCCTCCTGCCGGGCTCAGCTCGAGAACCTGGCCGGCCTGCGAGCGCTGCACCCGGCCGAGCTGCTGGCTCAGTGTCTGCGCTGACCACACTTCTGGTCACGGGCGCGTGACGAGGCGCAGGGTCCCAAGGTCGCGGTCTTCGCTAAGAGTCAGCGTTCCATAGCCGTTCTCCAC
>CAZWUN010000127.1:0-13023 GCA_964637145.1 uncultured Burkholderiales bacterium
GTACGTGGAGCTCTCCAACGCGATTCCGGGCTACATCGCCGGCCAGAAGAGCTGAGGCGACCGCTCTGGAAAGGGCCCACCGCGTTGAGCGGTGGGCTCTTTCATGTACGGAAGTAGCTCAGATGGGGGGAGAGGGCCACCACCAGGGTGCCCACCAGCATTCCGACCAGAAATCCGTAGGGGAGGCCCACCGCCAGAAACCCGACCAGGGCCACCACCAGGAAGTCGCCGCGCGAGGAAGTGGCCAGTCGGGTCAGCCCGATCAGGCTGAGAGCCTCGAACAAGAGCAAGACACCCAGCACAGGGAGCGGAAAGGCCGCCACCATGGCCGCGAATCCCTGGCTGAGGAAGAGGCCCACGCCGATGAAGGCCAGCCCGCAGATCACCACCGATCCTCCGGTGCGCCCCCCGAAGGCATGGTGCCCGGCCATGCCACCCGCCCCGTGGCAGGTAGGGATGCCGCCCAGGAAAGGGTTGACCAGGTTCATCAGCGAGTAGGTCAGCCCGATGGTCTTGAGGTCTACCGCGCGCTCGGGAAAGAGATCCTGCGAGACCTGGCGGGTGGCCAGGATGGAGTTGCCCAGCGAGAGCGGCAACTGCGGGATGGCCAGCAGCAGGAAGCCCTGGGCGATGTCAGACCATGTCGGCACGTGAAATTGAGGCAGGTGCAGTGCGAAACTGCTGGCGATCTGCCCCGGCTGGAGCCGGAACGAGGCATACAGCACGCCAAGCCCTACCAGAAGCAGCGCGGCCGGGATCCGACGGTTGCCCAGAAAGACCAGGCCGATAACGAAGGCCACGATGGCCAGAGCAAAGCCCCAGGGGCCGTCCGAGGGCACATACTCGCGCAGGGCCAGGATGCCGAGCTGCAGGGCCAGACCAAACTGCAGACCACGCACCACGGTGGGCGGAATGGCTCGCCCCAGCCGGGCCAGCAATCCCGACATTGTCAAAAAGAGCATGACCACCCCGATGGCCAGACCGGCGCCATACAGGATGGACCCGGTCAATTTCTGGGCGATCACCAGCGTGGCCATGGCTTTCAGGGGCTGGACCGGCATGGGGATGCGATAGCGCAGTCCCGTGAAGATCTGCATCAGCCCGAACATGATGAGGACGCTGGCACAGTCGAGCCGGGCGGCCAGGATCATGCCCACGATGAGGGGCAGAACGGTGCCCAGGTCGCCGAAGGCCCCGGCAAGCTCGTTACGGTCGAAGCGGATGCCCTCGAAGAGCCGCATGGGCGGGCTTTCCAGAACCTGTAGCGGGATCCTTTGGACTTTCGAGCACCAGGACATTGGTGAAGGGCGTGAAACTCTGGTCAGGCGCAGGCACCTGCCTGAATCCAAGGAGGCTTCGTGAGAATAATTCACACTCTGGCCCTGCTCCTGGTCTGTTTGCTGATCGGCTGCTCCGACGACGCGACAACCGGCCCGCAGACACCTTTGACTCCTGCAGGTGGCACCGCTACGCTGGTGGTTCGCCACGTCTTGTTAAGGGCAGTTCCGGCCAACGTAACCCGGTTCCGCTTCAGTGGTCAGGATGCCGCCGGTAACCTGGTCTTCGGCCCCGAAGTGCGAGGCAAGGCCGCCGAAATCACGCTGACGGTTCCTGTATCGATGACCAGCCTGCGCATTGAATATTTGCAGGCCGATGGGACCGTGGTCGGCCTCTTCATCCAGGAGGTCAGTCTGCAGCCTGGCCAGACGCTAACCATCGAGGATCCGGATTTTCAGGATGCCAGCGGAGTTCCTTTCCAGTTGGCTTTCTCTCCTCCGCCTGCCAACGGGACCGTTGGTTCAAATCTGCCTGGAGTCGAGGTGGTTGTTCAGGACGCCAACGGCAACCAGGTCAGTAGCGCGAGCAACTCAGTCACGTTGAGCCTGGCGGTCAATCCTGGCAACGCCACTCTGAGCGGCACCACGACTGTCGGTGCCGTGGATGGAATCGCGTTCTTTGGTGATTTGATATTGAACGCGCCGGGCAGTGGATATCGCTTTGGCGCCACCTCGCCGGGACTTACGCCGGCCACCAGCGATCCGTTTGACGTGACCGGCGGGGTGACCGGCGGAGCTACCCAACTCGTCTTCGCGAATCCCGTGCCCGATGGAGTGACCCTTACCAACCTTATCGGTGTGGCCGTGCAGATTCGCGATGCGAATAACAACCTGGTTACGACCGCCAACAACCCCGTGACGATCGCTCTGGGGACAAACCCCGGCAACGGAACGCTGATGGGTACGACAACGGTGAACGCTGTCGCCGGGGTCGCCACCTTCTCGGACCTTCAGATCGATCGCCCCGGGTCCGGCTGGGTCTTGCAGGCGACCTCCAATAACCTTGCTCAGGCCACGAGCTCCAACTTCAGGTTGCGAATGACCCTGTCGTTCGCATCCACCGCCTTTACGCTGAATGGTGGTCAGGGAGCGACGACCGACCCCAGTTCGGTCACAGTGGGCGACTTCGATAACGACGGAAACCAGGATTTCGCAGTGGCCGATGGCTCTGCGATGAACAATCCGCGTTTGAGCGTCTTCCTGGGAAACGGCGACGGGACGTTCCAAGCCGAGGCGCTGTTCAACACCAATTCCACGTTCACAAGAGGCTGCGCGGCCGGGGACTTCAACCAGGACGGACTCAGCGATCTGGCTGTCATCAATGCGAGCAATGTGGAGATGCTTCTCAGTGTAAACGGAACCTTCCCCGCCGTCACAACATCCAACAACAATGTAGGCACGAGCTTGCGTGGTATTTGCACGGGCGAGTTCAGTGGCGACAACTTACCTGACATTGCCGTGTCCGATCCAGGTGACGATTCCATCACCATTCTGGTGAACAACGGAAACAACACCTTCACGGCCACCAATTATCCCTCGGGAG
The DNA here is from genome assembly GCA_964637145.1 of uncultured Burkholderiales bacterium. GTDB lineage: Bacteria > Vulcanimicrobiota > Xenobia > Xenobiales > QWHO01 > QWHO01. The sequence continues at coordinate 2,881 of CAZWUN010000127.1, forward strand.
GCGCGCTCTCAAATTGCCGAGGGATTGCCGCCGGCGACTATTCGGGAGACGGCCGCGACGACGTGGTGGTGGCGAACTTTGGAGGCGGCCAGGGGACCACTGTGTGGCGCAACAGCACCACGGCTGGAGCTCTCTTCCCGGCGGCCAACGCGCTGGTATTGCCAGCCTCGTCGGCTACAGCTACCGCCCAGGCGACCACCTTTGGAGATTTTAATAACGACGGGCTCCTGGACGTGGGGACCTCATTCATCGACGGCAACAACGCCCGTGCCCGCACCTACGTGAACAACGGAGACAACACCTTCGATGTGGGTTCGACCGAGTTTCTTTCCCAGGACCCTTTCGGAGCCGGCTCAGGAGACTTTGACCTGGACGGCTTTGTGGACTTTCTGGCGGGGAGCGCGTTCGGTTTGAACTTTGTGAACCCCGGAGAAGCGATCATATTGCGTGGTCGTGGCGACGGAACTCTGGAGCCACAGCAGCCTTTCAAGGTCAATCCTGGCGGGGTGGTGCGCGCCGTAACGCGGACGGACTTCAATAACGATGGCAAGCTCGACGTGGTGACCGCGGGAGACACCGCTCACGTCTTGATCAATACTTCCAACTGACCCCTGAGCCGGGTCGGTGGCGCTCCTGACCGGGTTCTCGTCCTGAAGCGCTCGCCCAACCGTTATCCGGCGGCTTGCTGGTAGGAACGACCCTTGTCGGCGATGACCCGACCCGCGGCCTGCTCCATCTGCCCCAGCTCGATCTCGCGCTGAGCCTGGCGCTCCAGCTCTTCGGCCCGGCGCAGCTCGTCCTGGGCAGCGTTGGCCTTTGCGCGGGCCTGGTCCAGGGCAGCGCGAGCTTGCGTGAGCTTTTCCTGACCTGCCTCGACCTTGGAGGCACCCCGCTGCTCGACCTTCTGGCCCTGACGGAAGTCGCCCACCCCGGCTTCGCCTTCCTGGCGGCCAGCCTGAGATTGCTCCAGGCCCTGCTCGAGCTTGTCCAGCCCCATCTGCTGGCGGTTGTGGGCGGTCTTCTCCTTGGCCCGCCAGGCGCGGAACTCTTTCAGGGCGTCTCGCTCCTCGGCCCGGAAGGGCGCTTCCTGGGCGAAGCCCTGCCGGATCTGATCAAGCCCGTCCAGCTCGCTGGTGCGGGCCTGCTGCTCGTCGGCCCGGCCCTGGTCGAACTGGCCCAGTCCCCGGGCCATCTGACCCTGAGCGGCCGTCTCGCGGGCCTGTCCGGTGGCCACCTCGGCGCGCCCGGCCTCGATCAACTGCTGGCCCTGCTCGCGCAGCCCCATGCCCTGCTGCTGCAGCTGGTAAGCCTGCCGGGAGATCTCGCCGGCCCGCTGTTCCTGGGTCGCGGCTGCCTGCACGAGCACCCCGGCCTCCTGGCGCTGCTGGTTGGAACGGGCGAAATCGCCTGATGCCTGGCCGGCCAGGGCGGCAGCCCGGAAGCGAGTCTGCTCGGCCTCGGCGTGCCTGGCCTCGGACAGCTGGCGTTGCTGGCTGGCCTGGCCCTGCTTTGCCTGAGCCTGGGCCCAGAGCTGGTTGGCGTAGTTCAGCTCGGCGAAGCCCTGGCGCTCGAGCTCGAGGCCCGCGCAATACTGGAACGGACATTGCTGCATCCGGCGCCCGTGAGCGATGTTCTGCTGGCCCCGCTGGCCCCAGCAGCGAGACTGCGAGTTCAGGTGCTGGCCCTCTGACTCCAGCGTGGCGGCCCGGCCGCTGGCCTGAGTGGACTCCTGGGTCAAGCGGGCTACTTCCTGCATCAACCCCTGCACCTGCTGCAGAGCCTGCTGGGCCCGTTGCTGGGCGGCCTGGGCCAGAATTTCCAGCGCCTGGGCTCGGATGCGCTTGGCCGTGGCCTCTCCCTGCAGCTGGCTGGCTTGCTGATGAGAAACGGCGGCTTGCTCGAGGTAGACCCCACCCAGATTGCGCTGGTCGATGCCCCGTCCGATCTTCTCGCGGCCGGCATCCTTGATCTGCTCGGCCGCCTGCTGCTCGGCCAGGCCGGAAGCGACGGTTTCCACTCCGCCCTGCTGCAGGCGCTCGGCCTGAGCCTCCTGGCGAAGTCCCTGACCCACGTTGGCCCGGCCCTCGTCTTTGAGAGCCTCAGCCTGAGCTTCGCCGGCAAAGGCCTGCTGCAGTCGCTCGACCTGAGCCTGCTGGCCCTGCTCGGCCTTCTCCTGGCGCCCAAGTCCTTTGGAGATGTCCTTGAGCCCTTTGTCCTTGAGCTGGCCAGCCTGCTGCTGCTGGCTCAATCCCTCGTTGATGCGCGCCTGGGCGGCTGCCTGCAGGGTTCCGGCCAGACCGATGAGTCCCATCCCATCGGCGATCTTCTTGAGTGAGCTGGCCTGCAGTTTTTCGGCCTTCTTGCCCTGCTTCTCGGCCGCGGCCCGGTCGCTCAGAGCCTGCTGCCTGTCCTCGGCGGCCTGCTCGGCATTCTGGGCGCCCTGCTCGACGCGATCGCGGCCGCGAGCATCGAGCTCATGGCCGCGCGCTTCCTCGCGCTGCCCTGCCTCGCGCAGCTTGCGCCGGGCCTCCTCGAAGGTAGGAGAACCGAGGAACTTTCCCGTAATGCCGCCGGTCAGATTTTGCATGGTATCGACCTTAATCTACCTCGGAGCCCTGAAATTGGCTTTAAAGAAATGTTGCCCTTTGACGCTCGTGCTGGTTCTTTTGCTCGGCCAGCTCACTCTGGCCCAGACCCGGGTGCGCATCGCGCTGCAGGAGAAGGGGTCGAGCTGCACCGTCGAGGCCGACGCCTATACCCTCAAGGCCAGCGCCGGAGCCCAGGTGTTGCGCAAGGGCCACGGGCAGGTCACCTTTCGTCCGGGCTTTCCTGAGAAAGACGTCATGTTCGTGCCCGCCTCGGGCGTCTTCACCTGGAACGGGCGCGGCTATCGTGGCTACCTGCGCGTCTTCGAGCGCGAGGGCAAACTGGTGGCCGTCAACGTCCTCAACCTGGAGGACTACCTGGCGGGCGTGGTGGGGGGCGAGATCCCCGCCGACTGGCCCGGTCCTACCCAGCGCGCCCTGGCGGTGGCGGCCCGCACCTATGCCGTCTACCTGCTCGGCGACCCGCGCGACAGCGAGTACGACCTGGTGGCCACCGACCAGGACCAGGTCTACGCCGGACTGGACGGCGAGTCGTTTGCCTCGCGAGGTGCGCTCGACGACACCCGCGGTCAGGTGCTCAAGGGAGCCGATGGACGGGTCTTGAAGGCTTACTACAGCTCCAACTGCGGCGGGCATACCTCGGACTCCGAGCCCGTTTTTGGGCCCAAGGTGCCCTCCATCAAGGGCATCCCCGATCCTTACTGCGCCGGCACCGCCGGCTCGCACTGGAGCCGCTCGTTTCCCATCGAGACGGTGCGCAAGCGCTTTGCCGCCGATGGAAAGCCTCTGGGGACGATCACTTCGGTAGTGGTCAGCGGATACGATCCTTCCGGCCGGATGAACTTCATCACCGTCAAGGACGACCAGGGCCACGAATACCGCGAGAAGAGCCAGGATTTCCGGCGCATCCTGGGCTACCGCGAGCTGCGCAGCACACGCTGCAAGATGACCGTCAAAGAGCAGGGCGGCAAGCCCATCAGCCTGCACTTTCAGGGCGGGGGCTGGGGCCACGGGGTGGGCCTTTGCCAGTGGGGCGCCCTGGTGATGGGGGAGAAGCACATGGGGTATCAGGCCATCTTGCGCCACTACTACCGGGGCGCCACCCTGGAGAAGATCTAGCTTCCCAGCACCTGCCCCACGAACTGCTGGATGGTCGGGTCGCTGACCAGGCTGCCGTGGTTGTACTTGAAGGTGAAGAGCCGATTGCCGCTGTCGCCCTCGCGCTCGATGCCGGCCGGCTGCTCCACGTCGGTGACGGCGAACCGGGCTCCCGGCATGTAGGTGCTGTTGGCCGTCACCATGCCATCGCCTTGTGAGAAAAGCTTCCAGTTCCAGTCGGGGGTGGGGATGCCCAACCCGGCGACGATGGTGACCTGCACCTTGGCGCTCTGCTCGGCCCAGCGCTGGTTCAGCCCGTTCAGATAGGGGTTGTTCTGCTGGCCCAGGAACTCTTCGTCCAGGGCGAGATCGCGCAGCGCGTCCTTGGCCTCGGGGATGTAGTGGCTGTAGAGCTTGAGCCGGTCGGCGGCAAGAGCCAGGTCGGCCTCCAGGCTTCCCCGGTTGGGAGGGGCCACCATGATCAGCTTGTCGATGCCGTCGTGGCCAGCATCGAGGTGGGCCCGGGTGGCCAGGCCGCCCATCGAGTGGGTGACCACGTCCACCTCGCCCCCCGTTTCCTCGTTGAGGATGGCCAGGCAGGCGGTCAGCTCGGCCTGAAGCTCTCGATAGCTCAGGTAGGGCTTGGAGAAGCTGATGGAGTGAATGCGCCCGTCCGGATTCTGGCGCAGGGACTGGCGAAACTCCTCCTCCTTGCCGGCGTGGAAGGTCGAGCCTGGCCTGTTGTTGGGATTGGAAGCGAGGTAGTTGCGCATGTTGAAGAAGTCCAGGGCCGCCCCGTTGAAGCCGTGCACGATCAGGACCGGGCGCTTGAGGTCGGGCGGGGGCGGGGGGAAGTCGCCTTCGATGGCGGGCAGCTTGCTCAGAAAGAGGGTGTCCTCCGGCAGACCCAGGCTGGCGGCGCGCTGGGGCCGGTGCTCGGCCAGGCGGAGTAGGGGAGCGGGGGCGGCGGCGACCTTCATCAGAGCTGCTCCAGGGGCAGGTGCAACTGGCCGTTCCGGTCCCCCTCATCGAGCTTCTGCAGGGCCAGCTCGATGGCTCGGTCCGGGTTGACCGCGCCCGAGCCCTGGGCCTCGCGACCATAGCCGGGAAGTGGGGTGGCGCTCTGGCGCAGCACCTGCTTAACCTCGTCGGGGGAAAGGTGGGGATTGGCCTCCAGCACCTGGGCCACCACCCCGGCCACGATGGGGGCGGCCATGGACGTGCCCGGCATGCCCAGGTAGTTGCTCGACACCATGGGCAAGCGGTTGGTGGTTTCGATCAGCCGGTTGATCTCCGATCGGGCGGTCTGGGGCGAGTTCTTGAACCGCTGGATCGAGCTCGGATTGAGGCCGATCAGCCGCAGCGTGTCCTCGGGCACGTGCACCAGCTCCTCGTCACGCATCCCGTCGAGCCAGGACAGGGACTTCTGGACCGCGCCATACTTGCGGGCGGTGGCCTCGCTGATGGTGCCGGGAGCGTTGGGCCCGATGATCGCCTCGCCGGGAGCCACCAGGTCGGGCTTCATGGTGTCTGACTTGCCCCGGCTGGAGAAGGCTGGAATGCGGTCGTCGGAGGGGTCGGGGGTGTTGCGGTCGTCCAGGGCGCCCACCGTGATCACGCGGGGGTTGTCGCCCGGGGCGCTGATGGTGCCCGGGTAGGGCCCTTCGTTCCCGGCCGAGACCACCACCACGATACCCGCGTCCACCGCCTTCTCCACCGCCTGCTGGATGGGGTCCTGACGGCGGTGAGCCCAGCGCTGGCTCGAGCCGAGCGACAGGTTGATGACCCGGATGTTGTACTGCTCTTTGTTCTCGACCGCCCAGTTGATGCCCTTGAGGATATTGGAGGTCGTGCCGTTGCCATTCTTGTCGAGCACCTTGACGCCCACGAGGTTGGCCTCGGGCGCGGCCCCTCGATACAGACCCTCCGACAGGAAGCCGTTGCCGGCCGCATCGCCGGCCGTGTGGGTGCCGTGGCCGTTGTCGTCGTAAGCGAGCGTGCTGCCGTTGACGAAGTCCTGGAAAGCCACGATCCGGCTGTGGGGGAAGTTGAAGTCGGGGTGGGGATAGATGCCCGTGTCGATGATGGCGATCCCGACGCCACGACCGGTGAACTGCTGGGTCAGGGGAGAGGCGAAGCGAGGCTCGGTCAGGCTGACCCGGGGGGTGGTGGGGGCGGCCGGCTCGGTGGCGATGGCCTCGACGTTCTCGTCGGGCTTGCGCTCCCAGGGGCTGGGCAGCAAGAACTTGTCCGACAGGTCGGGCATGACCTGGTAGCCGGCCTGCTCCACGCGCCGACGCTCATCCTCGTTCATGACGACCGTGTAGCCATTGATGAGGGGGATCTCGGCGTTGACCGGGACGTTGAGGCGGGAGAGATCCTGCACCACCTGGTTGGGCGTCTTGGCCCGGGTGAGCAGATCCTTGGGCACGACGATGAAAGGGTTCTGACGCTCGTTGGTGCCTTCCACCACGCCGTTGTAGCTGTCGCCGCCGGAGAGGGCCATGAAGGGCAGATCCATCTGGGCAGCGCTGGATTCCTCGCGGGCGGCCGAGCTGGGGAGCCGGAACGCCAAGCTGGAATTGTAAGCCGAAAGCTGCACGAGCCCCTGGATCCTTTCACCCGCAAGATTCCCCGGGGGCCATCCTAGCACGGCGTCAGGTCGAATCTTGTTACCTCGATGTTACAGAGGCTTCTCGGAGGGCGCCTCCGAGCTTGAAGCCTCCTCAACCGCCGCAGGCTCGGGCTGTGGCACAGGCCCGGTCGGAGCAGGCTCGCGCTCAGACTCACCGGATCCGAGCCCGGGTTTTGACTCAGGCTCAGTCGGCCTCTCAGGCTCAGCAGGCCCGAGTTCGGGTTCTGACTTCGGCTCGGGCTCAGCCGGCTCGAACTCGAGCTCCGGCTTGGGCTCCCACTCGGGCATGGACCTGTCGAGCGAGCCCCGGTCCGATTCGTAGCGACTGATCAGCTCGAACAGGCGGTCGCGCATGATGAAGGTGTCCGAGCGCAGCGCCTTGGCGAAGTAGTCCCGAGCCCGGTTGGCGTCCCCCTTGAGCAACCAGCACTGACCCAGCCCGTAATGGGCCTCGGGGAACTTGGCGAACTTGGAGATCCCTCGCTCGAAGTACTCGATGGAGGCATCCACCTCGCCCAACAGCAGGGTGACCCGGCCCAGGTAGTAGAGAAGATAGGGATTCTCCCCCTCATGCTGCCAGGAGACCAAGAACCCCTCGCGGCTCTCGCGCAGCGCTTCCTCTCCCTCGCCCGGTCGGCTGGCGTAAAGGAGCGCCTCGGCCAGGTAGAAGTCGGCCCGAAACTGGGAGGGGTCGGCATCGCGCGCAGCCCGCAACTGCCCCACGGCCCGGCTCAGGAGAACGCTGCGGCGCTCCGAGCCTGGAGGGGTGCGCATGGCTTTCTCCACCTGCTTGCGTCCGGACGACTGGGTGCGCCAGGCGCCCAGGGAGCGCGCTAGCCCCGCGAGGCCGGGCGAGGGGGGTGCCTTCTGCTCCTCCGGGGTCAGAATCCGGGCTTTGGCCCGGCGCAACAGGGGGATCTCGGCCGGCAGCAGGCGGCGTTCGACCTCCAGCACCAGGCGGCTGATGATGGGGGAGGAGAGGGACAGGTCGGGATGGCCGCCCAGGTAGGCCACGGCCTTCTCCAGGTTGCCTCGGCGCAGGTTGAGGATGGCCCGCACGGTATCCACCGCCTGGTGGTCAGGAGAGAGCTTCTTGACTGTCTGCAGGCAGAGCTCGGCGGCCTCCTGGTCGCCCAGGTCCGAACGACAGAGGCCCGCGAAGAGGTGGGGGGCCGGATTGCCCGGCTCGAGCTCCAGGGCCCGGGTCAACAGGTCGTTGGCCGGCCCGGGCTGACCCAGGGCCAGGTGGCACAGAGCCTGCTGGATGAGCGGCCCGGCTGCCTTCGGCTGGCTGTGAGCCGCCGCCTCGAAGGCGGTCAAAGCATCGTCGTAGCGGCCCTCCATCATCAGAGCCGAGCCCCGCTGCAAACTCATGGGCCGTGCCCTTCCTTGTCCGCCCGTTAACATCCTGTTTACAAATCTGAGTGGATTGTCATGCTAGGATAGCAGCATCTTGGGAAAGTCTTGCCTTTCGCAATGGATATGAGGCTGCGCGCGCTCGACCCGCTGGCTGCGGGCCTGCCGCAGCCTGCCTCTGGCCAGCATCCGGGCCCGGGAGAGCCCGAGGCCGGTGCTCCGAGCGATCAGTTCACCCAGACCGCACGTCCCAGAAATGAAAGAAAGGCCGATAACAAGCAGCTTCCGGCCGACCCTGCGCCCGCGCCCGAGGTGATCCCGGCCCCGGTTCAACTTCCGACGGCAGTGCCGACCACTCTCACGCAAATCGAAGAACCGACCCTGACGCCCCCGGAAGTGGCCGGCCCCAGCTCCTCCACGCCCGCCCCGAGCCAACCACAGGCTCCGGTTCAGCTCATCGGCGAGCCGGCTCCGGCAGCTTCTCGAGTGGTGGAGCTCCCCAAAGGGCCGAAGCTCCTGCAGGTTCTCAGCGACGCCATCCGCGCCTCCAAGCGCCTGGGCCTGGGCCTGCTCAGCGTGGTGCAGAGCGACCCGCTCAAGACGGTTCAGAGCGAGCAGTCCCGGGTCAACGACCTGGAGCCCAAGCTCGATGCCGAGATCGAAGCCCGAGCCGTCGAGTTGCGGGCCGCCGGTCAGACCGAGAACGTCGATCTGGAAGCCGCCCGCCAGGTGTTGCAGGCCAAAACAGCCGATTTTCGCCAGCGGCTGGCCGATGGCCAGAGCCTCGACTCCATGAAGATCGAGGCTTTCGCGGTGGCCCGCAAAGCCGCTCAGGTGACCTTGAAGATGCGCCCCTACGATGTGCAGGTGCAGGGCGGACTGGCCATGACCGAGGGCCGGATCTCCGAGATGAAGACCGGCGAGGGCAAGACCCTGACCGCCGTCATGCCGCTCTATCTCTATGGCCTGACCGGCAAGGGAGCCCACCTGGTCACCGTCAATGACTACCTGGTCAAGCGCGACTTCGAGCAGATGAAACCGGCCTTCGAGTTTCTCGGATTGACCGTGGGTTGCGTGCACGAGGGGGTCGAGAACGCCGACAAAAAGAAGGCCTACGACTGCGACGTGACCTACGTCACCAACCACTCCCTGGGCTTCGACTTCCTGCGCGACCAATCGGCTCGCGAGCCGGAGATGCGGGTGCAGCGCGCCCCCCATTTCGCCCTGGTGGACGAGGTGGACGAGATCCTCATCGACGAGGCCCGCACCCCGCTGATCCTCTCCTCGCTCTCCCAGGCCGCTGGCGACGAGCACCGCATCTTTGACATCATCGTCAAGTCGCTCGAACCGGGACGCGACTTCAAGACCAACCAGAAGGACCACTACGCCTACATGACCGACGAGGGACTCGACCGGGTCGAGTGCATGCTGGCGGCCGTGGATGCGGACGAAAAGAAAGGCCAGGCCGCTCTCAAACTCAGGTCCTTGCCCTCTGGAACGCCCATGGAGGAGGTGCAGGCGGCCAGCCGAGCCTTCGATCAGGCCCACAAGGCCTCCCAGGCGGCTCAGAAACTGGTCCAGGCCCAGACCCTCCTGCGCGCGGCGGGCACCGATGAGGAGAAACAGCAGGCTCAGGCCGAGATCGACGCCCTGCGTGAGAAAGCTCCGAGCTACAGCCTCTACAGCCTCGACAACGTCCGGCGGGTCTTCTTCCTCCAGAACGCCCTGATGGCCAACGCCCTCTACGAGAAAGACCAGGATTACCTGGCCGCCAACGACGAGGTGCAGATCGTGGACGTCTTCAAGGGCCGCACCATGGACGGGCGACGCTTCACCAACGGCCTGCACCAGGCCCTGGAGGCCAAGGAGGGCGTCACGATCCAGCCCTACCAGCGCACCCAGGCCTCCATTACTTACCCTGACCTGTTCCGCCGTTACCCTCACCTGGCCGGCATGAGCGGCACCGCCATGTCGGCTGCCGCCGAGTTCCATGAGGCCTACAAGCTGGACGTGGTCGCCATCCCCACCAACAAGCCCAAGGACCTCAAGACCGACCACGACATCATCTTCCGCACCATGCAGGAGAAGTTCGAGTACGTGGCCGACCGCGTCGCCGAGCTCTACAAGGAAGGCAAGCCTGTGCTGGTGGGGACCCGCTCGATCCCGGCCAACAAGTATCTTTCCCACCTGCTGGCCAAGCGCGGTATCTACCACCAGGTGCTCAACGCCGAGCGAGTGCAGGACAACACCGACGAGGAGGCGCGCATCCTGGCCGACGCCGGGCGCTCGGGCATGGTGACCCTGGCGACCAACATGGCCGGGCGAGGTGTGGACATCAAGCCCGACCTGATGAACTACAAGCTGCTGGCCATGAAGGCGGAAGTGGCCTGCAAGCAGGGCCAGTTCGTGGTGGTGGACGTCGAGAAGCCCAGGGATGCCGAGCAGGTG
>CAZWUN010000128.1:0-12800 GCA_964637145.1 uncultured Burkholderiales bacterium
AGGGGCATCTGCACGGGGGCACGATGAAGGCCCGGCGCGAGCAGAGCGGGAGCATCCTGTGGCAGGTGGGGATTCGGAACGGTCGGGCTTATCGGATATTCCGCGATGACCGGCGGAGTGACACGCGTGTCGGTCCCGGAGCGGCACAGGTTGTGTAGGGTCCCGGAGTGGGCCCCGGAGTGACACAGGTTCAGCGACGGGCAGGGGAGCCGGCGGTGCGGACGGAAGCGCCCCCAAGACCCTCTTCTCGGAGGCCGCTTGAGCACCACCACCGTTCGACCCACCCGGATGACGTCCGAGGCCAAGGCCTGGCTCTCGCGCACGGTGCGCGAGCTGCGCGCGCGCCTGCTCAAGGACCTCACCGACGAGCTGCAGTCGGTCTACCGGCTGAGCCTGCCGCTGGCCCGGGCCGAGCTCTCCTCCGAGCGCGCCATCCGGCGGCGGCGGCTGGAGAGCTACCTCGACGAGCAGGCCCGGGCCGGCACGCGGGGCGCCAGAGAGACGCTGGGCGAGGCCCGCGAGCGACACCTGGAGGCGGCCGTCAAGCTGGCCGGGGCCACGCTGCTCAACCGGCTGATCGTGCTGCGCTCGATGGAGGCGCTGGGGATGGTGCGGGTCAAGGCCGTCACCGGAGGCTGGTCGAGCCAGGGCTACCGCGAGCTTCGCGAGGTGGCCCCGACCCTGGCGGGCGACGCCGACGAGGGCTACGGCTTCATGCTCGAGCAGCTGGCCGAGGAGCTGGCCCTGGACCTGCCGGGCCTCTTCGGGGAGGTGGGGGTGAACGCCCTCATCCCCGTGCCGCCGCCCACCCTGCGGGCGGTGCTCGAGGCGCTGGAGGGAGAGGAGCTGAGCCAGGACGACCGGGCCAGCCTGTGGGGCGACGACACCCTGCCGGGGTGGGTCTACCAGTTCTGGAACGACCCCGAGCGCGAGGCCTTGGACGAGAAGATCCGCACCGGGGGCAAGATCGAGAGCCACGAGATCGCGGCCAAGACCCAGCTCTTCACCGACCGCTACATGGTGGAGTGGCTGCTGCAAAACAGCCTGGGCCAGCTGTGGCTGGCGATGTGCGCCAGAAACGGATGGCAGCCGGAGGTGGAGAAGAGCGGCGCCCTGGACCGGCTGGAGGCGCGCCGGGCCGAGTGGCGGGGCAAGCGCGAGCGGGGCGAGGTCTCGCTCGAGGCCCTGATGCCGCTCGAGGACGAGCTCGAGGAGCGCTGGAAGTACTGGGTGCCGCGCGAGCTGCCCGCCGACGCCGCCGCGCACGCGCCCGACAGCCTGCGCGAGCTGAAGCTGCTCGACCCGGCCTGCGGCTCGGGGCATTTTCTGGTGATCGCCTTCTCGCTGCTCGCGCCCCTGTATGAGGAGGAGGCCCGCCACCGGGGCGAGCGCTGGTCGCGCGAGCAGATCGCGGCCTGGATCGTGGAGCGCAACCTGCACGGCCTGGACCTCGACCCCCGAGCGGTGCAGATCGCGGCCGCGGCGCTGTGGCTCAAGATGAAGAGCTACGCCCCCGAGGCCGCCCCGGGACAGATGCACCTGGTGGCCTCCAACCTGGGACTGGGGGCGCTGGCCAAGGACGACCCGGCCCTGCTCGAGCTCGAGCAGGCGGTGGAGCGCGAAATCGGCATCCCGGCCGCCCTCACCCGCCGGGTGGTGGAGGCCCTCAAGGGCGCCGACTCGCTGGGCAGCCTGCTCAAGGTGAGCGAGGCGGTGGAGCGCGCCCTGGCCGAGCACGAGAAGTCGGTGGGATTCGCCCGCTCGCTGCCCACCCAGGGGGATCTGTTTCGGGCGGCTCCGCCGAGGCAGCTCGAGCTGACCCGGGAGGAGGCCCGCACCGGCCTGGTGGACCTGCTCGAGGGCTTCGTGGCCCGGCACACGCGGGGCGATGACCTGGGGCTGCGCCTGCGGGGCGAGCAGCTGGCGGCGGGCGTGCGGTTCATCCGCATGCTGGGCGAGGGGCAGTACCACCTGGTGGTGGGCAACCCGCCGTATCAGAACGCGGGCAAGGCGGTCGATTTCAGCTACCTTACTCGCCACTACCCGGAAGGCAAGTCCGACCTCTACACTGCATTCCTGCTGCGAGGACTTGAGCTGGCTCGCCCGGGCGGTTATTCGAGCCTCCTGACCTTGCGGGGTTGGATGTTTCTGGGCCAGTTCGAGAAGCTGCGCAAGAAGCTGCTGGGCGAATCTGACCTGCGCATCCTGGGCGACCTGGATCGGGGCGGCTTCGAGCTTGTGCTGGACGAGCTGGTGGCCGTGGCGATCAGCTTGCTCTGGCACCATCCGCCCAGCGCGACAGCCTGCGTCGCCATGTTGCCCACGCCGCGTGACGACCGCTCGCGGGACGCTCGACGCACACCCCGCAAGCGAGCCGGCCTGCTGTGTGGCGTGGGGCGCTACGACTTTGTGCCCGAGCGCCTGTCGGTGGTGCCCGGGCATCCCCTCATCTACTGGTGGGACGAAGCCTTCCTCCGCCGCTACGCCGAGACCCCGAAGATTGGTGAAGTTCATCCAGCCAGAAAGGGCGCTTGTACCTCTAACAACGCGCGCTTCGTACGCCAAGCTTGGGAAGTCCCTATTCGAGCGACTCGTACCACGCAAGCCTTCCTGGTAGTGGAGCATCCTTGGATTCCATTCATCAATGGAGCCAGCGGAACGTCCTGGTACGAGCCCCTTCGACAGGCTCTTCGGTGGCAAAGATTTGGCCTGGAAGTCAAGGTCTTCAACGGCTTTCTCTATGGGAGCTACACTCGTAGTATTCAGAATCAAGACAAGTACTTCCAACCCGGCGTGGCGTTCTCCATGATCGGCTCCAGCTTCACCGCCCGCGCCCACCGCTACCGCAGCGTCTTCGGCAACAAGGGCTCCTCCGTCTTCCCGGCCGACATCCCCCAGGCCCTCTGCCTGATGAACTCGGCCACCGCCCGCCAGGTCCTCGAGTCGCTCAACCCCGGGATCGGCTTCGAGGTGGGCGACGTGAACCGACTCCCGCTCTTCCCCATCGAGTCGGCCGAGGCCATCGTGGCCCGGCTCGACGAGGCCTTCACCGCCCACGAGCAGGCCCGCGAGACCTCGGTGGAGTTCCGCCGGCCCGGCCCCTCCCCCTGGCGCGTCGCCCAGGAGTGGGCCCAGCGGGCGGTGGACCGTCCCGCCGGCGAGCCCCTGCCGCCCTACCAGCCCACCCTCGACCCCGAGCCCCCCCTCGACCACCTCAGCTTCGCGCTGGGCGTGGCCCTGGGCCGGTTCGGGGCGGGCGGCGAGGGCATCCTCGAGCAAGCGCCCGACAGCGCTTTGCCGCACGGCATTCTCTTTCTCAGCGGCGCCGGCGGCGCCGACAGCCTGGAGCACCCGGCCGCGCGACCCGTGCACGAGGCCTGGGAGCAGCACCGCCAGGCCATCGCCCCGAAGACCAGCGAGCTGCGCGACTACCTGCGCACCAAACTCTTCCCCGACGACCACCTCAAGCGCTACGAAAAGCGCCCCATCTACCTCCCCCTTTCGAGCGAGAAGCGGAGCTTCGTGGCCTGGTGCTCCATCCACCGCTGGACTGACCAGACGCTGCCGGTGCTGCTGGCCGACCACCTCCAGCCCGAGGCCAGCCGCCTCAAGGCCGAGCTGGCCGACCTGGCCGAGGCGCGCACCACCGGCGACCGCGCCACCCAGGCCCGGGCCCAGGGGCGCTTTGGCGAAGTGCAGGCCCTCCACGAGGAGCTGCTCGCCTTCCTGCGGGCCGTGCAGGAGATGGCCGAGAAAGGCCCCCCTCCGGCCGGCCCCAGGTGCCCCCCGCGCGAGGCCGACGCCCGCTTCGCGATGGACCTCGACGACGGCGTGATGATCAACAGCGCCGCCCTCTGGCCGCTGCTCGCGCCCCAGTGGAAAGACCCGGCCACCTGGTGGACCGAGCTGTGCACCGGCAAAGGTCGCAAGGACTACGACTGGGCCCACCTGGCCCGGCGCTACTTCCCCACCCGCGTCGAGCAAAAGTGCCAGACCGACCCGTCGGTGGCCGTGGCCCACGGCTGCTTCTGGAAATATCACCCCGAGAAGGCCTACCAGTGGGAGCTGCGCCTGCAGGCCCCCGACGAGCTCGGAGCCGACTTTCGCCTGGACGAGCCCGGCTCGGATGCCTACCGGGCCGACTTCGAGCAGCGCCAGGCGAGCCAGGCGCGCGAGCTGGGAGAGGCCGAGGAGAGGCGCCGGGCCCGCAAGGCCGAACGAGCCGAGGACGAGCTCGTTCTCGGGCTCGACGAGGAAGAGGAGGATGACCGCAGTTCACAGGAGGTCTGAAGCCGGCTTTTGGACTGAGGTTTTACCGTGAAGGTTTATCGATACGAAGAGACGCCGACCCATTGGATTGAGGTGGTCCGCCCCGACGCCCTGTTCGACCTCACGACCCTGGAGGAGCCGCCTCCTCTCGAGGAAGAAGGTCACGAGTTCAAGCTTCGAGCAGTCCACAGGTTGCGTGGAGTTCCGCAAACATTTGCGTATGCATACAGGAAGGATGCCTGGACCCTCGAGCGGCTGAAGCAGATGGCGGAAAGATCTCCTGACCTCTACCACAATGACGCGAAGGATGTTCAGATTCTAAAGAGTCGCACTCACGGAGGTGAATCTGCGGAAACGTAAACCCGAGCAAGCTGCCGCATTGAGCTGAGCCCCGTTCGAAACCCCGGGGCCTCCGTCTTCCGGAGGCGCCCTATCCCGGCGTTCAGCCGCCTGACGGTCACACATTCACTTGCGTCGAGCTGCTCGAGCCTGCTTGAATGAAAGTCGAGGCTCCACTTGAATCCGGCGCCCGTCAAGAGGGATTCGATAAGCGACAGCCAAAACTGCCAGAACGGTCCTGGGATAGCGGTCACCGCAAAAGGAGCAGAGTTCGGTGCAGGAGGAAGGCCAGGGGAGATTGACGTTCGCCCGACCACCGATCATCGAGTTGGTGTTGGGGGTTCAATTCGAGCCTT
This sequence comes from uncultured Burkholderiales bacterium, assembly GCA_964637145.1. Lineage (GTDB taxonomy): Bacteria > Vulcanimicrobiota > Xenobia > Xenobiales > QWHO01 > QWHO01. Next base: position 4,965 of record CAZWUN010000128.1, read on the forward strand.
TGCGCGACTTTCGCATGCGACACGTCGGAGAGCTATACCGACTCTTTCAAAGTCAATTCCCGGGTTATGAGGAGCATCCCCCTGTCGAGCCCGTCACGGAAACCTTCACTCCTCGCCAGGAGGGCCCTTTCCGAATTGAGTGGGCGACCACTCCACCTCTTCCTCGGGTCTGGCTGCTCGAGCCCGGTGGAAATGAAGTCATTCAGTTTCAACGGGACAGATTCTTGCACAACTGGCGCAAGGTCGAGTCAGCTGATCTGTATCCAAGCTACGTTTCCTGTAGAGAGCTTTTCGAGACGTCTCTGCGCAAGTTTCTCTCGTTCATCGAGGAAAATGCCTGCGGCAAATGGGTGCCAAACCAATGCGAGTTAACTTACATCAACCACATTCTCCCGGTGGGAGCCTGGTCGCGACACGCTCAGATCGGCGGGGCCATCCGGCCCTGGTCGGATCAGGCCGAGCCCGTTCCGGAGAACATCTCGTTGGCGCTTCAATATGTGATACCTGATGAGCACAAGCAGCCAGTGGGCCGGGTGCATGTCGCCGTCCGACCCAAGTGGCGTCTGCCAGAACAGTCTCCCCTGCTGGAGCTCTCCTTGACTTCCAGGGGGAAACCTGGCGCTCCCAGCATCCGGGGAGTCATGGAGTTTCTCGATCTGGCCCACGTCTGGGGGCAGCGGGTCTTCCTGTCGATTACGACGGAAGCGATTCAGAAGGAGTGGGGTATGACATGGCAGCAGGCATAACTCTTCCCGATCCGTGCATTGTCGATGCAGCCCGGACGAGCACCGGGGACCTGGCCTTGATCAGTGACCCCCTCCGGTCTCCGATTCGGGTCAACTCAGCCGTCCTCGTCGAGGGACTCGACGCGGCCTTGACAAAGATTCGAGAGCTGGAGGGTTTGCCACCGAACTGGGACAGCTACCAGGGTCTACCGCCTTCGCGCTCAGCGCTCTCGCGAAGTTATGAGCTGATCCAGGCCCTTGTCAATCAGTCGTTGCCCATGCCGGGCGTCATTGCTCCAACTTCAAAGGGTGGCCTGCAGTTCGAGTGGAGCGGGCCCACCGGAGAGCTCGAAGCCGAGCTCCGTCCGGACGGCACTTGCGATCTGTTGCTCAGCCGCGACTCAGGAGACCGGGAACTGGAGGACGTCTCACTCTCTCAAGTCCTGAGCTGGCTCGAGGAAACCGGGGTCCATGCCATCACCGGGCCCAACTGACGACGACGTTCCCGATGATGCTGAGCTGTTCAGGCGGATTCCCCCATGGCACTTCCTTTCGGCGTCCGGAGGGCGACCAAGCTCGGCCGCCTTCGAGGACTCACCGGATGGGTCGGACATGTCGGTTGACAGGCAATTTTCCTCTGAGACACTGAGCCCGGGGTGGGGACTGGTGTCGCTCAAAGCGGGAGAGCTCCGCTCTCTGGGCCTGAAAGTCAGCTCCTGGCCCGTCGAAGGCAATCCCGCCCACTGCGGAGTTCATGGCAAGAAGACCAAGGGTGTTCGGAAGAAAATGGCTGAGATGGCGAAATGGGTCGTCACACCTGCTTCCCCCGATCCGAGCGCTCCATAGCGAAGGAACGTTCATTTGGAAAGTAGGTCCCAAAGGTGTGGTTTTCAAGTCACCGTCCAGCGCAGACCCTGGCTACTGCTGTCTGTAACCAGGGGGTGCGGGTCGATTGCCTTGACCCGTTCGCGTAGCTTCTGCTTCACATTGGCCTGATCCAGCCTGGGTGAAAATAAAGGAGACTTGCGAGGGCCGGATTCCAGATGAAGAACCACGCGGATATCGCGAGACTTCAAGGCCGCCCGGGCAGCCGACTGCTCCTCGTCATCGTTCGCCCGAATGGACGCTGGCAGCATTGCCGCGACCGTATCCAGGACTTTGGCGGCGACCTCCAGGTTCAGGTCGATCGGCTTGGTTCTCCTGTTGCTGCGATAATCCTTGACTTCGATCAGCCAGACGGTTTTCGAGTCGGGGTCCAGCCCAACCAGATCGACGGCCTTGATTCCGTCTCGTAAGCGGGACAGCTGATTGCGATAGTAGGCCCACTCGTCATACTTCTCCACGCGCCATTCGTCCGGGAAGTGGAAGGTCAGGCTCCCAACCGAGAAGCTTGCCATCTACTCCAGCTCCAGGTACGTGCCTGACTGAGCCAACTCCTCGTCAAGCGACGTAATGTCCCCGATGTCTGCGAGGGTTGGGCCTTGGTCAACGTTCACGCTTCCGTCCGAAGCCTTGTGCAGGCCAAAGAATTGCGCCTCTACCCCCGACTTGCCTTGAGTCAGCAGAATCTCTACCTCTCGAAGGAAGAATAGACTGTGCGTGGCCACGACGACCTGCAGACCTCGTCGGGAGAGCTCCACCAGGCTTCGGGCCACGGACTTGACCAATCTCGGGTTCAGATTTGCCTCGGGCTCGTCCCAGAAGAGGAACCCCTTGTCCAGAAGCGTTCCGGTGGCCACCAACTGGGCTAACATCGCGAGCTTGCGCTGGCCCTCGGCTACGAGAGGCATCTCCATGCGTCCCCCTCCCGGAACGGAGAGATAGAATCGACCGACGTTCCGGTCCAGCTCGACATGTCCTCCCAGAGCCTCTTCGAGGGGCTCAAGCAGCTCCTTGGTCCTGGCTTCCTTGGGCCCGCGAGGAGGTGGGGTTCCCAGCAGCACGCATGTGTCCCGCCAGGTCTCCTCAAACTCTAGATAGCGGTTGTCATAGAGGGCGACAAATCCCGGGTAGATGGTCAGCAGCTCTCGGGTCGGGATATACACGGGCGCGGTCTCGATCCAGCCCCGTGGCAAGCGCCCCACCTGAACCTCGGTCTTGCTGTGGGTTGCGAAATCAAACGCAACCCTCCAATCGGGCCGCACGCAGCGCAGGTCGATCTCGCACCGAACTCGACCCCGTTGTCGCCGGGCCAGCCGGCCCAGGGACTCGGGACGAAAGACGCCGAGCAGTTTCTCCGCCAGAGCACTCTGGAGAAGAGTCTTGGTGGGCTCCTTGCCCCTGTTTCCGAGTCGCCCGAGCTCCCAACCGACCGCCAGGATGGAGTAGGCCAGCTTCAGCAAGTGGGTCTTACCCGTCGAGTTCTCGCCCACGATGACGTTGAGGTGGGGGGCGAACCTGACCTCGGCCTGGGAGAACAAGGTAAAGTTAACCGCCTTCAGGGACTGGAGCATCCCGGTAAGTTTCGTGAAGAATATTCAGGGTTCCTTTCCGGGAGTCACGTCTGGCCCTCGCGGCATGCGCTGAGAGTGGCCGAGGAGAGGTGCAAGGCTGAAGGAATCTACCAGCTCACGGGCCCTGCAAGCCCTGCAGCCTGGCCTGCAAACCCTCCAGCGTCGCCTCGGTCCTCGGGCTACGCCCTGGGAGGCCTCGAGTCCGGAGAAGACTCCGGCTCCAGGATTCCTGTGCGGACGACAGGCCGTGAGGTCAAGCAGGCTGAATTGGGCCTGTTGCGAAGGTCGAATCATCCCAGATGGGGGAACCCGATGGCATTTCTGACCGAGGAGCTCGAGAAACAGCTGACCGCGCGCCTGCGCGAGCGGGGGCTGGTGTTCTGGTTGGACCGCGAGGGTCTCTATACCCGCTTCGTGGACGACCTGCAGCAGCGCCACGAGAGCGGCCAGTTCTTCGCGCCCGTGGTGGCCTTCCGGGGCAGTTTCCTGGAGACAATTCTGGCTCTCGAGCCCCACGAGACGGGCCTCGACCCCACTCCCCTGCTGGTGCACCTGCCGGGTCATACCGATGTCACGGTGCGCGGCACGCCGTTGCTTGAAGTCTACAAGTGCGGCACCCGCTTCGAGCGCGCCCTGGAGACCCTGGTGCGCGAGGTGACCGCCGGGCGGGTGGCGCCCGAGCAGACCGAGCGGTTCCTGAGCCAGGGCAAGAGCTCGCTCGAGGGGGCCGAGGAGTGGCTCGCCTCGCTGGTCAGCCGCGACCTGGTGGGGCTGGAGGCTCAGCTGCAGTCGATGGAGCCCCGGTGGGTGCTGGAGGGGTTGGTCGAGGCGCCGAGCGAGCTCAGCCGGCGCATCAGCGCAGAGCAAGACCGTGAGCACCTGCGCCAGTATCTGGCCCGCCACACCGGTTTCTCGCCCGAATTCCTGACCTTCTTCCTGGAGGGTGAGCCTGGCCTGACCCTGCGCTCTGTCACCGAAAGCTGGGTGGGCTGGCTGCTCTGCGTGGAGTATGTCCACGACCTCAGCCGGGCGCCCTTTCTGCCCGAGCTGCAGCCGCTGCGCTCGCTTTCCACGCCGCTGCGCAAGACCTGTGTCGAGCTGGTCGAGCTGTTGCGCACGCGCTATCCGGAGCGTTACCGCGTCTACGCCATGCAGACCGAGGGGCGTCTGGAGGCGGAGCTGAACGCCGGCGCGCCCGAGGAGCTGGGCAAGGTGGATACCTTCAGCCGCGAGGACACCCGCCTGCTGGAGGCGGCGGTGGCCCGTCTGGAGCAAGAGGAGTGGGGCCGCGCCCTGGACTGGGCCACCTCGCGCCTGGAGTCGCCCTCGGTCTGGCTTCAAAACGACCTTCTCAGGCGCCACGAATGGAGCCTGGTCCGCGATGCCGCCCGACTCGGGCAGTTGCTGGCCGCATCGGGCAACCCCCTCAAGTCGGCCTCCACGCTCGAAGAGGCGTTACTCGGCTATACCGCGCCCGAGGGCGCCCACCAGGTGGACCGCGCCCACCGCCACTTCGAGCAGGAGAGAAAGCAGCTCTTGTCGCCCCAGCTCGTCCACTACCAGGAGCTGGAGCGGGCCTCGACCCTGGTCCGGCGCCGCTACCGCGAGTGGCTCGACGAGCTGACCGGCGCCTTCTCCGACCTGTGCGCCCGCGAGGGCTTCCTGCCTCCTCCCACCCTGCAACAGCGCCATCTCTACGAGCACGTCGTGCACCCGCTCACCCAGTCGCCCGAGTCGCGGGTGGCCTACTTCCTGGTGGACGCGCTGCGCTTCGAGATGGCCTCGGAGCTGGCCGAGCGGCTGGACGGGCAGGTCCACCTCAAGGCCCGCTACTCCGAGCTGCCCTCGGTCACGTCGGTGGGCATGAACGTGCTGGCGCCGGTGTGTCGCGACGGCAGCCTTACCCTGGACAGCAAGCCGTTCAGCGGATTTCGGGCCGGGGAATACAGCGTCAAGACCCCCCAGCAGCGCGTGCGGGCCATGGGCGAGCGGAGCCTGGAGCGCCACACCGGCACGCGCCGGACGCCGCTTGCCCTGAGCCTGGCCGAGGTGAGCAACCTGACCCCCGAGAAGCTGGCCAGACAGGTCAAGAACGCTACCCTGATCGTGGTCCACAGCCGCGAGATCGACGGCAGCGGAGAGGCGGACGTGGGATTGGCCAGCTTCGACCGCTGCCTGGGGCAGCTGCGCTCGGCCGTCCACCACCTGCGCAACGCCGGTGTGGAAGAGTTCGTGCTCACCTCCGACCACGGCTTCCTGCTGCTCGATGACTCACGCGAGCCCTACGTCTACCACTCCGATGCCATCGACCGGCGCTACATTCTGACCGACGCGCCCGTGCGCGAGGAGGCGATGGCCAGCGTCTCTCTCAAGGCGCTCAACTACGGCGGCTCGGAGGGCTACCTGATGTTCCTGCGCGACAGCCGCGTGTTCAAGAGCAAGGGCCTGACCGCCTCCACCTTCGTGCACGGCGGGAACAGCCTGCAAGAGCGCATCATCCCGGTGCTGACCGTCTCCTATCGAGCCAGGCGCGCTCTCAAGCTGGCCAGCTACCGGCTCCAGGCCGAGGTGCTCGAGCCCGTGATGGGGTGTAGCCGCATCCGGGTGACCCTGATCGACGAGTCGGACGGAGTGCTCGGGTTCGCGGTGCCCCCGGTGCTGGCCATCGCCCTTCGGTCGGAGGCCGAGGTGGTCATTCAGGATGCCCTGGGCGCCGGGGTGGCCAACCAGCAGCTGCAACTTCAGGTCGGCCAGCCGGCCGAGGTGTTCTTCAAGCTGCAGGGACCAGGCCCGGGCAAGGTCTCGGTGGAGATCTACCACCCGGATGGCACCGAGCAGGTCGAGCCGCTCCGTCTGAGCGAGCTCTTCGAGGTCTCGGGAGGGGCCCGGCTGGCCCCGGTAACCCCGCAGGCGCTCTCGTGGGTGGAGCAGTTCGAGGATGAAGCCGTGGTTCGGGTGTTCCGCCACGTGGAAAGCTACGGGAGCGTGGATGAGAGCGAGTTGATCACGATGCTGGGAGGCAGCCGGAATGTGCGAAGGTTCGCCCGGCAGTTCGAGGACTACCTGCGCCTCCTGCCCTTCCACGTGCGGATCGAGGTGACCGAGCACAGCCGCAGGTATATCCGGGACTGAGCCCGGAAAATTCTCGCACAACTACCGGAAAATTTTCGCCGGCCCACACAGGCGAATTCTCGCCGGGGAATAAGATCACTCATGTTCCAACATCGTGGTCATCAACGCGGCCGCTCAATGACGCCTGTTCAGAGGGTCCGGTGCCCGCTAGACTCGGGTCAGGAGAATCCCGAAGGGAGGACAAACGAACATGAGCACATTCATCCTGGTCTATGACGCCATCGCCTGCATCAGGGTCCCGGTCGAGGCGAGTTCCCCCGAGGAGGCCTTTCGACTCTGGCGCCTCAACCAGGCCGGCGCGACCCGAGAGGTGACCCTGGAGATTCCGCCTGACTCCGACGTGCTGGTCTGTGACAACAAAGGCACAAGGGTGACGAGCATCCCCCTGCCCGACCCTGAGCCCGACATGACCGAGTGGGCGGGATTTCGGGTCTGCAACGAGGCCACCCTGGTCGAATCTGGCTTCGGGCAGGTGCAGCAGACAGAAGAGCCCCACATTCAGGAACGAGGCCTGTTCAACCTGGTCCGAACACTGGACTGGATTCTCGGCATCACCTCCTGCCAGCGGAAAAAAACTCTCTCGGCCTTCTTACAACGCCCCCAACCCCGGCAGGTAGCCCCATGGGCGCCGGGAGTCGACCGTCTGGTCTGGCCCCAACCGCCCCGCCGCTCCAGGGTCAGCCGAGCGTTGTCGTGGTTGGCCGCGCTATTCAATCGCAAAGGAGGGAACAGGCCGTGTTGACCAAGATATTTGGTGGCAAGAAGTCATCCAGAGGGAAAACCCCGGCCCCGGAAGCCCCCACCTCGCCGGAGCCGAAGCCCTCTCCGAACCTGAGACAACCGGTCTTTCTCTGGGGAAAGGTCCTGATCGAGCACAAGGGGTACCTGTCTGTTCCGAATGTATTTCTCCGCGAGTTTCATCGGCTGGGCATCAAACCCATGGCAGCACTCGTCTTCCTCAACCTGATGAGCCGGAAGTCGCCGAAACATCCCTGTCCCGCCCCTAGCCTCAAGCGTCTGGCAACGGAACTGGGCATCTCCCAACGAAGCGTGCGCGACCATTTGAAAGAGCTGGAGGATAAAGGGTTCATCCAGCGTGACTATCGACGCGAGGGAAATGGGAGGAACCAGACCACCCGATATGACCTGGAACGAGTCAAGAGCAAGCTCTACCAGGTGGGCGAAGAGAGCAACCTGGAGAAGGGCAATTCTCCAGCGGAAAGGAGAGCGGGACATGAGCAGGAGCAAGCCCTATAGGAAGCACTTCAAATGCAGCTTTCCCCCCGGCGAGAAGAGTACATGTTTAGCGGATACCCTCAACGGAAATGGCTCTGAGCGCTACTGAAGCTGTTATAGTGCCCATTCAGGTCTTGCGGGAATTCGGACCCGGCTTAACCGTCGCGCGGCCACCGAAGGAGGGTACTGAGTCCGCCCCAACTCTTGAGTGCCTCGACCACCACGGAGCTGAAGTCTACTCCCTGTTGGCGACAGGTGGCGAAGATACTTGTCAGGGTCTGAGTGACTTT
>CAZWUN010000129.1:0-12800 GCA_964637145.1 uncultured Burkholderiales bacterium
AGCCAAGGATGAGATTCTGGGCCAGCTGCGCGGCGATCAGGGCGCCTTTACCCAGCTCTACGACATCTTCTGTCAGAACTTTTATCGCTACCACCCTTACAAGAACAACCAGCACGGCACCGAGAGCTCGGTCTCGCGCACTGACGCAGCTACCGTCAGCAGGTTTTTCAAGGAGCACTTTGCCTCCAATCGCACCGTGGTCAGCGTGGCCGGCCGGGTCAACCGCTCACTGATCACCGACATGGCCCGCCGGGAGTTCGCAGCCCTCAAGCCTGTCGAGCTCAAAACCCTGGACATCGCCTGGGAGCCCAAGGCCTCTGAGAAGGAGATCTTCCTCTCGGCCAACTCCTCTATCGCCTGGGTTTTCCTGGGCTACCCGGCCCCCAACGTCAGCTCGCGCGACTACGTGGCCATGAAACTGATCCACGCCCTGATGGGCGACGGGCTCTCCTCGCGACTGTTCACCGAGATTCGCGAGAAGCGCGGTCTGGCTTACGAATTGGGCGCGGTCTATCCCACCTTGCTGGGCCCCTCGCACATGCTGACCTACACCATCACCCGCCCTAACCAGGTGGGTGCGGCCCGCAGCCAGATCTTCCGTGAGATCGATCGCCTGAAAGAGCACGGGGTCGGCTCCAGCGAGCTGGACGCGAGTCGCCGCAAGCTGATCGGCAATTACCTGCTCGAGCGCGAGACCAATACCGGTCGGGCGTATCACCTGGCCATCGCCGAGGTGATCGGGGTGGGCTACGAGTTCGACGTCAACTTCATCAAGAACGTGGAGTCGGTTACCCCGACCGAGATTCAGCAGGTTGCCAAACGCTATCTGGATAACTACACTCTCGTCGTGGCCCGCCCTGGAGGGCGATTTTACTTCGATTTCTGAGGACTCGTGAAGATCAACATCGCAATCGACGGGGTAGCTGCCAGCGGCAAGACCACCGTGGCTCGCCTGGTGGCGGCCGAGCTGGGGCTGGTGTATCTGGAAACCGGCGCCATGTATCGAGCCGTCACCTACCAGGCGCTGCAGGAAGGGCTCGACCTGCACGATGAGCGTGCCGTGGCCGGTCTGGCCAGCCGGCTCAGCATGCGGCTGGTCCCCGATCCCTCGGCGCCCGTGGGCTATCGACTTTTCCTTGGCGGCGGCGAAGATTTGAGCGCCTACCTGCACACCCCGGAGGTCAGCCGCAAGGTGGCCCTGGTGGCCCAGATCCCGGCCGTGCGCCGCGAGCTGGTTCGCATGCAAAAGGAGATGGCCGCCGAGGGCGGCGTGGTAATGGCCGGTCGCGACATCGGCACCGTGGTGCTGCCCGAGGCTCAGGTCAAGATCTACCTGACCGCATCCGTGCCGGAGAGGGCGCGTCGGCGGCATCTCGAGCTTGGCTCGATGGCTCCCGAGCTGGGCGAGCTGGAGGCCGACCTGGTCGAGCGCGACCGCATCGACAGTTCGCGCGAGGATTCGCCGTTGCGTCAGGCCCCCGACGCGGTGGCCATCGACTCCACCCGGATGACCCCCAAAGAGGTCACTGACCGCATCGTCGCCCTGGCCAGCAATCGGGTCTGATGGGCCCCAAAGGCGCCATTGTCACCGCCGTCGACCCCGACGGCCCCGCCGCAGCGGCTGGCCTGTTGCCGGGCGATGAGCTTCTGACCGTGAACGGGCGGCGGCCGGCCGACCTGATGGACGTGCTCGACCAGGCCGCCTGGGGCAAGATCGCCCTCAAGGTCAAGCGGGGCGAGCAGATCTTCGAGTCGGTGCTGGACAAATCCGAGGAAGAGCCGCTGGGCCTGGATTTCAGCGACACCCTGTTCGATCGGGTCAAGACCTGTCGCAACAAGTGCGTTTTCTGCTTCATGGACCAGATGCCAAAGTTCATGCGGCCGTCGCTGTACTACCGCGACGACGACTTCCGGCTGTCGGCCCTGCACGGCAACTTCATCACCCTGACCAACCTGAGCGACCAGGAGTGGGAGCGCATCGAGCGCCAGCGCGTGAGCCCGCTTTACGTCAGCGTCCACGCCACCGACCCGGAAGTGCGCGACATGATGCTCGGTCACACCACGCGCTCGCGCATGGACATTATGGGGGCGCTCCGTCGCCTGATCGATCGGGGCATCACCGTGCACACCCAGATCGTGCTCTGCCCGGGTCTCAACGACGGGGCTGTGCTCGACCAGAGCCTCACCGACCTGGCCGAGCTCTTTCCGGGTGTGGAAACCGTCTCGGTGGTGCCGGTGGGGTTGACCCGCTTCCGCGATCACCTGCCCCACCTGCGGCTGGTGACGCCCGAAATGGTGCCCCAACTGATCGAGCAGTTGGGTCGCCACCAGCGCCGCAACCGCGAGCGTTTCGGCCATCCGGTGGCCTTCCTGGCGGATGAGATGTATCTGATCGCCGATCTGCCCCAGCCGCCCCACTCGCACTACCTGGATTATCCCCAGATCGAGAACGGGGTTGGCCTGGTGCGCCGTTTCTTGCTCGACTTCAACCGTCGCAAGCGTTTCTTTCGTCGCCTCGAGCAACCTCTCAGCTGGTTGATGATCACCGGTGAGTACGGGCTGAAGATCTTTCCTCCCCTGATCGAGGAGCTGCATGGCCGGGTGGACAACCTGACCGTCAAGCTGGTGGGCGTTCCCAACGAGTTCTTCGGTCGCAGCGTCAAGTGCGCCGGCCTTCTGGCCGGCAGGGATATCCTGGCCACGCTTGAAGCTGAGCGCGCCTTCTTGTCCCGGCCCGGCACCCGCGTGCTGGTGCCGGGGGCGGCCCTCAAAGACGCAGCCGTGTTCAACCCGGGTCGCAAGGAAGCAAGCGAGCTCTTTCTGGACGACGTCCCCATGCAGGCCCTGGCGGATCACTTCCGGGTGCCCTTCGTGGTGGGTGGATCCTACTGTCCCGAGTGGCTCGACAACTTGTTCGGGCGCGTCTCCTGGCACGAGCTGCGCCCGCAGGAGCCTCCCATGCCCATCGAGATCATCGATTTTCCAGTCCACGCGGCCCGTTCTTCATGTCGAACCCCGTAGTCGGTCCGGTGGTGGCCATCGTGGGCCGCCCCAACGTCGGTAAATCCTCTCTGTTCAACCGTCTGGCCGCTCGTCGGGCTGCCATCGTGGCCGACGAGCCCGGGGTCACCCGCGATCGCCTCTACGTGCCCTGTCTCTGGAACGGTAAGACCTTCACCCTGGTGGACACGGGCGGCATCGATCCTTTCGACACCGATGAGCTGCGCAATCGCGTCTTCGATCAGGCCCGCCAGGCTCTGGAGGAGGCAGCTCTCATCCTGCTCGTGGTGGACGGCCAGACCGGGGTGCACCCGCTGGATACCGAGGTGGCCGAACTGCTGCGCCGTTCCAAGAGGCCGGTGGTGCTGGTGGTCAACAAGGCTGAGAACCAGAAGGTGGTGGACGAGAGCTACCAGTTCTACGAACTGGGGCTGGGCGATCCGTGGCCGGTCTCGGCCTCGCATGGCACCCACTCGGGCGACCTGCTCGACCACATCCTGGAGCAACTCGGCGAGTTTGAGCCCCAGGAGGAGCCCGAGGAGACTCGGCTGGTGCTGGTTGGGCGTCCTAATGTCGGCAAATCCTCGCTCTTGAACCGCCTGATCGGCGAGGATCGCAGCCTGGTGCACGACGTGGCCGGCACGACCCGGGACGCCATCGATACCATGCTCGAATATGAGGGCCGCCAGCTGCGCCTGGTGGATACGGCCGGTATCCGTCGCAAGGCTCTGGTCGAGGAAGAGGTGGAGTACTTCAGCACCGTGCGCGCCCTCAAGGCCCTCAAGCGCTCGGACGTGGCCCTGCTGGTGGTGGATGCCGAGCAGGGAGTGGTGGCCCAGGACAAGCGGGTGGCCGGTTATATCCGCAAAGAGGGCGTGGGCTCGGTGATCGTGGTCAACAAGTGGGATCGGCTCACGGCCGGGATGAAGCCCGGGGCCATCAGCGAGAAGCAGCGCCGCTTCTCGGAGAAGCTGGTGGGCGAGCTGGAGTTCATCAGCTACTCCCCGGTGCTCTACGTCTCCGCTCTGACCGGCTTCAATTGCGACGACATCTTGCCGGCCGCCATGGAGGTTGCCGATGAGCGGGCCCGCCGGCTGGATACCCCCACCCTGAACCGGGTGGTGCGCGAGGCCATGGCTCTGCGGCCGCCTCCGAGCTACAAGGGACGCTCCCTCAAAGTTCTCTACGTCTCCCAGAGAGGAGTTCGGCCCCCCGTTTTCGCATTCAAGTGCAACTCGGGAAAGCTGGTCCACTTCTCCTACCGTCGCTACCTGGAAAACCAGTTGCGCGACGCCTTCGGGCTGGTGGGCACGCCCATCGAGATGCGCTTTCTATCGAGGTGAGGCTTGTTCTGGGCACTGTTTCTGATTCTGGTCTGCTACCTGATCGGCTCCATCCCCTCGGGGGTCATCGTCGCGCGCCGCGCCAAGAAGATTGACCTGCGCAAAGTCGGCTCGGGTAATACCGGGGCGATGAATGCTTACCGGGCTCTTGGTCTGAAGGGAGGGCTGACGGTCCTGGGGCTGGACGCGCTCAAGGGGCTGGCGGCCGTCTTCCTGGCTTATTTTGCGCTGCTGCCCGACTTTACCTTGCCCGTCGTCAAAGTGATCTACGGGTTTGCCGCCATCGTGGGTCACAACTACTCGCCCTTCCTCAAGTTCAAAGGGGGCAAGGGCATCGCTACCGGGTTCGGGGTGCTGCTCGCTCTTTCGCCCAAGGTGGCCGTCCTGGTGCTGCTCCTCTGGATCGGCCTGGTGGCCTTGACCCACTACAGCTCAGTCGGCTCGCTGGCAGCCTCGGCCACCGCCCCCGTGCTCATGTTCATCTATAAGGACCATCCGGTTTATATCGCCTTCGGGGTGGCCTCGGCCGTTTTTGCCTTCTACCGGCACAAGGAGAATATCCAGCGCTTGCTAAATGGTAGGGAAATTCCGTTCCATGCCGGGGCTGGCCCGGCGGAAAGTTCCAGGGGACGCTGAGGTTTTGCCGCGGCATTGCTCAGCCGGAACGCACTAGCGCATAGAAGGGGATGACATGAACCTCGAGATTGAGAGTCTGCACGGACTGCTAGACCAGGTATTGACGGTTTCGGAGCGCGAGCAAGCCTCCGACGTCTACATCAAAGCGGGAAAGACACCGATGCTGCGCATCGAGGGCGTGGTGGTGCCGATCGAAACCGAGCCGCTGACGCCGATGATGACCGAGCACATGGCTCTGACCATCATGCCCCAGCACCAGAAAGAGAAGTTCGAGATCGAGGGCAACGACGCCAACTTCGTCTACTTCCTGGAGAAGGTGGGACGTTTCCGCGTCAACGCTTATCGCCAGCAGGGCACCGTGGCCATGGTGCTGCGGCGCGTCCAGGAAAACATTCTCAGCTTCGAGGACCTGGGGCTGCCCGAGGTACTCAAGAACCTGGCCATGCAAAAGCGCGGTCTGGTGCTGGTGACCGGCCCGACCGGTTCGGGCAAGTCCACCACCCTGGCTTCGATGATCAAATATCGCAAGGAGCACGCTCCCGGTCACATCGTCACCATCGAAGACCCGGTCGAGTACGTTCACCACGATGAAGAGGCCTGCATCGTCAGCCAGCGCGAGGTCGGTACCGACACGGTCTCCTTTACCCACGCTCTTGAGAGCGCGCTGCGACAGGCTCCCGACGTCCTGCTCGTGGGTGAGATGCGCGACCCCGAATCGGTGAAGTCGGCCGTTTACTTCGCCGAAACCGGTCACCTCGTGCTCTCCACACTGCACGCCAACAACGCCAGCCAGACAGTGGAGCGCGTGTTGCAGTTCTTCCCCGAGGAGATGCAGGCTCCCATTTTGCAGCAGCTTTCTTTGAACATTCGAGGCATCATCGCCCAGCGACTGGTGCCGGCCCTGGATGGCCACCGCGTGCCGGCGGTCGAGATCATGGTCGGCAACGCCCGTATGGCCGAGCTTCTGCGCGACGGACAGCTGCGGCAGATGAAGCGCGAGTTGGACGCGTTCCATCCCGAGGGGATGCAGAGCTTCGACCTGTCTTTGCTCGAGCTGTTCAAAGCGGGACGGATCAGCGCCGAAGATGCCATGCGCTACTCCGACAACGCCAACGACATGCGTTTGAAGCTCAAGCAGCTTCCCACCACCATCACCGGCTCGGGTGACTCTCGATACGAAGGGTCTTAGCTCAAGGGAGGCTCGCTTTGGATCCACAAGCTGACGAAGTGCGGGGGCTCGAGCCCGACATCATCGAGCACGAGGTGCACGAGCAACGTCATCCCGTGCACGGGCGCTCCACGCCGCTGCCCAAGCGGGTCAAGGTGGGCAAGGTGACCGACCAGACTTTGCAGTTTTTTCTGCCCGACCAGGAGCTGATCGAGTTCCCCTGGGATCAGATCGAGCTGATGGCGCTGGGATTGATCGAGGAAGCGGCCACCGATGTCAGCGGGCCCAAAGGGGCTATGCGTCAGATGTTTGGCAAGCTGACTGGCAAAGCCAGCGAGAATGAGGAGCGCAAGACCCGCCAGGTCCGGGAGATCTACCTGCTGGACGTCTACATCAAGAACCACGACCAGCCTTTTCGGATGGACTCGGCCACTGTGAACTACAAGTCCTTCCTGGGCGCCGACATGTCCTACGTGTCCTTCCAGAACTTCTTCCGTCTGGCGACCCGGCTGGCCCGTCACGCCGTCAATGCACGTTTTGACGAAGCCCTGGTGGCCTTCTTCACCCGTCGCCGAGACGGGGTGAAGAAGTTCCCGGCCGTCTACGATTATGAGCTGGAGCTGCAGCAGAGCCGTCAGAAGCTCGAGCATCTGGCCACCCACGACCAGCTCAAGCTCGATCGCGAGACCTGGGCCGAGGAGTGGGGCGAGTATTCGTGAGAGAGCTGACCGGCCCGGAGGTCGACCACGTCGCTCACCTGGCTCGCCTGGAGATCACGGCCGCTGAACGCGATTCTTTTGGGAAGCAGCTGGGGGAGATCCTGACCTACGTCGAGCAGCTCTCCACCGTGGACACGGAAGGCGTCGAGCCACTGCTGGCGGTGTTTGCCAGGCACGACGTCTTGCGCGATGATCTCTCTCGCCCGGCCCTGGGCCCCGACCTGGTGCTCAGCAACGCGCCCGAGCAGGAGTCCGGACAGTTTCGCATTCCGCGCATTCTGGAGGAAAATTGACAGCCTCCGAGCTGGTGGCCCGTATCGCCGCGCGCGAGCTGAGCGCGCTGGAGGCGACCGAGGCAGCCCTGGCCCGCATCGCGGCTCTGGATGGCGAGCTGGGTGCTTTCTTACACGTCTTCGCCGACTCGGCCCGCGAGCAGGCTCGGGCAGTGGATGCCGGCCAGCGCGGCGGGCCTCTGGCAGGTCTGCCGGTGGCCGTCAAGGACAACATGTGCACCCGGGGCCAGCCCACCACCTGTGGCTCGCGCATTCTGGAGAACTTCGTGCCGCCCTATGAGGCCACCGCGGTGGCTCGTCTGCAGGCGGCCGGAGCGGTGGTGCTGGGCAAGACCAACCTGGACGAGTTCGCCATGGGCTCGTCAACTGAGAATTCGGCCTATCATGTCACCCGTAATCCGTGGGACGTCTCGCGCGTTCCCGGCGGTTCGAGCGGGGGATCAGCGGCCGCGGTTGCGGCCGGAATGGCTCCCCTGGCACTGGGCTCGGATACCGGGGGCTCCATCCGCCAGCCCGCTGCCTTCTGCGGCGTGACCGGGTTGAAGCCTACCTACGGGCGGATTTCTCGCTACGGTCTGGTGGCCTTCGCCTCTTCGCTCGATCAGATCGGCCCCATGGGTCGCAGCGCTCGCGACTGCGCCATGGCGCTGGAAGTGCTGGCCGGCACCGACCCGCTGGATACCACCTCCTCCGTGGAGCCGGTGGCAGCTTACACCTCGCAGCTCGAGTCGGGGGTGAAGGGGCTCAAGCTGGGCATCCCGCGCGGCTTTCTGGGCGATCTGGCCTCCCCCATGGCCAGGGTCTTCGAAGAGGCCTGTCAGGTGCTGGTGGGATTGGGAGCCAGCCTGGTGACCGTGGACCTGCCCAATCTGGGCGCGGCCTTGCCGGCCTACTACATCGTGGCGCCCGCCGAGGCTTCCAGCAATCTGGCTCGCTATGACGGCACCCGCTACGGCTTCCGGGCCCCCGACGCCGGCGACGTGCTGACCATGTTCAAGCGCAGCCGCTCGCGCGGCTTCGGGCCTGAAGTGAAGCGGCGCATCATGGTGGGCACCTACGTGCTCTCGGCTGGCTACTACGATGCTTACTACCTCAAGGCTCAGAAGGTTCGTACCGTGCTGAGCCGCGACTTCGAAAGGGCCTTCCAGGAGGTCGATCTGATCGTGATGCCCACCACGCCGAGCACCGCCTTCAAGATCGGGGAGAAGTCCTCCGACCCGTTGGAGATGTACCTCTCGGACATCTATACCGTGGCCCTCAACCTGGTGGGTTTGCCCGGACTGGTGGTGCCCAGCGCTCCCGTGGAGGGGCTTCCGACCGGCCTGCAGCTCATCGGTCGGGCCTTCGATGAGGGCCGGCTGCTGGCGGCCGGACATGCCTTCCAACAGGCCACCGACTTTCACTTGAGGCGACCGGAACTGACCTCGGTCTCCTAGCGTGGATCGAATCGAGATCCACCAGGATCAAGCCCGGCTGACCGCTCCACCGATGGCGCCGGTGAGCGTTCCCCTGGGTCAACTGGTGCGGATCCGGATCGGGGTGGTGGAGGCCAGGACCGTGCCCTGGATCGTGTTGGAGCTGAGCGGTCCCGATGGCACGCTGCTCGAGGTCGAATCCCAAGTCAACGGCTGGGGCGCGTTCGTGAGCGAACTGGCCCGACGATTCGGGTTTGAGGACGGGGCCGTCTACGAATTTGTGACCACTGCCCGGCCGGGAGCTGAACCGGTGACCCTCTGGCAGCTCAGGCCTTGATGTAGTCGCTCCACTTGTTGAAGGCTTTGTCCTGGGCCTTGGCTTGATTGACGGTGACGTCTTGCTGGATTTCGAAAATTTTGGTCTGGGTTTCGCGCAGGATCTTCCAGCGCTCGGCCTGCTGCTTTTGAGCGTCGGCCTGCATCTGGGCCTGAATGGTATGGGCCTGGTCCTTGTCGGCGTGGACCATTTGTTGCTGGGCTGCCGCGTTGGCGGCTCCGGTGCCTGCGCCTCCGATCATCGGTGGGGCTCCTTCTCTCAATGGGTTTACTCTAGTTCTCAGGGATTGATGGCAGATCATCCAGGGGCACAATGTTCTGATTTGATGAGAAAACAATGAAGATTTGATGACGACTTCGGTGACAGGAGGGCGCAAAGGAGACCATGTGCGGAATTGCCGGGATGATCGACCGACTCGGCCAGCGGGCCGTCGATCCGGCCAGGTTGGCCCGAATGGGCCGGGCTATCCGCCATCGCGGCCCGGACGAGTCGGGCCAACTGCTGGTGCCTGGTCTGGGCCTGCACTCCCAGCGGCTCAGCATCGTGGGGCTGGTCGATGGGCGCCAGCCTCTCTTCAATGAGGATCGAAGCGTGGCCCTCGTCTACAACGGGGAGCTGTTCGACTATCCTGAGCGACGCTCTCAGCTTCAGGCCAGCGGGCACCGTCTGGCCACCTCGACCGATACCGAGATCCTGGTGCACCTGTGGGAGGAGCACCAGGAGGCCTTCTTTCCCTACCTGAAGGGTCAATTCGCTTTTGCGCTGGTCGATCTGGCCCGCGGTCAGTTGATTCTGGCCCGCGACCGGGTGGGCATCTGTCCCCTGTATTACGCTGAGCGCGATGGCTGGCTGATCTTTGGCTCCGAGATCAAGGCTCTGCTGGCGTCTGGCCTGGTGCGTCCCGAGGCGGATCCTCTGGGGCTCGACCACATCTTCACCTTCTTTGCCATGGGGACGCGGCGCACCATGTTCGCTGGCGTTCAGGCCCTGCTCCCCGGCCACTACCTGAGCATTCCATTGGGGGGCGGGCCGGTCAAGGAGCGATGCTACTGGGAGCTGGACTTTCCCGACCAGGGTCAAGAGCTCGACCATCCCGGCCTGGTGGATGAATTCGGACAGGCCCTCACCCGCGCGGTGGAGCTGCGTTTGCGGGCCGACGTGCCGGTCGTGAGCTACCTCTCGGGCGGAGTGGACTCTAGCACCGTCGCCTGGCTGGCCAGCCGCCAACTGGGCCGTCCTATCCCGACCTTCACCATCCAGATCCGCAATCCGCGGCTGGACGAGACGGCTCGTAGCCGGGTGGCGGCTCGAGCCATCGGGACCGAGCCCGAGGTGCTGTCCTGCGGAGAGCGCGAGATCGCAGCAGGCTACCCCGCGCTGGTGCTCTCCTCCGAGTCGCCGGTCATCGACACTTCCTCCTCGGCCATCCACCAGCTGGCGGGCCTGGTGCACTCCCGCGGCTACAAGGTGGCCCTCAGCGGCGAGGGAGCGGATGAAGCCCTGGCCGGATACCCCTGGTTCAAAGTCAACCGGGCCGTCTCGTTGCTCGACCGTGCCGGTCTGGGAGAACCCTTGCGCCGCGTCTTCTTCAGAATGGCCACCGCCGATCCGTGGCAAAGTCAGAAGCGCCGTTACGAGTTGATGGGCGGCTACCATGCCACCTCCGATCTCTACGCCTCCTGTGCCCTGAGCGGCTACCGCGTCTATTCAAGCGAACAGCGGGAGGCGATGGCAGGCCGCACCGCCTGCGACGACCTGGAGCTCCATCTTGAGCGCATGCGTTGCTGGGATCCCCTCAATCGCTCGCTCTACCTCGGTTACAAGGTGATGCTGGCGGGGCTCTTGATGACCCACAAGGGCGACCGACCCGCCATGGCTCACTCGGTCGAAACGCGCTTCCCTTTTCTGGACGAAGATGTGGTGGCTCTCTGTGCCTCGGTCTCTCCCCGGCTCAAGCTGCGTGGCTGGTGGCGGGACAAGGACCTGTTGCGTTGCTTTGCGGGCCGGTTCTTGCCACCTGTGATCGCAGATCGGCCCAAGCACATTTTTCGAGCCCGCTACAGCGGCTCGTTCCTGGACCCCGAGCCGGCCTGGGTCAGCCAGTTGCTAAGCCCCGAGTCGCTGGCCCGGACGGGCTATTTTCACTTGAAGGCAGTGCGCCGCCGTCCAGCCCGTTACGACGAGGTGGGGATGGTGGGCATGATCTCCACCCAGCTTTGGCACCACCTC
This sequence comes from uncultured Burkholderiales bacterium, assembly GCA_964637145.1. Classification (GTDB taxonomy): domain Bacteria; phylum Vulcanimicrobiota; class Xenobia; order Xenobiales; family QWHO01; genus QWHO01. The sequence goes on from CAZWUN010000129.1 coordinate 11,141, forward strand.
TTCCTGGGGGGAGGGCTGTGCGAACTGCCGGTCTGGAGTCCTCCCGATTCCCCTCCCGCGCCCTGACGAGGATTTGAACTCGCGCTGAACTTCAAGTTTAAGTCACCGGCCGCCACTCCTTGGCCCGGAAGAAGCGCTCCACGCAGGCGTGCATGCGGGGGTCACGGCGCTGGAACAGCTCACGGTTGGGGGGGAAGGGATGGTCGATCGTCTGGCCGTCGGGGAGAGTGTAGCGATAGGTCTTGAGCGCGTCCTGGTGGAGATAGCAGTAGAGGGTGTCGGCGAAGTACTCGGTGGGATGCTTGTCCGGGCTCAGCGTGTCCAGGTGGCCCCGGGCCGGTCGCTCGGCCAGGTGCCGCCCGGCCACTCGCTCGACGCCGGTGATGAAATCCTCGTAGTAGACCCGGGCCACCGGGAAGGGAGGCGTCTGGGGGCGCCACTTCCCTTCGCGCTCGAGTTGCTGCTTGCGCCGGTTGTAGTCTTGCATCAGGCCGTCGTAAGCCTGACCCATCCGGCGCCGGTGGGCATCGATGCCCAGCTCGGGGCGCTGGCTGAGGGGCGGGCCCTCGGCTTCCCAGAGAAAGTCCAGGGCGTGGGCAAACTCGTGCAGGATCGCGTAGCTCCGCAGGGGCGGGTCGGTCTCGCGGGAGAGGGTGTCGCGGTCGAGCACCAGGGTCCTGGTCGTGGTGTCGTAATGGGGATAGCCTTCCTGGCCGAGCTCCAGGCGCAGACCGTGGTCGGCCAACCGTGCGATGACGTCGGCCCCGAACGGCTGCAGGCTGCGGGCCACCAGGTCGAGCTGGGCGGGGTCAGCCGGCCGGGTCAGGATACGTTCCAGGGTTTCGCGCATACCAGGAGGCCTGGTCTGGCTCAGCTCGAGTCGGGTTGGAGGCCGCCAGTCGGGCACAAAGCTGACGTCGGCCCGGGCCGGTGCGGTAGCCGGGCGAAGCGGGAAGGGACCGTGCGGTGCCAGACTGGCAATCTGCATGCCGCGATGTTAGCGCCTGAGCGCCTGACCCGGGTTACCCCGATGTTACTGTGTTGAGCCTTATGAAGGTTTGCCTATCCTTCGGGGGCCCGTGGGCGCAAGTTGACTGCCAGACCACTTCACCTTACTTGCGGGGCCGTCCCACCAGGTTGATGGGGTTTTTGTCTTTGTCGCCGTAGATATAGAAGAAGCCGGCATCGTCTTGCTGCGGCTCGCGCAGGCAAGTGAAGCCTGCCTGCTCGACGAAGGCGCGGGCTTCCTCGACCGAGCCGGTAATGGTGAAGCCCAGCGCGGTGTCCAGGCTGGCGGCCAGGTGACCCTCCCAGGAATGAAGCACGAGTTGGAGACCCTCGCCATTCTGCAGGATGGCCATGTCACGCCCCATCTGCCGCATCAGCTCGAAGCCGAGGGCCTGGTAGAGGGGCAGGTTGGCCTCCACGTCCTGGACATAGCGAGCGACGTTTCGAAAGGTGATGGGCGGCATATCCGGGCCTTCCTGGCGGAGGTTGCGACCCCTGCCCGGGGCTCGGAAACCCATCTGTTCGGCAGGAAAATTGGACCGGTCTGGCTAAAACCTTATTGTTATCGCATCTCAGGCTGGTGCCGGCGGCAAAAAATTTACCGTGTTAACAATTGTTTAACTTTCCGTTTCTAAACTCTGCGCCAGACCGT
>CAZWUN010000130.1:0-12713 GCA_964637145.1 uncultured Burkholderiales bacterium
GGCAGTGGGGGGCCCTGCTCTTCCTGATGGGAATGACCGGGTCTCTCGCTGCCGGTCCGTTATCTGAGCGAATTCTGTTCGTGAGCAGCCCCACCGGCAAGGACCGCATCTATGTGATGCGCTCGGACGGGCGAGATCTCGAGCGCCTGATCGATCTGCCCGCCGATACCTCCGAGCCCTCGCTCTCCCTGGCGGCCGGAGCGGTGGCCTTCGAGAGCGACCTGCACGGCAACGAAGAGATCTACCGCGTGAATCTCGAGGGCGAGAACCTGCAGCGCCTGACCGACTCGCTCTCGGCCGATCGCCATCCGAGCTGGTCTCCGGACGGAAAGCGTCTGGTCTTCTCCAGCTCGCGCTGGGGTCAGCCCGAGCTCGCCCTGGTGGGGGCCGAAGGGGGCGAGGTCACTCGCCTCACCTGGGACCAGATGGTCAACGTGCGCCCGGTCTGGTCCCCCACCGGAGACTTTGTCGCCTACGTGTCCTACCGGGGCGGCTCGGCCGACATCTGGGTGCGGCAGCTCGAGACGGGCGAGAGCCGGCGCCTGACCTACAACAGCATTCAAGACACCACGCCGGCCTGGTCGCCGGACGGGCGCAGACTGGTCTACAAAGCCCGCCACTACTGGGGCCACTGCCTGTCCATCGTGAGCCTGGACGAGCCCGACGAGCGGCTCGACTTCGCCAAAGACCACGCCAGAGCGCGCGATCCGGTCTTCAGCCCTGACGGGCGCTTCGTCTTGTTTGCCACCCCCGAGGGCATGTTCCGCAGCGAGCTCCTGGAAGGCGTTCCCCAGCCGGCCCTCCCCCACCCCGTCCCGACTCCGCGCTTCGGGCCACTCGACGAGTTCCGCGAGCTGGAGTGGGGACGCTGCCCCCTGCCCTGGTAGACGCTACAACGCCAGCATGGCCTCGCGCAGGCGCTCGGTGGCGGCCTGAACCTGGTTCTTGATGCTCTCACCCGGCCTCGGGGCCCCGAAGTCGAGCGCAGGCCCGAAGCGGATCGACTTGGGGTGAAAGCGGATGAATTTTTTTCCCAGCGGCAAGAAGCCATCGGTGCCCCGCATGCGGGCCGGAACCACCGGACAACGCTCGCGCAGGGCCAGCATGGCCACCCCCGGGTAGAGAGGCAGCAGCTCCCCGTCCGGGCTGATGCGGCCCTCGGGATAGACCACCAGGCCTTGCTCGTTGCGTAGCAGCGCGCGGGCGTGGGCGATGGCATTCTGGTCCCACTCCCCCCGACGCACCGGAAACGACTGCAGAAATCGGATGGTGGGGCCCACCCAGGTCATCTGGTGCAGCTCCTCGGCGGCCATGTAGAACAGGGGCCTGGGACTGGCCACCAGCATGGCCAGCGGGTCGGCCAGGCTCAAGTGGTTGCAGGCCACCAGCACCCGTCCCGAGCGGGGCAGGTTCTCCACGCCCTCAATCCGGTAACCGCCGAAGCCGCGGTAGATGAGCCCCACCCCGAAACGGATCAGGGGCAGCCAGTAGCGAGCGTAAAGCGGGTCGGGCGTCAGGCGCATGCCAGCCGGATGCTTCTGGCCTGGCCGGGAGGGCCCTGCTGTGCGAGCCGGGAACCACTCCCCATGCTCGAGCTGCTGCCTCCACTGGATCTGCGCGCTCCCGGCCCGAACCTGACGGAAGGCCTCAGCGAGCTACGGGCCCACCAGGCCCGGGTGCTCAAGTCGCGCCATCCCCTGCGGGCCGAGCTGGAAGGCTTCACCGCCTGGCCACTGGTGCCCGGTCCCTCGGCCTACTACTACCTGGTGCACACCCCTCTTCCCCAGGCCGAACCCGTGTTGGAGGTGGTGCGCGAGCAGCACTGCGAGATCGTGGCCCTCTACCGCGAGGCCATGGCCCTGGGCTCGGACGGAGCGGCCTTTGAGCAGTTGCTCAGCCGTCACATGGACACCGAGGAGCGCACGCTCTACCCGCTCTACCAGAAGATCCTGCAAGAAGAGCGCCTGATCCGCGAACTGGGCTACGAGCATCTGGGGCTGAGGCGAGGACTGCCAGAGTTTCGGCCCTTCCTCCAGAAGATGGCCGCCGGAGAAACCACCAAACGAGACAAAGACGGGTTTGATATCCGCTTCTTCCACCTGTTCGAGCACCACATGGAACGCGAGGAAGAGTCACTGTTACCCGTGCTCGAGCATTTTTGCCCGGGGGAAGCCGCGGAAGCAGCTCGCGAGTTTGTCGACCGCTCCTGAATCTATTTCGGTTTCTTGAGGATGTTCGCTTCGACGTCATCGAAGGGAGCGGGGATCACATGGACGGCGAAAAGCTCGCCTACCCGGCGGGCGGCAGCCGCCCCGGCATCGGTGGCGGCCTGAACGTCGCCCACCGATCCGCGACAAAGCACCGTGATCAGGGCCTGGTCCACGTTGCGCCAACCCATCAGGGTCACGTTGGCCGCCTTCACCATCGCATCGGCCGCTTCGATGGCCGCCACCAGTCCCTTCGTCTCCACCATGCCCAATGCTTCACTACTCATAGGCGCGCATACTTTGCGGCCCGGAGGACGAGTCCTGCCGAACCGACGGCAAGCTGGCCGACGGTGCTTGAGGGATTCTCAAAGCCGCCGCTCGAGTCAGCTACCAGGGTCCGTCCTTGAAGGTGAGCTTGATCGGCTCGGAGGTCGCGATCTGCCCATTGCTCCAGGTCACCTCCAACACCACTGTGTGCTCACCCGGTCCGGTGACCCGCTCGGTCTGTTTCTCGTTGCGGTAGGTGTTCCACAACACGCTGGAGAGATTGCCTCGCTGGGAAGCGACCAGGATCTGGTCGATGTAGACGCGGACCCACGGCTCTTCATCCTTCGGTGCAGCCTCGCAGGAGAAGTAGATCTTCTCCTCCTCCTTGAGGTGCGAGCCGGTGGCGGGCGTGAGAATCTTGACCGAGCAGGGCAGCAGCTTCACCTTTCCACCCGGCTTGGCGATGGAGGTATCCAGGTCGATGAAGGCGTCCAACGGGGTGCCCGGGGGGATGTCGATGTCGTCCCCCTCCATGAAGATGAAGGCCCATGAGAGGAGGATGCCGCCCACGATCACGGCCGTCTCTTGATCGGCGGCGGTAGCCGCCCGCACCGCACGCAGGGGCACCGAGGTGCCGTCCACGGCCACGACCGTCTCGAGCGAGATGTCCAGAGCCCCGGAACGACCGAAGAAACCGCTGCCCTCAGACTTGAGCACTTTCCCCCGGGCGTCCGCCCCGCGGGCGATCAAGACCTGACCCTGAGGTCCGAGCACGTCCCGGTCCACTTTGTAGCGGACCACCGACCCGGCGGGCACCTCGCCGGAAACCAGGCGGTCCACCGTGGTCAAGAGCAGCGGGGTGCCTTCCTTGAGCACCACGGGCTGAGCCAGGGCAGGCTGGAGAGCGAGAGCGAGAGCGAGAATCAGCAGCCAGAAGCGAACATTGGAAGCAGTCATGCCGGCTGATTCTCCAGCCCGGGCGGTTCAACCTCGCTGGTCGGAAGGAGCTATCCGAGCGGGTGGGGACCCTTCTCCTGATAGGGCGAGTGGGTCAAAAACTCAAAGCCATCCTCGGTCACCACCACGCTGTCCTCGACCCGGCAGCCGCCCACCCCGGGCAAGTAGATGCCGGGCTCCACGGTCACCACCATGCCGGGCTCGAGCACCGTCTCCACGCCCGGGCGAACCCGGGGCAGCTCGTGCACGGCCAGTCCGAGTCCGTGTCCCAGACCGTGCGAGAAGGCCTCGCCATAGCCGGCCTCGGCGATCAGGTCGCGGGCGGTGCTGTCCACGTCGCCCGCCTTCACGCCGGGACGGATGGCGTCCAGGGCGGCTCGCTGGGCTTTGCGCACGACCCGGTAGAGTTTCTCTTGCTCGCCCTTCAGTTCGCCCAGCCAGATGGTGCGGGTGATGTCGGAGTTGTAGCCGTCGGCCAGGGCTCCGAAGTCGACCGTGATCAGCTCGCCGGCCTGGATGGAGCGGTCGGTGACCCCGGCGTGGGGATAGGCGCCGTTCGGCCCGGAGGCCACGATGGAATCGAAGGATGGCTTGCGGGCCCCCTCCTTCTGCAGCTGGTGCTCGAGCTCGGCACAGAACTCTTGCTCGGTGATCCCCACCTTGAGAATGGGCAGCGCGCGCTGAAAAGCCCGATCGGCGATAGCGGCCACCCGGCGCAGTTGCTCGAGCTCGTCTGCGTCCTTGACCTGGCGCAGCTCCTCCACCAGGTTCTCGGTGGGCTTGAGCTCGGCCCGGTCGCCCAGGTCCGTTCGCAGCTCCTCCAGGTCGGCCACGGTCAGGTTGCGGCTTTCGAAGCCCAGCGTGCGGGTGCCGTTCAGCCAGGGGGCCACCAGCACCCCCATACGCTTGTCTCGAGCGGGCAGGTAGCGGAGCAGCTCGACCTGGGGGCAGCTCTCCTCCACGGCCGCCCAGTAGCGACCGTCGGTCACCAGGGCCACCCTGTCCTGGGTCACCAGCAACCAGCCGTAGGAGCCGGTGAAGCCGGACAGGTAGCGGCGATTCTCGCCGGTGCTGACCAGCAGCCCGTCCAGCTTCTCCCGGGCCAGTTTCTCTCGCAGTTTCTCGATTCGGTTCACGGGTCAGGCCTCCAGATTCCTCGAAAGAGCTCGCGCGCCGGTCCGCGCATCAACATCGTGTCCGCCCAGGTGATCTGCAGGCTGCCCCCGGGCAGATCCACCCGGGCCGTCCGTTCGGCCCGGCCCGAGGCCACCGCCGCCGCCAGGGCCGCGCAGGCACCGCTGCCGCAGGCCAGGGTGGCCCCGGCGCCGCGTTCGTAGACCTGCACCTGAAGGTGGGTGGGCGAGAGCACCCGGGTGAACTCCACGTTCACCTCGCCCAGCGGGCCGTGTTGCTGCAGAAAAGGTCCCCGCTCGGAAAGCTCGACGGGCGCGTCCACGAAAACCACCAGGTGAGGGTTGCCCATCGACACCCCCCAGCCTTCCCCATCGCTCACGCCCTCGACCCGAACCGGGTCGCTCGCAGGACCTGCCGGGGAGAGACCCCGGGGAGCCCCCATGTCCACCTCCACCTCGTCGCCGACGAAGCGGGCCCGGCGCAGGCCAGAAGGGGTCTGAAAGCTGACCTCGGAGCCCTGGCTGAGGCCTTCGCGCCGAGCGTAGAGAGCCAGACACCGCAGCGCATTGCCACAGGTCGAGGCCAGCGAGCCGTCGCGGTTGAAGATCTCCATCGCCAGACCCTGGCCGTTCCCTCGCAGCAACACCAGACCGTCAGCCCCCACTCCAAAATGAGGAGCGCACACAGCCCGGGCCAGGGTTACCGGATCGCCCTCGAAGCCCGAGCGCGCATCCACGATCACGAAGTCGTTGCCCAGCCCCTCCCACTTGGCGAAGGGAAGGCCGTTCACACGTGGGCCGGCGGGGTCTCTTTGCTGGCCTCCCGGGAACCGCCCCCCTTGGCTTCCTTGAAGGCTTCGCGCAGGAAGTCGGTGCTCATGGGGCGGCTCGGGCTGACGGTGGTCACCGAGTGCTTGTAGACCATCTGCAGGCGGCCCTCATCCTCCAGGAAAATGGTAAAGTTGTCATAACCGCGCACCACGCCCTTGAGCTGGACCCCCTTGGAGAGGAACACCACCACGATCTGTCCCTCCTTCTTGAGCTGTGCCAGAAACGCGTCTTGCAGGTTCAACATCTTTGTTTCTCCCATTCCCGGATGAGCTCGAGCGCCTGAGCGAGCGGATCGCCTTCGGCGTCCAACCAGTGTATGTCTGTCTCCCGGCGAAACCAGGTGAGCTGGCGCTTGGCGTAGCGACGCGTGTTGCGCTCGAGCTCGAGGCTGGCTTCCTCCAAACTCTTCTTTTGCTCCACCACGTCCAGCATCTCGGGGTAGCCGATCAGCCGCAGACGGCGCAAAGAAGGGCCGTAACCTTTCTCGGCCAGCGCGCGCACCTCCTCCAGAAAGCCATCCTCGAGCATCTGGCGGGTGCGCAGAGCGATGCGCTGATGCAGCTTCTCGAGCGGCCAGCCCAGCCCCAGCAGCAGCGAGTCCAGCCCCGGGTCGGCAGTGGCGTAGTGGGCCGAGAAGGGCACTCCGGTCTGGCGAAAGACCTCCACCGCCCGCACCACCCGGCGCGGGTTGCGCCGGTCGACGCGCTGGTAGGCCACCGGATCGACTCGCTCGAGCTCGGCGAGCAGATCCTCCAGCGGAGTGGCCTTCAGCTCCTCGCGCAGAGTCGGGTCGGGGGCGGCCTCGGGCAGCGTATAGCCGCGCAGCAGGGCCCGCACGTACAGTCCCGTCCCCCCCACGATGAGGGGCAGCTTGCCCCGCGAGCAGATCTGCTCCACCGCCTGGCGGGCCAGCGCCTGGAAATCGGCCACCGAGAACGAGTCGCTCAGGTCGCAAAGGTCGATGAGGTGGTGAGGCACCTGGGCCCGCTCGGCGGGGGTGGGCTTGGCGGTGCCCAGATCGGCTCCCCGGTAGACCAGGGCCGAATCGGCGCTGACGATCTCGAGGGGAATCTCGCGCGCCAGGGACAGAGCCAGGGAAGTCTTCCCGCTGGCCGTGGGGCCCACCAGCGCCAGCACGGGCAGCCTGGTCACGCCCGGTGGAAGAGCTTCTCCAGGGTGGCCTGGTCCAGCCGCACCCGGGTGGGCCGACCGTGGGGGCAGTAGGGCGAATGCTCCACCTCCAGCAGCTCGCGCAGAAGCACCCGCATCTCGTGCTTCTCGAGGGGATCGCCGGCCTTGACGGCCGCCTTGCAGGCCATCATGGCCCGCAGCCGCTCGCGCCACTCCTCGGCCGTGTGGTGGCGCACGCTCACCTTCTCCTCGGCCAGCTCCTCGAGCACCCCGCGCAGGGTGGGCACGGCTTTGCGGGCGGGAATGCCGTAGGGAACCGAGCGCAGCTGGAACGAGTTGCCTCCGAAGGGCTCCAGCTCGAAGCCCAGGGTCAAGAGGTCGGCCGAGCGCTCGGCTGCCAGCTCGGCCACCAGGGGGGAGAGCTCCAGCACCTCGGGGATCACCAGGCCCTGAGCCCCCTGCTCGAGCGGGGCCAGGTGGCTCAGCCGCTCGTACAGGATGCGCTCGTGGGCGGTGTGCTGATCCACCACCCACAGCTCGCCGCGCACCAGGGCCACCAGGTAGGTGTCGTGCAGCTGGGCCAGGGGGATGGGCTCCTCGCTGGCGCTCGCGAGCGGCTTGAACAGCTCCAGCGACTGGGGCGTGGTGACGTAGCTCTTGGCCGGACGCTCGCGAGCGGGGGGCTGGTAAGCGGACGCCGGCGGGCGGTAAGGTCGGCTTTCGGGTGGCCGGGCCGGCTCGGGCGGGTCCCAGGGCTCGGATGCTTGAGGAGCTTCCCGGACGGGCTCGGGCGGATCCCAGGGCAGAGCCACCGGCTCGGGTCGTTCCCAGGAGGCGTCCTCCAGGGTCTGGTGCTGGACCGTGTCGGCGCCCTGAGCCTCCAGGCCCCGGGCCACGGCCCGATAGACGGCTCGAAAGATGTGCTGGTTGTTGGCGAAACGCACCTCGGACTTGGTGGGATGCACGTTCACGTCCACCAGCTCGCCGTGCACCTCCAAAGAGAGGATGCCCACGGGATATTTGCCTTTGGGGAGAAGCGGGGTGAAGCCCTCCAACCAGGCCTGCGAGAGAAGGGCGGAACGGATGATGCGCCCGTTCACCAGCAGGAACTGCCCGGTGCGGTTGGGGCGGGCCAGGGCCGGCAGGCCCACCAGGCCGCGCACCGAGACGCCTTCGACCTGGCTCTCGACGGCCACCAGCTGGCCGGCATCCACTTTCAACAGCAGCCCGAGCCGCTCGGCCAGGCCCATCTGGGCCGGGAAGTGGAGCATCTCGCGCCCGTTGGACACCAGGCGAAACTGCACGTGGGGCTGGGAGAGGGCCGCCTTGCCCACCAGGTCGACCACCTGCGAGGTCTCCGCCGCCGGGCTGCGCAGGAATTTCTTGCGGGCCGGGGTGTTGAAGAACAGGTCCTCCACCGTGATGCGAGTGCCCGGCACGGCGGCGGCCGGGCCGCATCGCTCGATCGCCCCTCCGGTGACCACCACCTCGGTGCCGGCCTCGGCCCCCGGCTCGCAGGTCAAAATCGTGAAGCGCGAGACAGCCGCGATGCTGGGCAGAGCTTCTCCCCGAAAACCGTAGGAGTGGAGCGAGCAGAGGTCTTCCCAACGCGAAATTTTCGAGGTAGCAAAGCGCTCCAGGGCCAGGCGCGCGTCCTCTGGCCCCATGCCGCAGCCGTCGTCAGAGACCGAGAGCGACTTCGTGCCCCCCTGCACCAGCTCCACCGTGACCTGGCGGGCCTGGGCATCGAGCGAATTCTCGAGCAACTCCTTGACCACCGAGGCCGGACGCTCTACCACCTCGCCGGCGGCGATCCGCTCGGCGACGCTCTTCTCGAGGATTTGCACGCGAGGCATCGCCCGGGTTTCGTCCTGCCTCCCCGGGGCCCTTTCGAACAGAAGGAGCCGGCCTTATCGGTTCGAAACGACCGGGATGCAACGCAGAACCTTCCTCCAGGGCCTGGGAGCGTTCGCTCTGGCAGGCCTGGCCACTCCGGGTTGCGGAGACGTCTCCTCGGGCAGCCAGCGCACCACTCCCACCGCCCCGCAAAACCTTTCCCCCAGCCAGTCCCGACTGGCGGCGGGCCGTTTCGTCTTCTTGAGCGACGGAAGTCGACTGGAGCTCTTCCCCTTCCAGCACCTCGTGCGGCTCCTGGCTGCCGATGGCTCGCTGCTGTTCGAGCAGGCCGAGCTGGGCGTGGGGGCCAACCAGTGGAACTTCCCCAATGACGCCAGCCCCGGGCCAGACGGACTGCTCCTGGTGTGCGACGCGGGCAACAGCCGGGTCAAGATCCTCGACCGAACAGGCCTGCTGGTTGGCGTGCTGCCGATCGGCGGTTTTCCAGGTGGTGTGGCCTCCAGCGGCACCAACATCTTCGTCAGCAACCAGGGCGCCAACCAGATCCTGTCGTTCACCTGGCAGGGCGGCGGGGCCCTCGCGGGCAACGCGTTCGGCAGCCCGGGGAGCGGGGACGGACAGCTCAACGCCCCCAGCGGCATGGCCTTCGACCCCCAGAGCCAGCTCCATGTGTGCGACTCGGGCAACCACCGCGTCCAGGTCTTCACCCAGGCGGGCGCTTTCGTGCGCAGCTACCGCGGCGGCCTCACCCTGCCCGAGAAGCTGGCCATCGACGCCAGGGGCCTCTCCTACGTGGCCGACCCGGTCGATGCCGAGGTCCAGGTATTCGATGCCAGCGGTGGCTCGCTCCCCTCCTTCCCGATCCCGGCCGGGATCCAGCCCATTTTCGTCAGCCTGTCCCCCGACCTCGTCTTGTGGGTCACCAACGCAATCTCTTGAGAGGAAACTTTGTATGAACCCGTTTCTTGGTGAAATTCGTCTGTTCGCCTTCGGCTTTGCCCCCTCCAACGGCGAGGAACCCCTGTGGCAGCTCTGCGACGGCTCAGTGCTCTCCATCCAGAGCAACACGGCGCTGTTCTCGCTGCTGGGCACGACCTACGGCGGCGACGGCCAGACCACCTTCGGCGTGCCCGACCTGCGCACCGCCAACCCCCTGGCCAGCAGCAATTTCGGCAACTACTACATCGCGCTGCAAGGCATCTTCCCACCGCGCTCCTGATCGGGAGTCCAGGCTTCAGGCCAGCAGCTGATCCACCCGCAGGAGCTCGAATCCCTGGCGGGCCAATTCCCTGAGAATGGTCGGCAGGGCCGCAACCGTGCAGCTCTGATCGCGCATGCCGTCGTGCAAGAGCACGATGTCTCCGCTGCGGGCCTGACGCAGCACGCGTTGGGCCAGCACATCGGGCGGGGGGTTCTCGAAGTCGCGCGGGTTGAGGCTCCAGGTCACGGTGGCCTGGCCCAACCGGGCGGCCTGGGTCACGTTCCAGGGGTAGCGAAAGCCGAAGGGCGGGCGGAACCACTGGGGCCAGATGCCGGTCACCCGCTCGATGCTGGCCGAGGCCAGGGCCAGCTCTTCGCGGGCCGCTCCCGGAGCCCGCAGCAACAGGTTGGGGTGAGAGTGGGTGTGGTTGCCCAGCAGGTGGCCCTCGTCGAGGATGCGGCGAGCCAGCTCGGGATGGTGCAGCACCTGCGAGCCCACCACGAAGAAGGTGGCCTTGACGCCGAACTCGCCCAGGATGTCCAGGATGCGCTCGGTGTAGGGCGGCTCGGGGCCGTCGTCAAAGGTCAGGGCCACCGCCCTGCGACCCCGCGATCCGTGCACGCGTACCCGGCTGAAGCCCGGGTTGCCCGGGTTGACCAGCGGGTCCAGCACCGCCCCCACCGCCACCGCCCCGCCGAAGGCCTGGGCCCAGCGCTTCACTCGCTGTCCCGGCGGGGCCGACAGGGCATACAGCCCGGCCAGCACGGCAGTGCCGGCCAGGTAAGCCTGCTGGTGATGGTCGTGCACCCAGCCCCAGAGGGAGCGGTCCTCGGTCTCGGGGGTCTGATCCTCGTCGGTCCGGGTGGAGGTCTGCATCGGGGGATCTTGGCCCTCGGAGGGGAGCAGACCTGCAGGTTTCTGGCCCCCCAGCGGCGCATTCTGGTGCCGTCGTGATCAAGCGCCTGCTCATCTTGTTGCTGCTCTGCCAGGTGGCCCTGGCCGGAGGCGATCTCGACGTTCGCCAGGGCGGCTCGCTGTGGGCCCGGGTGGAGTCAGACGGCACCATTCGCGTCGGCGGCTCGCTGGCCGGCAAGTTCGAGTCCGATGGCAGCGTGCGCAGGAACGGCTCGTTGGTGGGCCGGGTGGAGTCGGACGGCACAGTGCGCAAGAACGGTTCGCTCTTTGGCGAGGTGGAGTCGGATGGCACCCTGCGCATCGGCGGCTCGCTCTACGGGCGCATCGAGTCAGACGGCACCATCCGCAAGTCCGGCTCGCTCTGGGGCCGGGCCGAAGGGGTGGACGGCGGCTTCGACGACATGCGCCGGGTGGCCGCGGTGCTCTTCTTCTTCGCTCCCGACTTCGGGGGAGGCGGCTAGCTTGGCGCTGCAGGTGCGCGAGTCGGTCCTGCGGGGGGAGTTCGGCACCGATCTGACCACCCGCGTGGCAGCCCGTCTGGGAGCCGCCTTCGCCCGCTTTCTGCACGAGCGCCAGCCCCACGCCACGGTGGTGGTGGGCCGCGACACGCGGGCCTCGGGTGGACCCTTGCTGCAGCACTTCCTGGGAGGCCTGTCGGCCTATCCCCTGCGGGCTCTGGATGCCGGAGTGGTGCCCACCCCCGCCCTGCTGGTGGCCAGCTCGGCCTGGTCGTGCCAGGCCGCGGTGATGGTCACCGCCGGCCGGGCCCCGGTGGACTGGAACGGGTTCAAGTTCACCCTGAACGGGCTCCCTTTCGACCAGGCCTCCATGAAGGCGCTCTATGAGATGTACAGGCGCGCCCCCTCCCCTCGCCCGGCGCGACCGCTCCTGACCAAGCGCTACGGCGAGGCGGCCAGCCTGCACCTGGCCCGGGTGCTGTCCCACTTCCAACTGCCCGAGCTGGAGAAGATGGACCTGCGCGTGGCCGTGGACAGTGGACGCGGGGCCGCCGAGGCACCCGTGCTGGGCACCCTGGCCGCGCTGGGGGCCAAAGTCTTCAACGTGCACACCGTGCGCGAGAACAAGTCGCCCGAACTGGGTCTCAAGCCTCTGGCCACCCGGGTGATCCGCTCCTCGTGCCACCTGGGCGTGGCCACCGGCTGGGAGGGCCTGCTGCTCATCCTGATCGACGAGAAGGGGCGGCGCCTGACCCGCCACCAGACCCTGGCCCTGGCCGTGCGCTCCTACCTGGAGATGCAGCGGGAGAAGGCCGTGCTGGTGACCCCCAACAGCCTGAGCCAATTGGTCCGAGAAACGGCCCGGCTGCACCAGGCCGAGGTGCAATACTCCGGACCGCTCAACCGGGACATGCTCAACGAGCTGGCCAGCCTCGACCCCGAGCGTCCAGCGCTGGGGCTCGACCTGCGGGGCGAGCTGACCTGGCCCAGCGTGTGCTTCTCGCCCGACAGCCTGGCCACCCTGGTGCTCGTGCTGCGCCTGATGGCCCACCACAAGCAGCCCCTCTCCGAGCTGGTGGAGGAGCTCCCCCCTTACAACAGCGGCGAGGGCCAGGTTCCATGCGCACTGGACCTGGGCCCCACCGAGATCATGGAGCGGCTGGCCACCCGCTACCAGGGGGCCCGCATCTCCACCTCGGCCAACCTGGAGAAGCGCCGCGACGCCTGGTGGATCCGGGCCGACCTGCCGGCCGGAGGCTGGGTGGCGGTGCAGCACGCCTTCCGCCTGCCGGTGCTGGATCTGTGGGCCGAGGTGCCCCAGCCCGACCGGGCCGAGACCCTGCTCGAGGAAGTGCAGGGACTACTTGGATTCGTCGCGGTTTGACAGGCTGAAGTAGCTGCCGGCCGAGTCATCCAGCCGGCTCCACACCAGCCGCTGACCCACCGCCAGAGCGTCGCTGCTATCTGTGACAACCAGCATGGTGAGCCCTCGTTTGCCACACCAGCGCAGAACGTCGAGCTGAAGCCTGCGCTCGGTTCCGTACCAGGCGTCTTTGGTGCTCCAGGCCAGCTTCCCGTCGGAGCCGAGTTGCAGGCGCCCATCCAGGTCGCCCACCCCGTAATCCACCGACAGGTCGGGTCGCACCCGCACCAGTTGTTGCATGCTCCCGTTGTCGACCATCCAGTAGCCGACCAGTCGGGCGGACTGGGGCCCCTGGTGGCAGTGACCCTTGTGGGTCAGTCCCAACATCAACAC
>CAZWUN010000131.1:0-12706 GCA_964637145.1 uncultured Burkholderiales bacterium
CCTCGAGCCGGCAACGACTGGGCTATCAGCCCGAGCACAGGGTCATCGGCTTCGTCGGCCGCCTGGTCCGCGAGAAAGGGATTCTTGAGCTCTTGGAGGCTGCCCGCATCTTGCGAGAGCGACTGCCGGGATGCCGTTTCCTTCTGATCGGGCCGACCGACGCCGAGAAGTCCGATGCCCTCTCTCCCCGGCAGGCTCAAGACTACCAGGTGGACGACATCTGCGCCTTTCTGGGCCTGCGCCACGACCTCCCCGAGTTGTATGCCGCCATGGACGTCTGCGTTTTGCCTTCGCATCGCGAAGGCTTTCCTCGCGTCCCGATGGAAGCGTGCGCCATGGGAGTTCCGATCGTGGTGACCGACATCCGAGGGTGTCGGGAGGTGCTGGAGTCGGACCGTAACGGTCTGGCCGTCCGGGTCCAAGACCCGGTTGCTCTGGCGCAAGCCATCGAGGCCGTCCTGACCAGTGCCGAGCGGCACGGTCGCTACAGCGTGGAAGCGCGCCGTCTGGCCGAGGAGCGTTTCGACGAAAGGCTGGTATTCAAGAAAGTGCAAGACGAGTATCTCCGCCTGCTGGAGGCCAGGGGGTTGCTCGCGCGAGGTGAGAGCTTTGTCCAAGCCTGAGACCGTTCTGGTGACCGGATGCGCCGGGTTCATTGGAAGCCACACCACGGTTAGATTGCTGGACTCGGGGTATCGCGTACTCGGTCTTGACAACCTGAACGATTACTACAGCCCCAGCCGCAAACAGGCCAATCTGGCCGAGATCCGCCAGGAGACCGCCCACCCGGAGCGGTTCGATTTCCTGCAAGCAGACCTGAGAGACAAAGAGCGCATCGAGCAGATCTTCCAGGACAATCGCATCGACCGGGTCGTCCACCTGGCCGCCATGGCGGGGGTGCGCAACTCGATCGAGGATCCGGCCCTCTACATCGACGTCAACTTGAATGCCACCCTCTACTTACTTGATGCGGCCCGCAATCACAACGTGCGCAACTTTGTCTTCGCCTCCACCTCTTCGGTCTACGGAGCCACCCGGACCATCCCCTTCGTCGAGACCGACCCGTGCGATCGCCCTCTTTCTCCCTACCCGGCCACCAAGCGAGCGGCCGAGATGCTCGGTTACAGCTACCACCATCTTTACGGCCTGAACTTCACAGTGCTGCGATTCTTCACGGTCTACGGACCACGCGGTCGGCCGGACATGATGGCCCACCGGGTGCTCGACAACATCTACTTCGGCCGCCAGACTCCCCTCTACCGCGGGGGAGACATGCACCGCGATTGGACCGCGGTTTCCGACATCGTTGCTGGAGTCGTGTCCGCCACCGGCCGTGAATTGGGCTACGCCATCATCAACCTGGGTCGAGGCGAGCCGATCCTGGTCTCAGAGTTCGTCAAAGTCATGGAGAAGCAGGCGGGGAAGATGGCGAGCCTGCAGGATGCTCCCATGATGGACGCCGACATGTCCTACACCTATGCCGATATCAGTCGGGCCCGAGAGCTACTTGGCTATGAGCCCCAGGTCGGCATCGAGGAGGGCGTGGCGCGCTTCCACGAGTGGTATCGGGCCGCGGTGCTCGACAGTCGTGCTGTATAGAAAGCTCGGCAAACGTTTGCTGGATCTGACTCTGAGCTCGATCGCGCTGGGCCTCTCCTGGCCGCTGCTGCTCCTCCTCCACTGGCTGGTGCAGCGCAATCTGGGCTCGCCGGCGATCTTTGCTCAGCCCCGACTGGGCAAGGACGGTCGGGTTTTCACACTGTACAAGTTCCGGACCATGACCGACGAGCGCGACGCCAGCGGTCAGTTGCTGCCTGATTCGGAGCGGTTGACCCGGTTCGGCCGATTCCTTCGCTCGTCCAGTCTGGATGAGCTGCCCGAGCTTTTTAACGTGCTGGCAGGGGAGATGAGCCTGATCGGGCCCAGGCCCCTGTTGGTGCAGTATCGAGACCGCTACAGCCCGGAGCAGTGGAGACGTCACGAGGTGCTGCCTGGCATCACCGGCCTGACTCAGGTCAGCGGCCGCAACTTGCTGACCTGGGAGGAGAAGTTTCGCCTGGACGTCTTCTACGTCGACCACCAGAGCTTCTGGCTCGACTGCAGCATTCTTCTAAAAACGGCCCTGAAGGTCATTGTGCGCGAGGGGATCTCCGCTCCGGGCAGCGAGACTTCTCCGGAGTTCACAGGATGAGAGATGTTGTCATCGTCGGCGCCGGTGGGCACGGGCGTGAGACGGCCGAGATCCTCGCGGCCAGCTCGGCAGCCGGGGGCAACTATCGTCCCATTGGTTTCATCGACCAGGCCCCTGAGCTCCAGGGGAAGACCATCAACGGGCTCCCCGTCCTGGGTGACCCCGCCTGGCTGCGAGACCGCCTCGACCTGGCTGTGGTGGTGGCCCTGGGCAATCCCTCCGTGCTGCACCGGGTGGTGGGCGAGATCAGGGCCATGGGCCTGGACTTTGCGCAGGCCGTCTCGCCCGCCGCTCTCGTCTCTCCCACGGCCGAGCTGGGGCCGGGAGTGATCCTCTTTCCCGGCTCGATCGTCAACGCCAATGCTCGCATCGGGGCCTGCACCACCCTCAACGTGGGCGCCACCGTGAGTCACGACTCGGTGGTGGGCGAGTGTTGCATGCTGAACCCGGGAGCTCGTCTGGCGGGGAATGTGCGGGTCGGAGAGGGAAGCTTCATCGGGATGGGAGCAAACGTCATCCAGGGGCGGACGATCGGCTGCTGGACCACGGTGGGAGCAGGCGCGGCCGTGGTGCGCGACCTGCCTGACCACGTCACGGCGGTCGGCGTCCCGGCGCGAGTGATCAAGAGAAAGGCAGACGTAGAGGATGGATAAACCCGCGATCCACGGCGGCAAGCCGATGTTCGAGCAGAGGGTCAACATCGTGCGACCGGTCTTGCCGCGGCTGGAGACGATGGCGGCCGACATCCAGGGCTTCCTGAGCACCGGCATGGTCACCAAGGGCGTCCACCTGAAACGATTCGAGGAAGCCTGCGCCGAGCACCTGGGCGTCAAGCACGCGGTGGGCGTCTCCAGTTGCACCTCCGGCTTGATGCTGACCTACCCGGCCCTGGGCCTGACCGGCTGTGAGGTCCTGGTGCCCAGCTTCACCTTCATGGCCAGCGTCAGCTCGATGGTCTGGAACCAGATGACCCCGGTCTTCGTAGACATCGACTACCAGTCGGCCAATGTCGACCCGGCCTCGCTGGAGGCGGCCATCACCCCCCGAACGCGCGCCATCGTGGCCGTGCACACCTTCGGCAACCCCGCTCAGGTGGAAGCTCTGGAGGCTCTGGCCCGCAAGCACGATCTGAAGGTGGTGTATGATGCCGCCCACGGTTTTGGCTCGCTCTATCAGGGAAAGACCCTGGGTCGCTTCGGGGACGTACAGGCTTACAGCCTGAGCCCCAGCAAGCTGGTGATCGCGGGTGAAGGGGGGATCGTTGCCACCAACTCCGACGATGTGGCCGCCTATGTCCGCCTGGGGCGCGAGTATGGCAACGACGGCAAATACGACAGTGCTTTCGCCGGGATGAATGCCCGCCTGGGCGAGTTCAACGCTGTGCTGGGGCTGGCCAGCCTGGGTATGCTCGACCAGGCGGTTCGCCGGCGCAACGAGTATGTGCAGCTCTACCGCCAGCAGCTTCATCAGGTTCCCGGCCTCAGCTTCCAGGCGGTGGCCAGCGGGAATCGAAGCTCTTACAAGGACTTCTGCATCATGGTTGAGAGCGACCGCTTCGGGCTGAGTCGCGACCGGCTCAGTGAAGCACTCCAGGCCGAGAACATCGATACCCGGCATTACTTCGACCCGGCCGCCCACAACCAGACCGCCTACCGAAAGTTCTATACCGGGCAACCACTGCCCCAGACCGTTCGGCTCGAGAAAGAAGCGCTCAGCCTGCCCCTCTGGTCAGAGATGGACGAGGCCCTGATCAAGCGGATCGCTCAGGCCATCGTCCGCATCCACGAGCACGCCGTAGCCGCCAGAGCTTGAACTTCGTCCCCTTGGTGCCAGCCAGGCAACCTTTTGCGAAAAGATTTGCAGGACAAAGTATCGTCCTGGTAGAAAGTTCTTTTCATGACAAGCATACATCGCTTGCTCTCGCTTGCCGCCTGGGGCTACCTGGCATGTCTGCTTCTTCTCCCGCTGGTCTGGGCCTGGCGAGGGGAGCGCCAGTGGCTGCTGGCCCTCTTGCGCTACTCGCCCGCCCTCTGCTATCTGATTCCCCTGGTCCTTCTGCTGGGACTGGGCCTGGCCACCAGGAAGAGCGTCCCTCGTCTCCCCCTGGTGGCCTCCGCCGTGGTGGTGCTGACCCTCTACGCCAGCCCCATCCTCAATCTGAACTCACCAGGACGCGGCCAGCTAAGGGTTCTGACCTACAACATCCTGGCCGGTCGCCTGCAGGAGTCGGACGAGCTCTCCCGGTTCCTCAAGCGCCAGAACTGCGACCTGGTCTTGCTCCAGGAGGTCTACACGGCACCCTTCAAGGCAGATCCGCTGCCGCCCATCCAGAATGCGCTGGGCGACTACCATATGGTCCGCGGCGGCGAAGTCGGCGAGCTGGTCATCTTCTCACGCTTCCCGATCCGCCAGTGGCAGGAATTCGAGCTGGGCTACAGCCGACCGGGTCTGTGGGCGGATGTCGAGATGGGCCAGGAGGTGGTACGCGTCTACAACGTGCACTACGACCATTTCGACAAACTGCGCACGCGCGGGGTGCGCAAGCTCCTGCGCGAGACGGCCGTAGCCCGATTCAAGCAGACCAACCAGCTCGAGGCCGAGTTGAACCGCTGGAACGGACCGGTCATCCTGGCCGGCGACTTCAACAGCCCGCCCGACTCGGACACCCCGACCCGCCTCAGGACCCGCCTGCAGGACGCCTTTGCCCTGGCGGGGCGCGGCCTGGGGCAGACCTTTCCCAGCTTCTTCCCGCTCTGGCGCATCGACTACGTTTATGCCAGTCGCCACTTTGCCGTCAGGCAAGCGAGTCCGGTGCGGGTGACTTGGTCGGATCACCGACCGGTGCGAGCCGAGCTCGACCTCCTTTGATCCTGAAGGGGGAATCGAAAACGCCGGGAACCTCCCAGCGTGGCCTCTGCCCTTCCGATCTATCAGGTCGATGCTTTCACCCATCAGCCCTTCCGGGGCAACCCGGCCGGAGTTTGCATCACCGAGCAGCCTCTGAGCGAGGCCATGATGCAGCAGATTGCCGCGGAGCTGAATCTTTCCGAGACCGCCTTCGCCGTACCTGATGGCAGTGAAGAGCACTACCACCTGCGTTGGTTCACTCCGGTGTGCGAGGTCAAGTTGTGCGGGCACGCCACCCTGGCCACCGCGCGGGTGCTATTCGAAAAGACCCCGCTGAGCCTGGTGCGCTTCCGTACCCTGAGCGGCGAGCTCAGTGTCAGTCGCCAGGGGGAGCAGCTCACCATGGCGCTTCCGGTCGACATACCCGAGCCTGTTCCCCATCCCATCGGGCTCAACGAAGCCCTGGGAGCTCACACCGTTTCCGAGCTGAGGCTGGGCCGGGAGACCCGCAAGCTGCTGGTCCGGCTGGACAACCCGGCCGAGCTGGTACCGCTGAAACCAAATTTCAGCCAGCTGGCTGAGTTGGAGCGGCGTCTGGAGCTAGGCGGCATCATCGTCACCTGCGAGGGGGCCGGTGAAACCCACTTCATGTCCCGCTTCTTCGGCCCCGGCGTGGGCATCAATGAAGACCCCGTCACCGGATCGGCCCACACCCTGCTTGCCCCTTACTGGTCGCGCAAGCTGGGCCTGCGCCGCATGCACGCCTACCAGGCCTCGCCGCGCGGGGGCTGGCTGGACGTTGAGTTATTCGATGACCGGGTGGAATTGACCGGCTCGGCCGTTATCGTCATGGAGAGCCGGCTCTTTACCAACGGACAGTGAAATTCGCTCGTCTGGCCATGATCGCCCGCTGGAAGCCGGTTCACCTGGGCCACGCGGCCGTGCTGCAGGCCCTGGTGGAGCAGGCCGAGGAGGTGCTCATCGGCATCGGGAGCTCCAACAAGTATGATGCCGCCAATCCCTTTACGCCCGCCGAGTCGGCCGAGATGATCGCACTGGTGCTGCCCCGCGCCTCCAACTACCGCCTGCTGGAGGTGCCCGACCTGGGCCACGGACCCCGCTGGAGGGCGATGGTGAGCGCCATGCTCGGCCCGCTCGACCTTTTCGTGACCGCCAACGACTACGTCAAAGGCCTGCTCGAGCAAGACTACCAGGTGGCGCATCCGGTTACCCTGGTGCCCCCCCACCGAAGGGTGGCCGTGGATGCCACCATGGTGCGGCGGGCGATGGCCCGTGGAGAGGATTGGAAGGAGCTGGTTCCGGCGGTGGTGGCCGGCTACCTCGAGAGTCACGGGCTGGTGGAGCGGCTGGTGCGAGAGTTCGGAGACGAGCTGCGGTGAGGATCGGGACCTACGAAGTGGTCCGAGAGCTTGGCGAGGGCGGTTTTGCCACCACCTACGAAGCTCGCCACGCGCTGCTGGGCACCCGGGCCTGTCTCAAAGTGTGCCGTCAGGCCAGCGATGAAGACCTGATGCTGGAGGAAGCCCGCATTTTGTGGGACCTGCATCACCCCTCGCTGCCCACCCTGCGCGACGTCCTGCGCGACCCGGCAGGACGGCTCACCCTGGTGATGCGGTTCGTGGAGGGCCAGTCGCTGGAGGCGGCCACCCCCATCGACCTGGCCACCGCCGTCCAGGTCCTGGGGCGACTGCTGCGAGCCCTGAGGGTGCTGCACCACCGCGGCATCGTGCACAACGACGTCAAGCCGGCCAACATCGTGCTCGAGCCCGACCGCCACGGGGTGGTGCTGGTCGACTTCGGGGTCTCCACGGTACGCCCCCGGGCCAGCTCCTCGGCTCCAGGCTTCTCGGACGTGTTCGCCGCTCCCGAGGTGGTCGAGGGGCGTCCCCCCTTGCCTGAGTCCGACCTCTACTCCCTGGGCCTGTCGGTCCTGAGCGCGCTGGGCGGTGATCCCGAGAGCCGTGTGCTGCCCGAAGGCATAAGCGAGCCCTTTCTGGAGCTGCTGGTGGCGCTCACGCGGCGCTCTCCCGAGCGCCGCCCCCGCTGGGGCCACGAAGATCCGCTGCGCTGGCTGGACCGGCTGATGCCCGCTCTCCCGCCCGCGCGCTCGCGCTATTCCAGCGAGTAGAGCAGGGCCGTGCAGTCGATGGTATCGCCCAGGCTGACGGTTCCGCCCGAGCGGTCATGGATCCCCCGGCTGGGTACGAAGAAGACCGTGTTGCCCTGTCCGTCCTCGAAGTACCAGTCGCGGGCAACCCGGGCCCGCTCACTTTCGGTCAGACCGTAGCGGGCCTGCACGGCGTCGGCAAACTTTTGCACCGCCGCCAGGCACTTGCCTTCCACCAGCGGCAGCACCGGCCACATCTCACCATTCCTGGCGATCTGGCCAGACTCGTTGGTGGCCTTCATGCTGGCCAGCTGGCGAGCTCGCAAAAGAGCCAGCACCGTGCGCTCCTTGTCTTTGGGGGTGCGAGCCACTACCAGGTCGCCCTCGCGGCCGTGCACGTGAACGCGCTCGAGCCCCATGGCTTGCTTGAGCTGCAGGGCGCCGGCCAGCAGGTTGACTGGCTTCTCCAGAATGTCCCGGTCGGAGCCGCTGGCCGGCCCACTGTAGGCGGGCTCGAGATGCTCGAGCAGGGCGGGGACCTCCACCGAGTTGAGCGACATGGAGTCCACGAAGGGGGCTACCCGATCCATGACCGCCTTCTCGTTGGCCGGGTCCTTGGGCTTGACGTACTGCAGGTGGAAGAGGCAGTCGGGGTTGGCCTGCTTCATCACCGACAGGTCGCGGGCCAGCTCGCCGGCCAGAGTCAGGTCTCCTCTGGTCAGGTAGTGCGTCCCCGCGAAGAAGAAGAGCTGCTTGCCCTGGATAGTCTGCCGCAGCACCTCATCGGAAGCCGTCCCAAAGCCGATCTCCTGATTCCCAGGAGTGCTCAGGATCAACCGCCCGCTGGGCCCTCCAGTCTTGCTGGAATATTCGGCGATGTAATTGACCCGGTCGTGTTGGGCGGGATCCACCGCCTCTCGAGGCGTGCGCTGGCGCCCTTGCTCGTCGAGCACGGCCACTCCCGGGTGCATTCCGGCCGCCACCGTAGGGGGCAGCCCGCCCAGGGCCCAGAAGGCAGCTCGCACGTTGGGCTGCATGGCGGCCAGATTGGCGCAGAAGGCACCGGCTCCGCCCATGGCCTGGCTGGTAAAAACCATCTGATGGCGCAGGGTGCGGGTCAACCAATCGGCCGCGCGGGCGTCCAGGTTCAGCTGCTCGGAGGCGCCCTGGCCGTTCAGGGCGGCCGAAAGACCCTCCAGTATGACTGGCTCGGCCCCCTGGCTCAGGCGAAGACGCTCGAGCAGGGCGGGGGTCAGCGGGAACTTGGCGTCGGTCAGGCGGGTGAAGCCAAAGAGAGCCTCGGTGGGAACTGGCTTGAGACGCTGAGCGCTCTCGGCACGGTCGATAGCCCGCACCATGTCGCTGGTCTGGACCCGGGCATCCAGCTCACGAGCGATGAGCAGCTCGGTGCGGGCCAGCTTTCCCAGAGGCTCGTCCAGAGCCAGACCTCTACTGGCAAAGTGGGCCTCGGCCTCTCGCTGAGCCGCTCGGGGCCAGTTCAGGTCATTGAGGGTCAACAGGATAGGGGTTCCGGCCAGGGGAAGCGTGACCGGCGCGATGGCCGAGCGCAACAGGGCCGACACGCAAAAGAGCGGCATCGACGTGGGGTAGAAAATGTCTCTGGCAGGATCGCTGGCAGGCACAGGACCGGCGGCCGCCAGGGGGCGGGGGGTCCAGGGCATAGCCGTGGCGAGCGGTGTAACTTGCATGCATGGCAAGTATGCCCGCCGGGGCGGAAAGAAGCCTGAAAGCGGAGAACGCTCGAGCAATGGAACTCTCCTTTGAGCTCAATGGCCAACCAGCCATGGTCGAGTGCCCTCCCGAGGCCAGCCTGCTCGAAATCTTGCGCGAGTCGCTGGGCATCCTGTCGGTCAAGAACGGTTGCGCCCCGATGGGCCAGTGCGGCTGCTGCCTGGTGCTGGTGGACGGGCGTCCCCTGACCAGTTGCGCTATCAGGGCCGAAAAGGCTCAAGGGCGTAGCATCCAGACCCTGGAGGGCCTCTCCGCCGAGCTACGCCAGCGCTATGCCCGCGCCTTCGTGGCCACGGCTGGCATGCAGTGCGGTTTCTGCATTCCAGGCATGGTGTTGCGGGCCCACGCGCTGCTCGAGAAAAACCCCTCCCCGACCCGCAACGACATGGCCCGGGCTCTGGACGGCCACCTCTGCCGCTGCACGGGCTACCTGAAAATCTTCGAAGCAGTAGAGGCCATGGTCGAAGGGGCCGAGCCTTGCCAGGACGGCCGGGTAGGCTGCTCGCTGGGCCGCTACGACGGGCTGCGCCAGGCCCTGGGAGAGCGGCCCTACGTGGACGACCTGAGCCTTCCCGGTATGCTGCGCGGAGCGCTGGTCTTCTCTCCCCACGCCCGGGCGCGCGTGAAGCAGATCCGCGCCGATTCGGCTCGCGCGCTCCCGGGAGTGGTGGCCGTGGCCACCGCAGCCGACGTCCCCGGTGAGCGCTGGAACGGGCTGGTGCTGTCCGACTGGCCCGCTTTCGTGGCCGAGGGGGAGGAAGTGCGCTGCGTGGGGGACGTGCTGGCCGCCGTGGCCGCCGTGGACGAGGCCACCGCCCGGGCGGCCGCGGCCCTGGTCGAGGTCGATTACGAGCCGCTCGAGCCGGTGCTGGAGGCCGAGGCCGCCCTGGCCGCTCCGCCGGTCAACCCGTGCCATCCCGGGGGCAATGTTCTCTCCCACACCCGGGTGGCCCGGGGGGACGTGGCCGCCGCCCGGGCCGCCAGTGCCCACGTGGTGGAAGGCGTCTGGACCACCCAGCGCATCGAGCACTGCTATCTCGAGCCCGAAAGCGCCGTGGCCGTGCCGCTCGAAGGCGGGGTCAAGCTCTACACCCAGGGCCAGGGCATCTTCGACGACCGACGCCAGGTCGCGGCCCTCCTGGGATGGACCGAGCAGCAGGTCGAGGTTGAGCTCGTGCCTAACGGCGGGGCCTTCGGAGGCAAAGAGGACATGTCGGTGCAGGCTCAGACCGCCCTGCTGGCCATGTTGACCGGAAGGCCCGTCAAGCTGACCTTGAACCGGCTCGAGTCGATCCGACTCCACCCCAAGCGCCATCCCATTCGTATGCGCTACGCCGTGGGCTGCGACAGCCAGGGGCAGCTGACCTTCGTGCAGGCCGATCTGCTGGGAGACAGCGGAGCTTACGCATCGGTGGGCATGAAGGTGCTCGAGCGGGCCGCTGGCCACGCCTGCGGGCCGTATCGCGTGGCCAACGTGGAGGTGGAATCGCGCGCCGTTTACACCAACAACCCGCCCTGCGGCGCCATGCGCGGCTTCGGGGTCAACCAGACCGCCTTCGCCATCGAGGGCTGCCTGGACGAGCTGGCCGCTCGGGTTGGGCTGGATGGCTGGGAGATCCGCTGGCGCAACGCCCTCCAGGTAGGGGATACCTTCTCCACCGGCCAGGTGCTCACCAAATCGGTGGGTATCAAGGCCACCCTGCAGGCCGTCAGGAAGGCTTACTACGAGGCCCTGACCGCCGGCCAGGCGGTGGGTATCGCCTGCGGATTGAAAAATTCCGGGCTGGGCAACGGAGCCCGCGAGTGGGGCAAGGCCAGGCTCGTGATCGAGCCCGACGGCACGATTTCGATCTACAACGGCTACACCGAGATGGGCCAGGGCCTGCTGACGGTACTGGTGCAGTGCGCCGTGGAGGTAACCGGCCTCTCGGCCGCCCTGTTCCGACCGAAGGTGGATACCACCTACGCGCTGGGTTGCGGCCAGACCACCGGGTCGCGAGCCACCCTGTTCGGGGGCCGGGCGGTGGTGGCCGCGGCCGAGAAGCTGAAGGCGGACCTGGATGCGGGGCTCGGGCTCCCGGAGTTGACCGGCCGCGTCTATGCTGGAGATGTGCTGACCGAGGATACCACCCGCCCCGGTGCCGTGGGCCCCATCAAGACCCACACCACCTTCGGCTATGCCACCCAGGTGGTGCTACTCGACGGCGAGGGGCGACTCGAGCGCGTGGTAGCCGCCCACGACGTGGGCCGCGCTATCAACCCCGCCCTCTGCCAGGGCCAGATCGAGGGCTCGATCCACATGGGGCTGGGTTATGCGCTGAGCGAGGAACTCCCCTGCCAGGACGGACATCCGGTGCCCCAAGACCTGCGCACGCTGGGGGTGCTGCGGGCCCGCGACATGCCAGCGGTGGAGGTGATCCTGGTGGAGGATCCCGAGCCGGAGGGGCCTTTCGGCGCCAAGGGGGTGGGCGAGATCGGGCTGGTGCCCACGGCCGCGGCCGTGGCAGGAGCGCTGGAGCGCTTTGACGGCGTGCGTCGCCGCACGCTTCCGATGAAGGACAGCCCGGCTGCCCGGGCTCTGAGCGTGGGCAAGCTCAAGGGCGACCGGGCCAACTGGAGCTAAACCTGCTGTGAATTCATCGCACTGTCAATGTGCGGGACTGTAAGCCTCAGCGCTTGGGCTTCCCCTGGCGCACTTTGCGCAGCTCCTGCTCGTTCACGATGGGCGCGGCATACTTCAGGCTGGCCACCTGGGGCTGCTCGCTGTCGGCGAGCAAGCTACGAGCGCCTTCCGAGGTCGTGATCGAATCGGCCACTGCGATGAACTTCTCTCCCCCGGCGCGATAGTTCACCGAGCTGACCATGGCCACGTCCGGCTTTTTCTCGGCGATGCAAACCGGGCACGAGCCCTCCTGGGGGAGGTCGGTACCGCAGGTGGGGCACTTGCGATTTTGGGGCAGCTCGGCGTCCTCCTGACCGCGACTACGCTGCTGATGCGGGTCGGGATTCCACTGCTGCTCCCCGGTCGGCTGCACGCGATGCTTCTCGGCGTCACGAACCAGCTTCAGGCCAGTCGACTTACGAATACCGGTCCAGTCCACATCCTCGTCGCCCACGTCGTCAGGCAGCTGCAGGCCAAAGGCCTGGGCGCGCGAGTGCAGTTCGTGCAGATCCTCGTTCTCTCCGGGCTGATGCGACTGGGCGTCCTGAGCATTGCTGGGGGCCGGCCTGGCGGGAGCCGATCCGGCGTGACCGCCCGGCAGACCGGGGGTAAAGACGACGTTGCGACCACCGAACTGGCGCACCCCTGGCGCTCCAGCCTGAGCGTCGACGCCTTCTCCACCGCGGGCGGGCATTCCGGAAACCGTGCCCGAGCCGCTCCCGGAGCCGCCGCTGGCCGCCCCGGAAGAGCCGCCGATCGTCGCTCCCTTAACCCCGCCGGGTCCGGAAGAACCGAGTTGAGCCGTCCCACCGCCTCCCGAGCCAGCCTTACCCGCCTGCCCCTGAGCCGGTGCCTGGAACTCCGTGCGGCCCTGGCGCTGAGGAGCGGTTCGAGGCAGATGAGCCGACCCGCGCGGTTGCTCCGACTGCACCCGGGGCTGATTCTGGGCCTCGGCCCTGGGCTGACTGCGCTCCTGAGGGGCCCTGGGCGTGGGCGGAGTGCCCCGCGCGGGAGCCTGCGCCTGGCTGCGCTCGGCCGCCGGCCTGGGCTGGCTCTGCTGCTGAGGGGGCGTCTCGGCTTTGGGCTGAGTGCGCTCCTGAGGAGCCCTGGGCGTGGGCGGAGTGCC
>CAZWUN010000132.1:0-5348 GCA_964637145.1 uncultured Burkholderiales bacterium
GGTCCGACCACAAGATCGCCAGCAAGAAATTCAGCTGCTCCACGGTCATGCTCTACCTGGGCGTGCAGGGCAGCTTCCCCGAGATCGCCCACCACACCATCTACATCAGCCACGATTACGCCGGCAATCTGCGCGACATCACCCGCGACTACAAGCTGACGGCCGATCCGTCGTTCTACGTGCAGAACGCCTCGGTCACCGATCCGAGCCTGGCCCCTCCGGGCCACTCGGCCCTCTACTGCTTGTTCCCGGTACCCCACCTGCACGACAACATCGACTGGCGGTCGCACAAGGACAGCTTCCGCAAGCTGGCCCTGGAGCAGTTCAAGAAAATCGGCCTGCCCGATTTGACCGATCGCATCGTGTATGAGCAGATGTTCACGCCCCTGGACTGGGAGGCCATGGAGATCTTCCGGGGGGCCACCTTCAGCATGGCCCACAACCTGGGCCAGATGCTCCACCTGCGCCCCCACAACCGTTTCGAGGAGCTGGACGGGGTCTATCTCGTGGGCGGGGGAACCCACCCCGGCAGCGGCCTGCCGGTCATCTTCAGCTCGGCGCGCATCAGCTCGATGCTGCTGTGCCAGGATATGGGCCTGAAGGTCGACTGGACCCCACCGCTGGCCTTCAAGTCACGTCATCAGGAGGTACTCAGATGAAAGTCGGAATCATCGGCTCGGGCCTTGCAGGCCTCTCGGCCGCCTGCACCCTGGCTGCCCGCGGCCACCAGGTCACCGTCTTCGAGAAGAACGACTGGCTCGGCGGTAAAGCGGCCGTGCTCGAGAAGGATGGCTTCCGCTTCGACATGGGTCCCACCATCCTGACCCTGCCCGAGGTGATCTTCCGCATCTTCCGGGAAGCCAACCGCAAGGTGGAGGCCTACCTCGATTTGGTGCGGCTCGACCCCCAGTGGCGCTGCTTCTTTGACGACGGCTCGGTGCTCGACCTGGTGGAGGACACCGAGTCGATGGGCCAGCGCATCCAGCAGTTCAGCGGCCCCCTCGATCAGGCCGGCTTCCGCCGCTTCATGGTGCACGCCCGGGAGCTGCACGACATCTCCCGGCGCTATTTCTTCTACAAGCCCGTGTCCTCGGTGGGCGACATCATGAAATCCCGCGGCGTGGGCCTGGGCCCCCTCAAGGACCTCACCCGCATGCGCCCCGGCCAGACCGTGTTCCAGACCGTGCGCTCCTACATCAAGGACCCCCGCGTGGCCCAGATGCTCGACCACTTTACCCAGTATGTGGGCTCCTCGCCCGACGCCTCCCCGGCCGTGCTGTGTGGCATCGCTCACATGCAGACTGGCGAGGGCGTCTGGTATCCCATGGGCGGCACCCGGGCCGTGCCCGTGGCGCTGGAGAAGCTCGGCCGCGAGCTGGGCGTTGAGTACCGCACCGGTGTGCGCATCGAGCGCTTCGACGTGAGCGGCAGCCAGGTCCAGGCCCTGGTGACCGAGCAGGGCGAGCGTTACGAGTTCGACGCCCTGGTCTCCAACATGGACGCGGTGCGCACCTACCGCGAGCTGGCCGGCGGCGAGTCGGCCAAAAAGTTCGAGAAGCTGCGCAAGTACGAGCCGGCCTGCTCGGGTGTGGTCTTTTACTGGGGCCTGAAGAAGCAGTATCCCCAGTTCCTGCACCACGACTTCATCTTCTCGCGCGACCCCGAGGAAGAGTTCGAGGCCATCTACCGCAAGGGCGAGCCGGCCCCCGACCCCAGCCTCTACCTGGCCGTCACCACCCGCACCGAGCCGGCCACCGCCCCGCCCGGATGCGAGTCCTTCTACTGCCTGGTGCACACCCCTTACCTGCGGCCTCACCACGACTGGTCCAAGATGCTGCCCGAGTACCGCAAGGTGATCTTGCAGAAGCTGGCCCGCTGCGCCGGGGCCCACGACCTGGAAGAGAACATCGCGGTGGAGGAGGTGCTCACCCCTCAGGGCATCCATGACCGCTACGCGGTGCTCAACGGGGCCATTTACGGGCTGGCCAGCCACGGCCGCCTGAACGGCGCCTTCAAGCCCCACAACCGCTCCCCGTTCCTCAAGAACCTGTACCTGGCGGGCGGGGCGGCCCATCCCGGTCCGGGCATGCCGATGGTCATGATGAGCGGCTGGATCGCCGCCGACGTGCTCGACAACGACCGCAAGGGCGTCCGGCAGAGCGCGCGCGAGCTTGTTCCATCCTGAGGGGCCGTCTCTTCTCGAGCTGATCCGGCAGGCGCTGAGCTCGACCGAGCACGGCTACGACCTGCTGGCCCCCAGGTTCGAGAAGACCCCCTTCTGCACGCCCGCCCCCTTGCTCGAGGCGGCCCACGAGCTCTTGCCGCGCGGCCAGACCGGCCTGGACCTGTGCTGCGGCACCGGGGCCGGCCTGGGCCTGCTGCGCTCGCTGGGCTGCCAGCGCCTGGTGGGGGTGGATTTCTCGCGCGGCATGCTGGAACAGGCCCGACGGGCCTATCCGGATGCCGAGCTGATCCGCGGCAACGCCCTGGAGCCCCGCTGGCAGCACGAGTTCGACATGGTGACCTTCTTCGGGGCCCTGGGCCACATTTTGCCCGAGGACCTGCCGGCCCTGGTGGACGTGGTGGATCGGGCCCTGCGCCCGGGCGGCAGCTTCGTCTTCTTCGTGCTGCCCCGCACCGGCATCCGCAATCTGGCCTACCTGGCTGCTTGCTTCTTGTTCGACCTGGCCATGCGGCTGCGCAACCTCTTGATCAAGCCGGAGTTCATCATGTACTACCTGGCCAGCTCGCGCCGCTGGTTCTATCAGCTGCTGCGCGAGCGCGGCTTTCAGGTGCAAGAGCAAGCCGTGCTGGATTGCATCCTGGTGCTGGCCAGGAAGTGCTGACCTGGAAGCGGAAGGCCCGGGGATGGAAGAGCGCGAGGTCCAGATCATCAAGTCGCTGATTCAGCTCTCCTGGGCCGATGGGCGCTGGTCGCCCGACGAGGAGGCCCTGGTGGGCTTGATCCTGGCGCGCCTGGGCCTCTCAGCGAGCGAGATCGAAGGGCTGAAGACCCGCTATCACAGCCAGCCCGAAATGGCCGAGCTGGAACGCTACGTACCCGACAAACCCAGCCGCATGAACGCGATGCGCCTCTTGCTGGCGGTGGCTTACTCCGACCTGGACATCCCCGACGAGGAAGCGCTTTACCTGGGCACGATGGCGACCCGGCTGGGCATCACCCCGGCCGAGCTGGACGAGTTGATGGATGAGACCATCCGCCGCCGTCACGGTCGCGACTAGATCTCCACCTGGGTCCCCAGCTCCACCACCTTGTCGGGCGGGATGCGGTAGAAGGCCGTAGCATCCTGCGCGTTGCGTGACAGGAAGCAGAACAGCTTCTCGCGCCAGTGGGCCATGCCGCTCTTGATCCAGGGGCGGGCCCGCACCGTCTCTCGTCCCAGGAAGAAGCTGGCCTTGCTCAGGTTGACAGGTCTCCCATCCAGGCGCGCCTGGCTCAGTGCCTCGGGCACGTCGGGCGACTCCATATAGCCAAAGCGCAGCGCGACGCGGTAGAAGTGCTGGCCCCGGGCGGTCACCTCGGCCCGCTCCTCGGAAGGAACATAGGGCTGATCCAGCGTCTCCACGGCCACGATCAGCACGGTCTCATGCAGAACCTTGTTATGGCGCAGGTTGCTCAACAGGGCGGGGGGAGTGCCCCGCACATTGCCATACATGTAGACCGCCAGACCGGGAACCCGCACCGGGGGCTTGTTCTGGAGCTTCTCGAGCAAGACGTCCAGCGGCATCGTGCGCGCGATGAGCGCCCTGGAGAGCGCCGACCGGCCCGCCTTCCAGGTGGCCATCACCAGGTAGATGGCCGCCCCCACCACCAGCGGGAACCAGCCCCCGTGGGCGATCTTCAGCACGTTGGCAGCGAAGAAGGCCAGCTCCACCACCAGGAACAGGGCGCACAGCAAGCCCGCCCGAGCCCTGCTCCAGCCCCAGGCCGAGCGCAGCAGGGTGTAAAACAGCACGGTGGTGATCACCATGGTGGCCGTGACGGCGATGCCGTAGGCCGCCGCCAGGTTGCTCGAGGAGCGGAATCCCAGCACCAGGGCGACGCAGGCCAGCATGAGAGCCCAGTTGACCAGAGGCACGTAGATCTGACCCTTCTCGTGGGGGGAGGTATACTCCACCTTCATGCGCGGAAGGTAGCCCAGCTGCATGGCCTGCAAAGTCAGGGAGAAGGCGCCCGAGATGAGCGCCTGGGAGGCGATCACCGTGGCCGCCGTGGCCAGGATCACGGCCGGAATGAGCAGCTCGGGGGTGGGCACCATCTTGTAGAAGGGATGGCTGACCGCGGCCGGGTCGCGCATCAGCATCGCGCCCTGGCCCAGGTAGTTGATCAACAGAGCCGGGAAGACCAGGGTGAACCAGGCCAGCCGGATGGGATTGCGCCCGAAGTGTCCCATGTCGGCATAAAGGGCCTCCCCCCCGGTCACCACGAGGAACACCGAGCCCAGCGCCAGGAAGGCCGGCCAGCCGTTGCGCAGGAAGAACTCCACCCCGTGGTGGGGCAACAGGCAGGCCAGCACGCCCGGCTCGCGAGCGATGTGATAGAGCCCGAAGGCGGTCAGCATCATGAACCAGAGCAGGGTGATGGGCCCGAAGACCCGGGCCACCTTTTCGGTGCCGCCCGACTGCACCCAGAACAGGGCTGTCAGGATGGCCACGGTGATGGGGAGGATGTAGGGGTCGAAGAGAGGGGTGGCCACGCTCAGGCCCTCCACCGCGCTGAGCACCGAGATGGAGGGGGTGATCATCCCGTCTCCGTAGAGGAGGGCCGTGCCAAACAGGCCCATCATCACCAGCACCGGGTAGAGTCGCGAGCGGCGGGCGCGCGAGCGGCCCACCAGGGCCCCCAGAGCCATGATGCCGCCCTCGCCGAAGTGATCGGCCCGCACCACGAACACGAGGTACTTGACGCAGATCACCAGGATGAGCGACCAGCTGATCAAGGAGAGCACGCCCAGCACGTTCTCAGGGCTGACGGCAAGCCCGTGATGAGGAGCGAAGGATTCGCGCACCGCGTAGAGCGGGCTGGTGCCGATGTCGCCGTAGACCACGCCCAGCGCCCCCAGGGCCAGCACCATCAGGCGGGAGGGTTTCTTGGCGGGAGGAGCTTCCTGCTCCAGTGGGGGGGCCTCGAGGGCGATGTCGGTCACGGTGCTTGGCGTCAGAGTAGCCCCGGAGGCCTCAAGGCCGGGGCAAGGCGCGGGCCCCGGGCATCAAGGAAGTGTCAAGAGCCTCGCAACCGCGTGCATGCCTGGCGTCAAGACAGCCTCAATGCCGGAACCCTCTCCCCGGCTCGTGCTTGATCGGGCAGGCTGGCGGGCTGACCGGGT
>CAZWUN010000132.1:5448-12685 GCA_964637145.1 uncultured Burkholderiales bacterium
TTACCGTTCTCCCTGCCGTACCGACCTGAGCGGACGGTATACCGGCTGGTGGGAGCGGTAACGCAGGGAAAACGGTAGGCATCCGTCCCACGCCTCGGGCTCGGCAGGCTGGCGGGCTGACCGGGTTTACCGTTCTCCCTGCCGTACCGACCTGAGCGGACGGTATACCGGCTGGTGGGAGTGGTAACGCAGGGAGAACGGCAGGGTCCGCGCCCCGGCCTCAAGGCGACAGACCAGCCAGGACGATCTGGCAACAGATTGCTAACCCGCCTGGAGCCAGGGCCGGTTACCCTGCGACCGTGCTCTCACCCGTCATGCCCGTCGCCACCCGCTCCCTGCGGAACGCGTCCTCCCAGGTGGACGCCAGCCTGCTCGCGTCCCTGGTGGAGAGTGGACTGTCCGAGCAAGACCTGGTGCGCGACGTGCGCACCCAGGTGCAGTCTTACTCTCAGGGGCAGGAGTTTGCCCGGGAGCACGGCTGGCAGTTCGTGAGCAAGCCCGACAGCGTGGTCTGGATCTTCGAGCTGGGAGGCCCGGACGGCCAGCGCCCCCTCCAGCGGCTGGCCTTCATCCGCCGCGACGGGGACGTCATCTTGGACACGCTCACCCCCGAGTTCAGGCAGCGCATCAGCATGGACCTTCGCGGCAACGTGCTGGGCAACTCGGGCAAGCGCCCTCGTTGACGGTCTCGCCCTGGGTCGAGCGCTGGGCCCCCCTGATCGAGAAGGGCCCGCATCCGGTCCTGGACCTGGCCTCCGGTCGCGGTCGCCATACCCTCTACCTGCTTGCCTTCGGCTACCAGGTGGTGGCGGTGGACCGCGACCCGGTCGGCCCCGAGGTGGTGCAGGCCGATCTGGAAGCCGACCCCTGGCCGTTTCCCGGTCGACTCTTCGCCGGCATCGTGGTGACCAACTACCTGCACCGTCCGCTGTTCCCCGTGCTGGCCGCTTCGCTGGCTCCCCGCGGCGTGCTGATCTATGAGACCTTTGCCTGCGGTCAAGAGGTCTACGGCCGGCCTTCCAATCCCGATTTCCTGCTGCGGCCAGACGAGTTGTTGCACGCTTTCCCCGACCTCAGCGTGATCGCGTTCGAGCAGGGCCACACCGACGGCCCCGCCGTGGTGCAGCGCCTGTGCGCCTGGCGGGGAGCAGCAGGACAGTCCCGCCTCTAAGGTCCTCGCAACCCCTGAGGCGCCACCCGGACGATCTCGCAGGTGGCCGCGTCGAAGGTCACCTGCACCGCGCGTTTGGCTTGACGAGCCTGCTCGAGGGTCTCTTGCATCGGGCCAGGGGCCAGCCAGTAGACGGCGGCCTGGGTCCAGAAGGTGACCTCCACCTTCTCGCCCCCTGCCTCCACCGAGCGCACCTCATCCATGAAGTTGAGCGTGACACGACTCATGGTTTGTCCTTGTCCCTGGCTGGCCACAACCGCTCCAGCTCACGGGTTGTCGGACTGTCTGGCAAGACGTGTTCCTGGCGCGATTGCGGCGCAACCATCCAGTCGGGGAAGCTGGCCGGGGGTTCTTCGCCGACCATCCGCTCGAAGAGGCTGGCCTTGCCCGTGCCCACCGGAGCCGGCCACGCCAGGGCTGGTGGCGCCGGAGTGCCGAGCCAGAGGTGCTCATCGCGCGACCCGGACGCGACCAACCCGCCGAAGCTGTCCTTTTCCGGCGGGGGCGGGGGGGGCCACGCGGGGTCGGGATGGACCGGGTTCTGGTCCTGGCCTGCTTTGGGCGGGACCATCCACGGGGGCGGAGGGGGCGCACCCTCGCCGTAGGGCCTGAATGGCACGCCACCGAACCCCGGAGGCATCAGGGCACCCAGGGCCGGGTTGCCCGCTCCGAACCCAATCATCCCTCCAAGCATTCCCCCGAACCCCATGGGCATCATCGGAAGCCTGTTGGCTCCTCCCGACATGATCAGGCGGGTCAATTCCTCCATGACATCCGGCGGAGGCTCGGGCAGCCCCTGCGGGAACAGCTCCGACTGGCCCTCGGCCAGGTCGCCGCCCCGCACCGGTCCCTGGCGCTCGGGGGCCAGCATGGTGAGCGCGTTGGCGTAGTTCTTGAGAATGTTCTGAGCCGGACCCAGGTTCTGCTCGAAGCTGAGCGGCACGCCGCTCCGCTCGCGGGGCGTGTACTGCGAGGCCCGGGTGAGGTCGAGGCGCACCGAGCCCCCTCGATTGACGGCCTGGACCCAATCGGCCACGCTCATCGGCTCGCGACTGACGGCCGGGTCGATCACCCGGGCGTCTACCGCCCCCGACTCGGGATCCTGCACGAACACCATGGGGGCCACGTGATACCACCACTTGGCCTGCTGCACGTCGTTCTTGGCCCCCAGCGAGCCGAACACGAAGACCTTGCTGTGATTGATGCCGTGCTGGCGCAGGCTCTCGCACATCAGGTGGGCGCGCGCATAGCACCCGTCGTTGATGTATTCGAACGGGATGCGGGAGGAGTCATAGAAGGCGGCAGTCAGCCTGGACAGCTCGGCCGGACTGGGCAGTCGTCCGTTGAGCTCGCTCAGGTCGTCCACATGCTGCAGGGTCACACTGGCGGGGCCGCCCAGATCCAGCGTCAGGGTATCCTGGAAGGCCTGCTGGTCGATGCGGACCTGGTTGCCGGACTGGGGGTCGAACTGGGTCAGCACGGCGGGGTTGGAGCCAGCCGGCGTTGTGGGGGCACTGGTCAGGGTTGGGGTCGTTTGTCCGAATTGACCGTCCAGGTCCACGAGCAGCTGTGGGGACGACCCGACCACAGGCGAGGCGGAAGCGGGTCCAGCATCGGTCTGGGGTGCGGACTGGGCCAGAGGCAACGCCGTGGGCTCGAGCGGGGTCTCTCGGGTCCCCAGCCTGACCTGGTCCTGCGGCAGCGCGGGTGAGGCGCTGGCGGCGACCGGGCCACTGAGCCGGAAATCGCGAATGACTGGGAGGCTCGAAAGAGGGCCGACAGTCTGCATCGCAGAGAATTTCTCCGCCTCGCGCGCTCCGGCCTGCAACAAAAAGGGAGCCCCGGCGGGGCTCCCTCAAGGGCCGCAGGTCTCGAAACCGATCAGGGCAGCTTGAGCACCGTCACGTCGCGAATGCCGGCCACCGCCGCCAGTTTGCCGTCGGTCGAGACGGTCACGGCGTTGACCGTGCCCAGCGGCAGCTTGATCGAGCCCAGATCCTTCCAGGCCTCGGTATCCTTGAGCAGGGTGGAAAGGCTGGCGCTGGCCACGATGGCCCGCTTGCCGTTGCCGGAGAAGGCCACCGTGCCGTTCTCAGGGTGGCTGGCCCGTGCCGAGCCGTCCCGGGCTCGCAGCAGCACAACGCCGTAGCCCTGGTAGTAGGCCGCCAGCTCTTCCTCGGTGGGGAAGCAGATGGCCTTTACCGACTGGCCGTTCTCGACGTGGGCCGACATCTGGGTGCCGGCGTCGGCATCCCAGACCTTCAGGCCTTTGGAGGTGCCGCTGGCCAGCTTCTTGCCGTCCTCGGAGAAGGCGACCGTGAACACGTTGCCGTCGGGCTCGGCCCATTCCTTGAAAAGGGTCCAGTTCTCGGTGTTGTAAATGCGAATCTTGTAGTCCGACCCGACCGCCAGGCGCTTGGAGTCGGGACGGAAGGCCACCGAGTAGCCGCCCGGCTTGAGCACCTGCAGCAGGCGCTTCTGGTCGGGGTTCCAGATGCGGACGGTGCCGTCCGAGGAGGTCGAGGCCAGCATCTTGTTGTCGGGCGAGTAGGCCAGAGCCCAGACGCCCTTCTCGTGGCCGGGCAGGCTGGCGCGCTCCACGCCGCTGTCCACATCGATGAGACGCAGCGACTTGTCGTTCGAGCCCATGGCCAGAGTCAGCCC
Organism: uncultured Burkholderiales bacterium; assembly: GCA_964637145.1. Classification (GTDB taxonomy): domain Bacteria; phylum Vulcanimicrobiota; class Xenobia; order Xenobiales; family QWHO01; genus QWHO01. The sequence goes on from CAZWUN010000132.1 coordinate 9,284, forward strand.
GTCGGGGGCAAATTGCAGGGTCAGGACGTCCGAGGCCAGGACCACCGCGCCCTTCTTCAGGCTGGGGCCCTGGGCGCATCCCACGGCCAGAATCAAAAGACAGAGGAGTACGAATGTCTTACGCATGGGCCGGAGGATTCTGAGAGAGGGCAACTCTTCCTCCATGGGGCAACACGAGGCTCGAGCGAAAATGTTCAGTTTTCTTTAAGATTGCCTTGCCATAATGGCCTCAGGCTGAGAGTGGGGTGGAGGATCTCCACCCGCGACGGGTCCTGGCGCCTCCGCGCGGGCTCTGTTCGCCTTTGTTCGAGCCGGGGTAACTTCCGCTGAAGTTGCCCCGCCCGGGGTGTGTTTACAATTTAGTTCAGTTTTTTTTAGGGCGGTCTCGGTAGGATGGTCGCAGAGGAAGCATGACCATCAACGTGCATACATACTACCGCAACCGACTGGCGCTGGAAGAGGCCATCGAGCGGGCCCGGGTGCGCCAGCAGATGTCTCAGCGTTACACCGCCCCCGCCCGGCCCGCTCCCGCTCCTCGTCCCGCAATGGTTGTTCCCGTGATGGTCGTGTATGGAATTCTGGTCGGCCTGCTTTACGCAGCCTGGGCGTGGTTTTGCCTGGGCGGCGAGTCGCCGGTGCTGCTGGTGTCGATGGGACTGACCTGGGGCCTGACCTGGGGCCTGGTTTTCCACCTCAACCGCCAGCGGGTGGCCGAATTCCTCCAGAGCCTGGTCACCCCGCCTGCTGCCCTGCCGTCCATGGCCGACCTGCTGGGCGACGAGGAGGAGCTGGACCTGAGCTGGATGAGCAGCCCCAACACCGCCGCCTGGACCCCGCCCGCCGCCCCGGCTCCTCTGGCCCCTCAGAGCACCTTCGCCAAGCGCGCCCCCGCCACGCTGCTGGACCAGAAGACCCCCACCTCGATGGGCTCGATGCTGAATCAGCTCACCGAGACGCTGGGCGAGACCAGCGAGCCCAAGAGCCTGCCGCCCAAGGCCAAGGTGTGGGGCACCCCGCTGGAGATGGCTCGCAAGTAAGGTTACTCGGCCAGGGTCGGTGACTGCAGCGAAGCCGCCACCAGCCGTCCGATCAGCACGGTCAGGTACACCTGCCCCACCAGCGCCTCCATCACCGCCAGCGAGTGGGTCAGCGGCTGGCACGGAGTGGCGTCGCCGTAGCCCACCGTCGTCAGGGTGATGAAGCTGAAGTAGATCAAGTTGTTCTCCAGGCGCCCCCCCTGAAGGTCCGGCCCGAAACGGAACGAGCCGGGCATGGTCAGCTCCACCATCTTGTAGAACTCGGCCCACAAGACCCCGATGAAGAGATAGATGGTGATCGCGCCCACGATCCGGTAGAAGTTCACCCGCCCCGGGCTGAAGACCCGCTGCCAGTAGACCACCGTGAGCAGCACCACGTAGAGCACGGTGAACACCGATTCCAGCATGGAGTGGTGGCCGCCTTTGGTGATACTGGTCAGGACCGCTCCCACGGCCAGCACCAGGTTGGTCCAGCGGAGCACCGGGTGGTGGGTGATGATGAACACGCCCAGCACCAGGAAGAGCCAGAAGACGTACTCGGGCAGGCGCGAGTGCAGATAGCCCATATCGGCCAGGGGGCTGATCACGAACAGCCCCATCACCACCACCGCCAGCAGCGCCGGGGTGGCCCGCTCGCTCTGCAGGTATTCGATCAGCCGCGCCACCGGCCCCAGGTTCTGCCCGGAGCCGACCGGCGCCTGCCTCAGGAAAGGCGCCTTCCTGCCAGGTCAGTTTCTGGTCCCCCAGAGAGGTTCCCCCCCGGCTCTCGGGGAACCGCTCGAGCATGGATACCCTTTCCAACGCCACCGACCTCAAGCAGTTGTGGCAGGGTGCCCTGGACTACATGACCAGCACCCTGCAGGCCGACCGGGGCGTGATCCTGCACGACGAGCTGTGGGACGGCGAATACGCCGTGGCCGACGTGCGTGGCGTGCATCCCGACGAGGTGTGGAGCGGGGCCGCTCTGGATCTGGTGCTGGTGCGCTCGGTTTGTAAGAAGAAGGCTCCCGATCTGCGCACCCCCAGCAATCTCGAGCACACCGCACTGTGCGTGCCCATCCTCCACGAGGGACGCGTTCTGGGCCTGCTGTATGCCCATCGCTCCAAACCCCAGCAGGCCTTCGACATCGAGGCGCTCGAGCGCACCCACCTCTACGCCCAGAAGATGACCCCCGCCCTGCTGCGCATGGCTCCTCCCCCCGAGGCCGCCGCTCAGGAGAGCTTCGAGGCCCAGCCGGTCGAGGTGCCCAAGCTGGTGGGCGGACGCTTCACCGTCCTGCGCCAGATGATGCTGGGCCGCTTCTCCACCCTCTACGAGGCCGAGGATCGCTCCAACGGCACCCCCTTGCGCCTGCGCCGGCTCGATCCCGAGTCGGCCACCCGCGAGGCTCGCATGCAGACCCTGCGCGAGGGACGCCTGCTCGCTCGCCTGCAGCACCGCAACCTGCCCCGGGTGATGGAGGTCGTGGAGGACCGCACCGGCATCTACCTGGTGCTCGAGGAGTTCTCCGGCCGCACCCTGGCCGAGGTGGTCGAGGCCGACGGTCCCCAGCCTCCCGAGCTGATCCAGCGCTACCTGGAGCAGTTCCTGTCGGTGCTGGAGTACCTGCATGGGCAAGATCCCCCCATCGTCCACCGCGATCTCCGCCCCGAGACAGTGCTGGTGACCCCCCACGGGGTGCTCAAGCTGGTCGAGTTCGGCCTGGCCCGCATGCGCGAATCGTCCGCCGACAAGAGCGGCACCGCCTTCCGCTCCCAGGGCTCGCCCAACTTCGCGGCCCCCGAGCAGCTCCTGGGCGAGCCCAGCCACCCCGGCAACGACCTCTACGCGGTGGCCTCCATCCTCCACTTCCTGACCACCGGCCAGGCCCCGCCCCGAGCCGTGGATCGGCTCTTTGGAGCCGTGGACATGCCCCGCCTGGAGCAACTCGGCCCCCGCCTGGCCTCGGTGGTGGCCTGGCTGCACGAGCCCGAGATGAGCCGCCGCCCCTCCTCGGTGGCCCAGATCTACGAAGCTTTGAGCAAGCCCGTGGAGGGGCCGGTGACCGAGAGCAGCGAGGGCCTGCCGGCCCCGGCCGCGCCCGGCAAGAAAGGCTTTTTTGGCATGGTGGCGAGCAAGCTGGGCGCCTGGCACATCCTGCTCAGCCACAAGAAGGAGGCCGCCGTGCGGGCCACGCCCGAGTCGGGCGAGTTCGTGAGCGAGGTGGATCTGCCCAGCGTCGATCTGGCCCAGGTTCAACTCGACCCCGAGGTGGCCCGGGTGCTGCCCGAGACCGTCTCGCGCTCGATTCAAGGCATCTGCATCGGTCGGCCCTCCCCTCAGGAAGTGGTCGTGGCCGTGAAGGATCCCACCCAGATCCACATC
>CAZWUN010000133.1:0-12661 GCA_964637145.1 uncultured Burkholderiales bacterium
CCCCGCCGTTTCTGCCCCGAGCTCGGCCTGCCGCGCTGGGAGCCGGGTGGGAACTAGAGTTTGCCTTCCCAGGCGATTGCGCGGCTTGTCCGGATGGTCACAACCGGTTCACGTACCCTGCCTGCAGTTCGGTTTATAAATTGGCTGCAAGAGCAGCGAGGAGGACCTCGAGGCTCAGGAGGGAGACATCATGACCATAGCCACCGCTCCGCAGGTCGGGGGATTCTCCGGGCTGCTGCGGGGGAGTTCGTCGTTCTCAACGTCGAGCGCGTCTGTGGACACCTACGGGCCCTCCAATCCCACTTCCCTGGAAGGTCTCTACACCAGGCCGACCTTCACCCAGGGCAAGCGGGAAGCCATGTCGATGGCGGGCGTAGGCGTAATGATGACCGGAATCATGGTGGGGGCGGCTCTGGGGAGTCCCTGGGGTCCCCCAGTCATGATCGGGTCAATGTTCGCCGGTCTGGCACTCATGGCGGCGGCCCGGGAGAGCCACTAGACACCCCGCGCGAGGTGACGATCCGGCCCATCCGGATCGTCACCTCGAGGGGGCCATCTGTCTTCCCGAAAAACCGAGAAACTTTTCCTGACCTCCCCGGTTGGATGGTGGGATGGATTGTCCATCCGCCATGCAAGGGAGGTTCTTTTGTTAACCAGTGTGCTCACTGCCCCGATTCAGGTTCCGCTGGTCAAACGCAGGGCTGAAGTGACTGAACACGCCCTGACGCCCGACCAGGAAGATGTCCTCTGGATGCAGCAGGTGAAGGCGGGCAATACAGAGGCCTTCAGCAACATCATCCGGAAATACCAGAAGACGGTGCTGAATCTGACCTATCGCTTCACCGGCGACCCCGTCGAGGCCGAGGACCTGGCCCAGGAGGTCTTCTTGCGCGTCTATCGGGCCGCCGACCGCTTCGAGGCCCGGGCCAAGTTCTTCACCTACCTCTACCAGGTCACCTTGAACCTGTGCCGCAACGAGCGCGCCAAGGTGCGCCACAAGCGCAACACCAGTCTGGATGCTCCCATGAAGGAGGGCGAACCGGACAGCGTGCGCCAGATCCAGGACCCTGCCGGCTCGGCCGAGGAGTTGCTCGCCCGCCAGGAGTTGGGGGATGTGGTGCGCGAAGCGGTGCTCTCGCTTCCCGAAGAACAGCGCACGGCAGTGATGATGCAGCGCTTCCAGAATCTTTCCTACGAGGAGATCGCCGACATCCTGAAGCTCTCGGTTCCTGCCGTCAAATCGCGTTTGCACCGGGCCAAGCTGGCCTTGAAGGAGAAGTTGACCCCCTATCTGAGGGGGTGAGAAGAAGATGAACTGCCAGGACTTTCAAGATCGTCTCTCCGAGTATACGGACGGCACCCTCGAGCCGGCCGAGCGCCAGGCGTTCTGTGCTCACCGCGACAGTTGCGAGGCCTGCCGCGAGGAGCTGAGCCTGTTCGAGAGCGCTCTTTCGGCGATGGACTCGGCCTGGCCGGAACTCGAGCCCTCGCCCACCTTCGTGGCTCAGGTCTGGGAGCGCATTCGCCAGGAGCCGGCCCCGAAACCCGGCTGGCGCGAGGTTCTGGCCGGCTTCTTCCGGCCCCAGGTCACGCTGGCGCTGGCCTCCATGGTGGTGGTGCTGGCACTGGTAGGCTACCCGGCCCTGCGCGACTACAACCAGGGCCAGAGGCTGGTGGAGGTGACTTACAGCGAGGTGCTGCCGGATACCCGTCTGACCGGGGGAGACATCCTGCCGGCCGTTCCCGACCCTGAGCTGCTGGCTCTGGTCGAGGAAGAGGAGGTGGCCCTGCCCGACCTGAGCGGCCTGGGCAATCCGGGCCCGGAGGAGGACGACCTGGACTGGCTGGAGAGGCTGTGACCGTTCGGCCTCTGTTGCTCCTGTTGTTGGTAGCGTTCTTGCTGGCCCCGGTGGCGGCTCAAGACCCGCTCGACCCGCCCGAGCGACCCATGCGGCTGACCGCCTCCCAGCGCCAGCAGGTGCGCGAGGTTCGCACTCGCTACAAGCAGATGCGCGGGCCCATCCAGACCCAGGTCAAGGCCAAGCGCCTCGAGCTGTTGCAGCTTCTGGCCCAGGATCAGCCCGACAAGGCGGCTGTCAACGCCAAGGTGCGCGAGATCAACGACCTGCAGATGCAGATCAATCAGAGCGTGGTCGACGAGCTGTTCGAGATTCGCTCGATCTTGCCGCCCGAGATCTGGAAAAAGCTGCGCGCCCGCATGATCGACGAGATGCTGTGAGAATGGTCACAAAATATTCATCTTCCCGCCCGGCTGCCTGCAGTATCACTGTAGCAGAACGAGTTGGCCGGGAGCCGCGAAGCTGACTCGAATGGCCCCGCGCAAGCGAGGCCAAAAACAAACCGCGGCCTGAACCCCAGTGAGGACAAACTTATGGATACCCGGTCCCAAAACAGCGAGCCGTCTGCAGACACCTGCGGGCCCTCAAATCCGAGCGCGCTCGACGGCATCTACTGGTTGCGGCGCTCGAGCCGCTGACCTGAGAGCGTCGCCTTCGAGCGGCGCTTCTTTGTTCATGGCAGGCGCTCGCGCAGCACTTCCCAGACCTTTTCGGGCTGGCTCTTGCCCTTGAACATCTCTTCCCCGAAGAACTCGAACTCGAACTGGTCGCGAGTCGCCTCGTAGGTGGTCTGACTGACCAGGATGTCGGTGTGCTTGCCGTCGCGAGAGCGGTCCTGAATGCGGGCGGCCAGGTTGACGGTATCCCCGATCACGGCCCGCTTGGCCCGCTCCTCCATCCCGATATTGCCGTCGACGAGCAGGCCCGTATTGAGGCCGATCCCCTGGCGCATGGCCTTCACCTCGGGGTGCTCGGAGGAATCCTGGAAGACCTGTAGCTCGCGATGCATGGCCAGGGCGGCCCGCACCGACTGGGCGGCTCCACTCCCACCGTCCTCTCGATCGCGAAAGACAGCCAGAATGGCATCGCCGATGTACTCGTAGATAGAGCCGTTATTCTGCAGCACCACCGCCGTCATGCGCTTGAGGTATTCACCCAGGATCTCCACCAGCTCGCTGGGATCGAGCCGCTCGGAAAGCGAGGTGAAGCCGCGCAGGTCGCTGAACATCACCGTGGCCGTGACGCGCTGGGCCTGTCCGAGCACCAGCCGCCCCTCCTGGGCCACCTCGGCCCGAGTCTCCTCGGGCACGAACTTCTCCAGCACGTCCTTCTGGCGCAGACCGGCCACCATCTGGTTGAAGGCCTCGGAGGCCTCCATGATCTCCCGGCTTCCTTCCGGCTGAGCCGGCGTCAGGTCGCCCTGCTCGACCACCCGGCGCATCTTGCTGGCCAGCATCAGGATGGGTCCGGTGATGTGGCGCGAGACCGGCCGGGCCAGGATGATGCCCAGCAGGGCCGCCAGAGCCCCCACGCTGAGGATGAAAAGTTGCTGGTTGAGGGCCGCCGCAGCCACCTCGGTGGTTGGCTTCAGGAGAACGACCCAGCCCAGCACAGTGCCCACCTTGTCGGTCTTGGACTGAGAGGCCTCGGTGGGAATTGGCGGAGCGGGGCGAGCCTTGACTTCGAGGGAGACCGCTTCCTCCAGCGCCTGGGGAGAATCGATGAGAGGCTGAGCGAGCAAGGCATATTCTGTCCCCGCCAACTTGACGTTCTTGACCTCGGAGGAGTAGTCGACCGGCAGCCACCCACTGGCAGACAGAGAAACGTCCCTCGACCGGGCGAGCTCGGTTCCCAGGCGAATGGTGGAAGGCTGGGCACTGCCGTAATGATACATCAGCGAGACATTATCCTGAGCCGACTGGTGTTTGAACTCCGCCGGGGGAAAGTAGCCGTTCTCAAAGCTCCCGCCGGACAGAATCATACAGGCACAGTCGAAGATGCGCCCGGTTCTGGTAGCCGTCTGCAGTCCTATCCGCTCACCGAGCAGCAGCACGCCCGCGTTTCGCCCGTACTGGTAAGGAACGGCCACCATGTTGTAGAGCTGGCCATCGGGATACCTCTGGTAGGAGCGATAGGGAGCCTGATTCTCCAGGGCTGCCACCACCAGGCTGGACTCGTGCATCGCCAGCGCGTCCGGTCGCGGATTGTCGCTGGCCGAGAGGGGAAGCCTGATGGTCACCCGGCCGATCTGCTCTGGAGCCTTGGGATTGTGTTGCGAAACCATCTGGAACCAGGCCCGGCCGTAGTCGTCTACCAGCACCAGAAGATCGGCTTTGCTGGCAAAGCCATACAGTCCGTCCGGGGCATCGGAAACATCCTGCCGCAACAGGATGCGCTGGGCCTGCTCCCAGAGATTGTTGAGCTTCTCCGAGCGAACACGGTCCAGGCGCTGGTGGATCTCGGGCGTTGGCTTGAGCAACTCCTCATCAGAAAGCTCATCCAGCGCCTCGATCATGGCAGTGCCGTCGCGAACCACGCAGAGTTGAAAGTTGCTGTCCTGGACGATCAACTGCCCCAGGTCAGCCAGGCCGTTAGCGGTTGCCCGCTGGGCCTCCAGAAAGGGCTCCATCTTCAGCTGATCGCGCACGGCCTTGCTGAAGGCGGGAATGGTGACCCAGAAGATCCCCCCGAAGAGTGCGATCACGGCCACCACCATGACCACCAGGATGGCTTGCGTCAGTTCGCTGCGAAGCGAGCGGGCTCTTTTCCGGCGGGCGGCCAAGGCCTAGAGGTTGACGTCCTGAGTGACCGAGCCGGTAGCAGGCACCTTGACCGTGACGGTCTTCGATTCGGTGCGAGGGTGCCAGAATCGAACCTGGTAGGTTCCGGCGGGCAGGCCCGAGATTTTGTATTTTCCCTGGCCGTTAGCCTGGGCGAAGAAATTGTTGGGAGCCACCACGATGTAGCCATTCATGCGAGGATGCAGGCCGCAGAAGATCTCGAGCGCGTTAGCCTCGGTGAACTGATCTTCCCGAAACTTGCCCCGATAGCGCCCGATGTCGAAAGCGCCTGGCTCGCTGACGCTGTAAACGTTGTGCTCGAAGTCGTCCTGGTTGACGAAGCGGATGGTCGAGCCTTTGGGAACCACCAGCACGTGGGGGCTGAAGGTTTTGTTTTTCTGAACCAGATCGACCTTGCGGGGAGTGGACGGTAGTTTGTCCCCCAGCACCTCGATCACGGTGTACTCGTTCTCGTTGACGCCCTTGGGCACCTCGGCGTCCTTGTCGTAGTCCGCGCCCCAGTCCTTGGAGGGGCGAATCTTCTTCTTGCCCACCGCTCTCTCTTTGACCGGCGAGGTCAGCTTGACCGTGCCCACGATGTCGCCGGCCTGAGCCTCGAGACCGGTTACGATTACTGCGACCAGACAGAACAAGGCAAATCGCGTCATACTGCTCCTGGCGTTCGTCGATTTGGATTCATCCCCTTTTGGGAACGCAGATGTAAGCTTCGACCCGATTGGTGGGACCTTTGCGGTTGCTCAGGTCCAGGAATCCGGCCTGGGCCCACTCGCGAGCGAACTGGTCTGCCTCCTCGGGATTCATCTGCACATGCGAGAGGAAAAATTTGTCCCGCACGATCCTCCAGGGTACCGGCCGAGTGCCCTGATCCTGCTCGGCGAGCCCGATGCATTCGCACAGAATCTGGTAGGGCTCCTGCTCGCCTTTGCGGCGCGGCTCGGCCGGCAAGCGACGATAGGGGGTGGGCAGCACCTCGGCGCCCGACACATCGTCCAGGGTGCAGACGATGTAGTCGTCGGCCGCCGTCTGCAATCGATAGCTGAGGCTGGGCTTGAGGGAGACCACGGTGACCTTGCGGCGCAACCGTTTGAGACGCTCCACGATTTCGCAGAAGTCCGAGTCTCCCGAAGCGATGAAGAAGTGCTCCCAGTCGGGGTGATCGCGGGCAGCCTCGAGCACGTCGAGACTGAGGATGAAGTCGACCATGTTCTTGATGGCCCGCTGGCTGACCAGGTCCTCCTTGGTGGGAACGGCCACCGTGCGCCAACCGTGCATGGCCCACTCGTCTTGAGCGTGGCGCGCTTTGGCCGAGATGGCGTCCCAACCGGCATAGACGGCGGTGTGAGCAAAACCGTCGCCGCACACGTCGCGCGAGAGTCGGTTGAGCACTCGGGCCAATTTGGAGACGCTGACCGGCCGACCGTGGGTGTACGAGGAATAGAAGAAATTCTCGAAATCCACAAAACAGACAGTGGTGAGCTTGCTCGTCTGGATCGCGGGCGCCGGCTCGGTTTGGAAGATGGCCGGCAACTCGAGGGGCGGAACCGGCATCGGCTCCTCGGTGGCTACGGGCCCCTCAGGGCGGGAGTTTCCCTTTCCCGAGCGGTGCTTCAGTTGTTGTTTTTTGTTTTTCTGGTGTTTTTTCATCTGTCTGATGGAAAACTTCGAACCCACCCCTTGATGTCCTTGCGAACGCCTCCAAGGAGAACTGCGCAGCGCCGGCAAAGGGGTCGGCGTGCCAGGTGTTCCGGTCCATGCTCTCAATGTCGGATTCAGTGTCAAGAAATTGGCCATCTTGCAGCGGGTCAGCCTCTCGATCAAAGGGGGGGAGTTCGTGGGGGTGCTCGGGCCGAGCGGCTGTGGCAAGTCCACTCTCCTCAAGGCTCTGAGCGGGCAACTGCGTCCCACCGATGGTCAGGTCTTGATCGGACGGGCCGACCTCTACTCCGGCGAGAAGGTACCCGTCGACCTGATGGGCTTCGTGCCGCAGGACGACGTGGTCCATCCCAGCTTGAAAGTGCGCCGCGAGCTCTACTTCAGCGCCCGCCTGCGCATGCCCAGAGCCAAGCCGGCCGAGCTGGCCAATCGGGTGAAAGAAGTGCTCGAGCTGATGGACCTGGCCGCGCGCCACAATGTGCGCATCGATCGGCTCTCGGGTGGACAGAGAAAGCGCGTCAGCATCGGAATCGAGCTCTTGACCCGTCCGCCGCTGCTCTTCCTGGACGAGCCCACCTCCGGACTCGACCCGGCCCTGGAAGAGCACTTCATGAAGCTTTTCCGCGACCTGGCGCGAGGGGGACGCACTGTGCTGGTGACCACCCACGTGATGTCCAGCCTGGATCTGCTCGATCTCGTGGTGATCATGTGCGCCGGTCAGGTGGTCTTCTTTGGGCCCCCAAAAGATGCGCCCGGCTTCTTCGGGGTGGAGGAGTTGTCCGACATCTATCCCAAGCTCACCGCTTCCGCGGCCGAGAGCCTGGCCGGCAAGTTCCGCAACACTCCCTGGTTTGCCAAGCTGGTCAGCGAGCGCCTGCCAGGGGCCCGCTAAAGCTCGTCGAATTCAGTCCGGCGATGGGATCTCGCTCCGATCAGACCGGCATTCTGGCCGAACGTTACCTGGAGATCGTCTGGGGTGACCTGGGCAACACCTTCCTGCTCTTGATCCAGGCCCCGGTCATCGCGCTCTGCATCGTTCTGGTCTGGGGAGATACCCAGACGGTCACCGACAGCCTCTGGTTCGTGCTGGCCCTCTCGGCGGTCTGGTTCGGAGCCATCAACTCCTGTCGCGAAATCGTCAAAGAGCGCGATATGTATCGGCGCGAGCGCCGGGTGGGGCTCGATCCCACCGCTTACGTGCTCTCGAAAATCATGATTCTTGCCATGCTGGGTTTCATCCAGTGCCTGTGCCTGATCTACCTGGTCAACCTCAAGCTCAAACTGCCCGGCGGGGAGTTGCTTCACTTCGCGGTGCTCTTCATGGCCTCCCTGGCCGGTTCGTCGCTGGGACTGGCCCTGTCGGCCTTCGTCTCCACCTCCGACCGCGCCGTGGCCGGCGTTCCTCTGCTCTTGCTGCCTCAGGTGCTCTTCAGCGAGGCGGTCATGTCGCACGAGCACTCTCGCTGGACGGTCAAGCTGCTGGAAGATCTCACCATGACCAGTTGGGCCTACGATGGCTTGAAGAACCTGGCCGCTACCGAGCCCAGCATGGGCACCTTCTTCCAGGGCTGCCTGGCCCTGGGAGTGATGTCGGCCTTGCTGCTGGGACTGACCATCTTTCTGATGCGGCGCTGAACACAGCCCAGAGGGCTAACCAGATCCCGAATCGAAACCATCCGTTGTGAAGAAGGTTCTCTTTGTTTTCTTCCTGCTCGTCGCCGGGGCCATCGCGCTGCTCGCTTTCGGTGGTGACGGGGTGGGCTTCAAGTGGCCCAGTCTCAAGAGCATCCTGCAGTGGGGTAGCAAGCCCGCTCCCAAACCGGGGGAGGTTTCCAGCTTCGGCGAGGCCGATCCCAACACCAATGAGGATGCCCGCTTCCTACGCGATCGCACGGCCGACTTTTTGGAAGACATCCGCTTCAAGGATTTCGAGAAGGCCGCCAGCTATAGCTCCAGCGTAGACCGAAGCAAGGTCAACATGCCCCGATTGATCACCCAGTTGTTCAAGTTTCCTCCGGAGAGCCTGGATATTTTGAGCTCCGAGGTGGTTTCGGTCGAGCTCGACCGCTCCGGCACGCGCGGGCGCGTCAAGACGCACAGCCGGGTCAAGATTCTCAACTTCAACCGGTTCGAGGAGCCCGAGTTGATCTTCTACTGGCATAAGGACCCTAAAGAATATTGGGTCATGAAGCTGGAGTCGTCCATCAACCACTGACTGGAGCCGTCATGGAGTATGAGCCCCTGGCCGAAGGGGACCGGTCGCGCCTCGCCGAGATTCTCAACGCCAGCTTCCACGTTCCGGGGATGAGAGCCGAGCAGTGGATCGAGCGTCAGGGTCTGGAGGTCTGCCGGGTCATCCGACGCGGGCACGAGCTGCTCGGGGGGTTGATGATCCTGGATATGGCCCAGTTCTACGGGGGCCGGAGCCTGCCGATGGGAGGCATCTCGGCCGTGGGCGTCGCACCCGAGGCGCGTGGAGGGGGGGCAGCCAGCCGCCTCATGGAGGGGGCCATCCGGGAGCTTCACCAGCGTCAGATCCCTCTCTCGGCCCTGTATCCCGCCACCCAGACGCTCTACCGCAAGTCAGGCTTCGAGCAGGCTGGCGCGCGGGCCGAGTTTCGTCTGAACCTGCGGCTCGGTCCCGTGCAAGAGCGCGATCTGCCTCTGGTCAAGCTGCCCCGCGAGCCCAAGATGCTCGAGAAGGTCTATCGCTCCTGGGCTCGCCGGCAGCAGGGCGCCCTCGATAGGACCGAGCCCAACTGGCGCCGAGTTCTCAATCCGCGCGACGAGCCGGCCGAGGTCTACGGGGTGGGCGATCCGCTGGAAGGTTATGTGGTGGTACACCGCCAGGCCGGCAGCCAGCCCGGCTGGCAGAATCTGGCTCTGACCGACTTCGTGGCCCTCACCCCGCGAGCGGCCCGCAGGATCTACTCCTTTCTGGCCGACCACCGCAGCCTGGCCGAGCAGGCCATCTGGTTCGGCGCCCCGCACCAGCCTCTGCTGACGGTACTGGCCGAGCAGTACGTCGAGACGCGCATCAACATCGTCTGGATGTTGCGCCTGGTGGACGTGCCGGCCGCTCTGCAGGGGAGAGGCTACAGCCCGCACCTCAAGTGCGCCTTCAAGTTGGCCGTGGACGACCCGCTGTTGGCCGCCAACCGGGGCTCGTGGTGGGTGCGCATCGAGGCGGGCCGGGCCCAGGTCGAGAAGGCCCGCTCAGGGGGACTGAGGGTTTCCGAGCGGGCCCTGGCATGTCTCTACGGGGGCTTTCTCAGCCCCTGGCAGGCGCGCCTGGCCGGCCTGATCGATTGGCCCGACAGGGATCTCGGCGCTCTGGAGGGTATCTTCGGGGGCCCGGCGGGCATGGGGGACATGTTCTGACCTGCCTGGAGCGAGGGCTGCAAGAGCTTAGAAGAGGACGATTCTGGCATGCTCACGAGGCCTGGGAGGAAGACTGGCAGGCCACCCGCGATCCGGTGGTTCGTGGAATGATCCAACTGGCGGCTGCTCTCTTCCACCTGCGACGCGGAAACCGCTCGGGCGCCGAGCGGCTCTATGAGCGAGCCGTGAGCGAGCTGAGCCGAGCCGAGCCCTCGCACCGGGGCCTGCCGACCCGCCCCCAGCCTCTCTCCTCTTACCGGGACCTGAGTTTACGCTCCTCGGCCCGATTGCTCAGCTGAACCAGCGAGACAGGAAGCCCTTCTCTTTAGCGTTGAGCTTCTCGAGCTCGCCATGGTCGAGCCAGAGACCCTGACACTCGGGGCACTTGTCGATCATGATGCTCTCGTGGGCCTCTTCCACCAGCTCGGCGCCACACTTCGGGCAGCGCATGTAGTGCAGCTCTTTCTGCTCGGCTCGCTCGCGCTCTTTGCGAGCGGCCTCGGCCCGCTCCTTGGCAGCCGCCTCTTCCTTCCTGAAGAACTCGTCCTCTTTGTTGGGGGTCTTGGCAGCCACTTCGTGCTGCTCCAGGGGGCGCTTCTCGTCCATGATCAATCCTCTTGTTAAAAAAGTTCGGCTGGTGTTTACGACTCGGATATCCAGTTAACCTGTCGGAAACAATCGGCTGCTGGGACAGGCCTACAAATGAGCCTACACTGGGCATGCGATGGCCACCCAGACTCAAAAAGCCCTGGCCGATATGCTCGACCCGAACGTGCTGATGCGCGGCTTTCAGGCTCTGTTGAAGACGGTGGAGTGGGCTGCCGACGTGGCCCGTCAGAACGGGGTCGTCACCGACAGCTACCAGCGCGAGCGCCAGGGGGGTCAGCATCAGAACGGGAACTCGCTGTGGGAAGCCAGCGACGAGTTCCTCGACTACGAGGAAGAGGTCCTCGAAGACGGCCGGCTGATCCGACGCTACCACGACGGGGCGGTGCGCATCGAGAACCCGGCCAGCGGCGTGATGCAGCAGGAAGGCCCGGATGGCAGCCTGATGGTGTCCCTGCCGGGAGACAAGCTGATCTATCAGCAGTATCGCGGCGAGCCTCTGCTCGTCTACGACTCCACCGGCTCGAGCCAGCCGCAGGTTGCCCAGGTGAGCTCGGTGACCCTGCCCGGCGCCGAGGAGCCGGCCATCATGTTCCACTTCTCGGACCGCAACGGCACCCACCTCATCGAGTTGGAGACTCTGCGCTACTACCGCCTGAACGCCCGCGCCTGAGCACCAGCACCAGCCCGACCAGAGCCAGTGTCAGGGCGGTCCCTCGCGAGGTTTGAGCCAACCACTCGGGGTTCCATTCGCGAAAGAAGTCTCCCACGAAACGACTCAGACCATAAAGGAGCAGCGACCAGCCGGCCGCCGAGCCGAAGCGCCGTCCCAACCAGGCTGCCAGAGGGGCGGCCGCCAACAACATGAGGGCCTGGTAGAGCATCACCGGGTGGCGCGGCGGGTCGCTCCCGACCACGACGGCCCAGGGCACCGTGGTCACCGTGCCCCACTCCTGGGTCCAGTGAAGAAAGCAACCCAGCCGGCCAAGGCCCCACCCGAGCAAGGCCGTGGGAGCCATGGCCTCGGTCAGCTCGGCCACCGGCAACCGGTTCCAGCGCAGGAAGAGAAGCCAGGCCAGCACGGCTCCTATCAATCCCCCGTAAGAAACCAGTCCGCCTGACCAGACTTTGAAGATCTCCCCGGGCTGGGTGAAAATGGCCGGATTGAGGGCCACCCAGGCCAGCCTGGCCCCTAACACGCCGCCGATGACCATGTACGGGAGGGATGCCTCCACCGCCTCGCGATACTCGGGCCGAACCCGGGCCCGGGTCCAGAAGAACGCAGCCAGCGCGCCGACCAGGAAGAAGAACCCGTGGCTGTTAATCTGCAAGGGTCCCCAGAGATGGACCGGGGGCGGGGGCGTAAAGTGGATCATAGGCTCGGTGAGCCGATGTTATGCGTGTTCGGAAGGAACCCTTCCCGGCCGCGTCACAAACCTAAGCCTCGTCCCCGCGACGAAGCTCGACCTCAGCCCTTGCGCGGCCCAGGTCAACTCAGTGGAGGAATGATGCCCAGCGCCTGTGTTCTTGGAACGGGACGATATCTGCCCGAGCGTGTGGTCACCAACGAGGAACTGGCCAGCCGATTCACCACCTCGGACGAGTGGATCCAGCAACGCTCCGGCATCAAGGAGCGCCGCTACGCGGCCAGCGGAGAGACGCCGGCCAGCATGGGGGCGGAAGCCTCGCGCCGAGCCCTGGAGGCGGCCGGGCTCAAGCCCGAGGAGCTCGACTTCCTGATCTGCGCCACCCAGACCCCCGAATTTCTCTTCCCGGGCACCGGCTGCGTGATTCAAGAGCAGATCGGAGCTCTGGGCATCGGGGCTCTGGACGTGCGCAACCAGTGCACCGGCTTTCTCTACGGGCTTTCCATCGCCGACGCATACATCCGCCAGGGGCTCTACAAGCGCATTCTGCTCGTCTGCACCGAGATGCACTCGCGGGGGCTCGAATACACCGATGAAGGCCGCCACGTCACCGTGTTGTTCGGTGACGGAGCCGGCGCCGTGGTGCTCGGCCCGGGCGAAGGCCGGGGAGTGCTGTCGGTGCACCTGCACGCGGACGGTCGCTACGCCCGCGACCTGATGGTCGAGGGCCCGGGATTCACTTTCGAGCCCTGGTGCGATCCCAGGCTGTTCGAGGAAGGGCGGCACTTTCCCAAGATGAACGGCAAGGCGGTCTTCAAGGAGGCCGTTTCGTGCATGCGCTCGGTGGTGGAGGAAACCCTGGCCCACAACAGCCTCAAGCCCGAGAACGTGGACCGGTTCATCCCCCACCAGGCCAATCGTCGCATCAATGAAGCCGTGGCCCAGCACTTTGGCATTCCCGAGGAAAAGTGCAACCATTCCATCGAGCGCTACG
>CAZWUN010000134.1:0-12543 GCA_964637145.1 uncultured Burkholderiales bacterium
GGGATGGTTCATTCCCAGCTTCATCACCGTGTCGATGGCCTCGGGAGTGCCCACCCCCTCCATGAGGCAGAACACCGCCTCGTTGATCATGGGCATCAGGATGCGATTGGAGAGAAAGCCCGGGAAGTCGGAGCACTCCACCGGCGTCTTGCCCAGTTTGTGGCACAGCTCCACCACCAGGCTGCGCACTTCGGGCGCCGTGCGCTCTCCCGGAATCAGCTCCACCAGCTTCATCAGCGGCACCGGGTTCATGAAATGCATTCCCATGAACCGCTCGGGGCGGCCGGAAGCGGCGGCCAGGCGGGTGATGGAGATGGAAGAGGTGTTGGAGGCCAGCACCGCCTCAGGGGGGCAGACCCCTGCCAGCTCGCGAAAGACGCCCTCTTTGACGGTCGGGTCCTCGAAGACTGCCTCCACCACCAGTTGGGCCCCGGCGGCCTGCTTGAGATGAGGGGTGAACTGAAGGCGGCCCAGGGGGCCGGCGGCATCGCTCAGCACCCCCTTGGAAACCAGCTTGTCCAGGCTGGCCTGAATGCCTTTGCGAGCCCGCTCGAGGGCGGCCTCGGAGGCGTCGATGAGGTGGACGGTATAGCCGCTCTGGGCGAAGACCTGGGCGATGCCACTGCCCATGGTGCCCGAGCCGATGACGGCGACGGTGTCGACTTGCATGGGGAAAAGCTCCTTAAAGTGAAGTGCTGAAGGTTTTGCAGGAACTTGTATGGAGGCGCCCCCAGAAGGTCAGGCAAAACCTTCAACACGTAACGATCAACACTTAACGGCGCCGGCTCTTCTTTTGCGCGCCGGTCAGATCCTTCACCGAGAGCGCTGATTGTCCAGGATGAACTGAGAAATCAGATCGCGCGTGATGGGCGAGATATCGGGCGGAAAGTGGATGGCCACCAGGAAGGTCCCGTCCTGCTGACGGGTTGAGCGCACCACGGTGGCCCGCAGGTGGAGCGGAAACTTCCAGGCCAGCAGGCGGATTTCCACCTCGCGCGTGGCGTCGAAGTTGCGGTTGCAGCTGAAAGCAAGTCCGCTCAGGCTGACATTGATGGTGTGAATGCCGAGCGGTGGTCCCAGCTCGTGGTCGGGGCGCACCTCGCGACACTCTCCGGGCAGGTCGGCCTGAATGCGCAGGTGTTTGCGCTTGCCCTGCCCGGTACTGCTGGAGAACTCCTTGTTCCTCTGCACCGGGGGCGCCAGCAGCACCTCGTTGGGGCGGTTGTTGCCCGGAGTATGCTCGATGCGGAGCACGGGGCAGTCGAAGATGTGCCGCTCGCCCTGCTCCACTACCACCACGGTCATGGTGTCGCCTTCCTTGACCAGATAGGAATCCGGGTCTTTTTCCTGGGTCACCCAGAAGCCTTCCTGGTCCAGGCGAGCGATGCGCGAGTCCCAGGTGCGGGGGGTGCCCGGCTGGCGCTCGGGGGCCAGCTTGACCGGCAGACCGCCGCGCAGCATGGCGGGGATATTCGGGTGGGAAGTACGGTGGCGCGACTCGGGCAGGGTGGCGGGTGGCAACGAGGAGGTGGGGGGCCGGGCCGGAGGGGTCGTCGTCTCGCCGGCCCAACTCAGATCGGCCGAAGCCTTGGGCTCCGGCTCGTCCCCCGGGTCGGGCGGCGGCTTCTTGAAGAGATTAAAGAACACGGCTTGGGCGCGGCGTTAGTTCTTCTCGCCGTGCCCGGTTCCTTCAACTCACGCTTTCAAAAGCCACCGCCACGCCATTACCGCCGCCCAGACAGAGCGTGGCCAGACCCCGCCCGCCTCCGCGCGCCTGCAGAGCGTGCAGCAGGGTGACCACGATGCGCGCACCCGAGGCTCCAATGGGATGACCGAGCGCCACGGCGCCGCCGTTCACGTTAATCCGGGCCGGATCGAGGCTCAGCTCCTTCTGGACCGCCAGGGCCTGCACCGAGAAGGCCTCGTTCAGCTCGATCAGATCGAAGTCGCTCAGCTTCCAGTCGGGATTGCGTCCCAGGAGACCGCGCACGGCCGGCACCGGAGTGAGCATCACCCAGGCCGGATCCACCCCCGAGCTGAAGGCATCCAGCACCCGGGCCAGGGGTTTGAGGCCCAGCTCCTGAGCCCGGCTCTCGGCCATCACCACCAGCGCGGCCGCTCCGTCGTTGACCGAAGGGGCGTTGCCAGCCGTCACCGTGCCTCCCTGCATGAAAGCGGGCTTGAGCCTGGCCAGGGTCTCGGGGCTGGTGTCGGGTCGGGGCGACTCGTCGCTCACTACCCGGGTGGGCTCCTTCTTGCCGGGCACCTCCACCGGCACGATCTCGGCCTCGAAGCGACCAGCCTTCTGGGCCTCGATCGCTTTGCGGTGGCTGTGGTAGGCGTATTCGTCCTGTTCGGAGCGGCTCAACCGGTAGCGCTCGGCCACCAGCTCGCCGGTATTGCCCATGTGAAAGTCGTAGTAGCAATCCCAGAGGCCGTCACAGATCATCGAGTCGAGCAATTGCCCGTGCCCCAGTCGATAGCCGGTACGGGCCCGGTCCAGCAGGTAGGGGGCCCTGGACATCGACTCCATGCCACCCGCGACGACCACCTCGGCATCCCCGCAACGAATGGCCTGACAGGCCAGCACGATGGCTTTCAGGCCCGAGGCGCAAACCTTGTTGATGGTCATGGCCGGGGTGGAGCTATCCAGTCCTGCCAGGATGGTGGCCTGGCGGGCGGGGTTCTGGCCCACCCCGGCACCCAGCACGTTGCCCATGATGACCTCGTCCACCTGATCATTGGAGAGACCCGCCTTTTGCATGGCCGCCTGGATCGCCACCGAGCCCAGACGGGGAGCGGTCAGCTCGGACAGTCCCCCCAGAAAGCGCCCGATAGGTGTGCGCACGGCCGACACGATGACCGGCTGGGCCAGGTCGGGGCGGGAGCGGCGGGGCTTCACCCTGGGACTGAGCTGGGGCTCGGGATAGCGGGCTACGTCGACTGCCATGGTCAATTCAATCCTTTCCTACCGTAAAGAGCGGATCGCCCGGGTTGACTGTCTGACCAGCCTGGACGGCCACCTCGGTGAGCCGGCCGGCCACGGGCGCGGCCACCTCGTTCTCCATCTTCATGGCTTCCAGCACCAGCACCACCTGGCCGGCCTCCACAGCCTCGCCCGGGTGAGCCAGCATCCGGACCACCACTCCGTTCATAGGGGCTTTCACCGTCCCATCGCTGGCCCCCTCGCGCCGCTGGCGGCTCTGTCCCTCGCGCAGGTAGCGCACCGGAATCACCTTGCCCCGCAGGACCACAGCCCGAGGGGTGCCATCCGGGTTGCGCACCACCTGGTAGGCTACCGAGCGATCGCCAAGCAGCAGGTGCCCGGGACGGTCGTCCACAGCCAACTCGCGGCCGTTCAGTCGCACCTGACCGGAAGCGATTTCAAGGCTACAGGCGACCTGGTCGACCTCAAACTCATATCGCACCAGCGCGCGTTCTGTCGCGGCTGCCAGGATCCTGCCTCGGGCCGGCAAAGAGAGGCCTGGTGAGCAGCATCAAAGGCTTCTTCTTCGACATCGGCGGCGTGATCGTGCATGCCGACATGGACCGCTGGATGCTGGTGGGAGCTGGCCTGCTGCAGAGCAGCCCGACGGCCGTCCGGCGCGAGGTTCTGGCTCTGGTCCCGGACCTGGAACGAGGCAAAATCGACACTCTAAAGTTCTGGAAACAGGTGGGCGAGAACCTTTGGCGGGCCGGTCAGGGCCGCCCTCCCGAGGGGGACGAGTGTCGCTGGCTCTGGCGCGATACCATGCGGGCGACCGCCAGGCTGGATGAGGACATGCTCACTTTTTGCTGGAATCTCAGCAAGCGCGGTTACACGGTAGCGGCTCTGAGCAACACCATCATCGACCACGTCAAGGTGCTGCACGATCTGGGCGCTTACCAGCCCTTTCGACCCTGCGTGCTCTCGTGTCAGGTGGGCCTGCGCAAGCCCGAGAAGGAGATCTACAAGCTGGCCGCCCAACTGGCCAAGCTCAAGCCCAAGCAGTGCTTGCTGGTGGACGACCGGGAGGACAACTGCGAAGGGGCCCGTTCCGCCGGCTGGCAGGCGGTGCTCTTCTCCAGCCCGAGCCAGCTGCTGGTCGACCTGCGCAAGATGGGTCTGCTCAAGGGCTAGGTGCTTGCTGTCAGGCGGCCGAGCGACTGGGCCGACGCCGCCTGGCCCGCTCATCCACCTGCTCCAGGTCGATGGGGGCTTCCAGCCGGCAATGGTGGCAATCCACCAACAAATCGCAGTTCGGACACACGGCCGCCCCGGTGGCCCCGGCCGATCCAGCCAGCTGCTCGCAGACCAGCTCGTCGCGCAACCGACGCAACTCGTCGGGAGCCAGCTTCCACGGATTCTCCTCGAGAAGATCGCACACTGAGCACTCGAGCGGCCGGCTGCACTGGTAGCAGGTGCACTCGAGCCTGTAAAAGGTTGTGGCGACGACGTTATGAACCATTGTGGGAGCCCCCGATGTCGAATTTTTCTCAACTATTGCGCTGGTCGAGCCCTTTGCCAGCGGCGCCAAAACTCCTCTTCCGGCCGCGGCGGACCGGAGTTCCTTCAATGGCAGGGAGGCGGTGCTCCGGCTACGAACGCGTGGCCCGCTATGAGTGAGTGGATTGAGCTGGTGGCCCTGGACCAGCTGACCGAAGGCCAGGGCAAGAGTGTCAAGGGGCCCGACGGCCACGTCTACGCCCTGTTTCTTCACGGGGGCCAGGTGAAGGCTCTGGATGACGAGTGTTGTCATCAAGGAGGCCCTCTGGGCGAAGGCGATCTGGACGGCGGGGGGGTGGTGAGCTGCCCCTGGCACGGTTGGCAATTCAGCGTCGATACCGGCGAGTGCCTGGACATTCCGGGCGAGTGTGTGCGCGCCTACCCCACCAGGGTCGAGAACGGCAAAGTCCAGGTTCAGGCCCCGTAAGGAAACTTTGACCTCCCGCGCCGGTTGAACAGGGGGCTAACCGGAGGTGCCGAAAACGACGGCCGGAACAACCAGAGGAGACGAAACGAAGCGTATGCGCAAGCTATCTGTTATGGTCCTGACCCTGAGCTTGAGCTTGCTCCTGTGCGCCAGCGCGCGCGCCGAGGGAGACTGGCTGACTTCCTGGGACGAGGCCGCCAAGCAGTCCAAGAAGTCCGGCAAACCAATCCTGATCGACTTCACCGGCAGCGACTGGTGCGGCTGGTGCATCAAGCTGAAGAAGGAGGTCTTCGATACCCCGGAATTCGCGGCCTGGGCCAAGAAGAACGTGGTGCTGCTGGAGATCGACTTTCCTCAGAACAAACCCCAGAGCGCCGAGTTGAAGAAGCAGAATGAGGCTCTGTCGGAAAAGTATGGGATCGAAGGCTATCCAACGATTCTCTTCGTGAATGCCAAAGGGGAAAAGTTGGGCCAGTATGGCTACGACAAAGGCGGTCCCTCGGTGTGGACCAAAAACGCCGAAAAGATGCTCAAAAAGAAATAGTCCTTGACGGGGCTATCCAGTGAGGATCCTCCGCCCCGGCGGGGGATTCTTCATTTGAGCGATAAGCAAGACCTTCATTCGGGAGGAAAGCGTGAACCAGGTTCCTGGAACGAGCGAACAGGGCGAGCCGCTACGGGAGGCTCTGGATCGGGCCGAAGCCAGTCTGCGCGAAAGCACGCGCACGCTGGTGGTGCGCCTGGAGGTGCTGGCGGCGCCTCCGGTTCGCCCGCGCGATCCCCTCGATCGGCTGCTGCGAGCCCTGGGCGAAGGCCAGGGAAGGCTGGTAGTGCGCACCTCCCAGCTGGCCGCCCTGGCAGCGCTGGCCGGGCTGCCTCAGGTGCGGGTGCTTTGCCTGAGCCCGCTGCACGATGCCGAGTCGATGCTGCTCACGGCTGCCCGAGAGGATGACCAAACGGTGATTCTCTACGAGCCGCCCGAGTTGCTCGAGCAACCGCTGCAGCTCGAGCTTGGCCTGGACAGCTGCGCCGAGCCCTTCCCCTACCCCACCCGGCTGATCCGGGCGCCCGGCCCGCCCGCTCTGACGCTCAGCTGCACCGGACCGGACGCGGCCACCTGCCTGGAGCTGCTAGCGCACCTGCCCGGCTGCGAGCTGCTGGTGCCGATCGAGTTGCAACCCTTGCGGCTATCCGCGTGGGAAGACTCGCTGCGCCGCTCGGACGGGCGCCTGCTGACTGTGGGAGCGCTGGGGCCCTGCTGGCCGGGCGAGCTGGTGGCCGCCTGCAGCGAGGCGGGCTGGCTCAGCAACGTCGATTGCCTGCCCCGGACCGAGCCCGAGGCCATCCTGCAGGCGGCTCGGCGGCTGATCGAGCAGGTCTAAGCCTGTGCTCGGGCCCTCGGCTCAGTTCGCAGCCCAGACGTCCAGCCGGTAACGTTTGGAGGCCGCCAGCTCTTGCAGCCACTTTTCGGCCTCGGCTTCGCCCTGACCGGTCTTCTCCCGGTAGAGCGCGGCCAGGGCAGCGCGCACGTCGGGAGCCATGTGGGCCGCATCGCCACAAACGTAAATCACGCCTCCCTGCTGCAAGAGCTCCCACACCCGCTCCTTCATCTCGGCCAGCTTGTGCTGCACATAGACCTTGCGGTTGGGATCCACCCGCGAGTATGCCACCACCAGCTCGTTGACCCCCTCGCGGGCATACTCCTCGAGCTCGTCCTGGTAGAGAAAATCTTGCTCGGGATGACGGCAGCCAAAGAACAGCAGGGCCGGGCCCAGCTCTTGCCCCTGAGCCTTCTGCACGGCTCGCTCCTGCAGAAAGCCGCGGAAGGCGGCCAGGCCTGTTCCGGGGCCCACCATCAAGAGGGGCGTGGCCGGCGACTCCGGCATGTGGAAGGCCGGGTTGGCGCGCACGAAGGCATACACCGTCTGTCCCCGAGGGGTGCGGGCCAGATAGTTGGAGCAAGCCCCCTGGAAGCGCCCGTGGCCGCTGCGGGCCGGCTGGTCAAGCACTCCCACGGTGAGACTCACGATCCGGTCGCCCGCCTGGGGCGAAGAGGAGATGGAGTAGTAGCGCGGCCTGAGCGGCGGCAACATCTCCAAAAAGACGTTGAAGGGCAGCTCCACGGAGCGGTGCTCTTCCAGCAGGTCGAGCACTGAGCGGCCTTTCTGGCGCACTCCCTCGTCGTAAGCAGCGTCTTCGGCGGCCAGGGCCTTCAGGGCGAGCTTGGACGGGGGGCACTCGGTGTGGGCCGCCAGAGCTTCGAGCTGGGCCCGGGTGGCCACGTCCTGCAGCTCCACGTACTCGCTCAGAAGGTGGCTCAAGGAAACCACCCGGTCCACCGGCAGCACCGTGCGAGAGCCCGCCTTCTGCTTGATGCGCAAACGGGCTCTGGGATCGATCCGGAAACGATCGGCCACCCGCTTGACCAGGCTCTCGGAATTGCGGGGGATCACCCCCAGGTGGTCTCCGGGCTGGTAATCCACCCCTTCGGGCAGCACCAGCTCGATGTGGCGGGCGCTGCGCTCGCCCTGATACAGGGGGTGGTTCTCGACCACGGTCATGGGACGGGCGCCGAAGGAGGCCACAAAGGGATTGTCGCGCGGCTCCTCCAGGAACTCGACCTCGTACTGGTCGCCCCGCGCTTCTGCTTTTGCCGAGGCCTTATCCAGCCCCAGTTTCTCGGCCAGCGAGGTCCACACGGGTCGATACCACTTCTGAAACTGCCCATCGAAGTCGCCCCGCGCGTCGGCTTCGCCGCGGGTCAGCAAGCGCTCGGCCCCCAGCTCCTCCAGTCGGCTGTCGATCAGCTTGGGGATGGCCTGAAACGAGCTGGCCCAGTCGCGATTACCGCAGCCCATCACGGCATAGCGCACCCCTTTGAGAGACTTCTGCTCGCTCTTGAGCCACTCCACGAAACGCACCGCGTTATCGGGCGGCTGGCCATTGTAGGTGGAGGTCACCACAAGCACCACGCCCTCGGTGGGGAGCTTGCCGGCGTACTCGTCCAGGCTGGCCACGGTGGCCCGGTAGCCCCGATCGCCGCCGTCCTCCCCCACCAGGTGGGCGAAGGCCTCGGCCGAGCCCATATTGGACCCGTAAAGCACCAGCAGGGGCGTGTTGTGAGCCGCCACAGCCACCGGCTTCTCCACCGGCGTCTCGGGCTGCTCGGCTTGTCTGACCGGGGCCCCGCTCTTTCGCTCGGGACGGCGCTCGAGTTTGATCTTGAAGTCGCCTGGCTTGATAGTCAGGCTCTGCTTGAGGTGCATCTGGTAGTGCTCGAAGTCAACGAACTTGAAACGGGACAGCAGCATACCCAGCACCAGCATGGCCTCCTGAAGGGCAAACTGACGCCCGATGCAGGCTCGCTGGCCGTTGCCGAAAGCCTTGAAGGCGTTCGCCGGGCGCTTCTCCTCCAGCTCGGGGGCGAAGTTGTCGGGATTGAACTCGTTGGCGTGGGGGCCCCAAACGTTGGGGTCGCGGTGCACTCTGGTCAGCAGCAGCTGCACGGGCTGCCCCTTCGGAATGAAGTACTTCCCACCGATCACCGTGTCCTCATAGGGGGTGAGCGAGAAGACCGGGGCCGTGGGCCAGAATCGCAGGGTTTCCTTGAGGATCTGCAGCACGTACTGCAGCTCGTGGATCTGGGTGAAATCGGGCTGGGGCCCCAGCACCCGATCCACCTCCTCGTAGGCCCTGGCCAGCACTTCGGGATGACGCAGCAGCTCGTAGATGGCGAAAGACAACAGCCCGCTGGTGGTTTCATGGCCGGCGATCAAGAAGGTGACGATGTTGGCCCGGATGACGCTGTCGGACAGTTTCTCGCCCGACTCGCGATCGACCCCGTTGAGCATGAAGCTCAACAGGTCGTTCTTCCCCGACTGATCCGGCAGCTTCTTGCGCTCAGCGACGATGTTGTCTACATAGGAGTTGATGAACTGGCTGTCCTTGCGAAGCTGGCGCTGCTTGAGCACCATCATCTTGTTCACCAGGGCGGGACGGCGAGCGTTTTCCTGCATGGCGCTGAGAAAGTTCATCATGGCCTGCACGAACGGATGCGGCTGGTCATGCTGGAAGGAATCGAAGCGATAGTCGAAGCCACAAAGTCCGATGGTATCCAGGGTGAGCCGGGTCATGTCTTCAGGAACGTTGACTTCATGACCCTCGGCGGCGGCCCGATCCCATTTCTCGACCAACTGGTTGGCCATGTCGAGCATGGCCGGGACGTAGCGCTTCATGGCCGCGTGCGAGAAGTTAGGCAAGAGAATGTTGTGGGCTTTGCGCCAGTGGGCCTCATGGGTGTAGGACGAGAACAGTCCTTCCGAGTTGAGGATGCGCACCTGCTTGAGGCCGGGCCCGATGCCTTTGTCGAAGCGCTTGGTGTCGCACAGCTCGTCAGCCAGCTCGAAGCTGGAGGCGATGATGATGCGGTTGCCCCCTACCTCCAGCTGAAAGAGGGGGCCGTACTCGTCGGCCAGCCGGCACATCGCCTCGAAGGGCGTGGGGCCAGAGGTCAGCTCGTTCAGGTTCCCTACCAGCATGCGCTTGGGGGGCTGAGGAATGGGTTCGAGCTGGTCTTTGTGGGTTTCCCGAAGGGCCGTATCCATCATGGAGCCTCCTCGTTCTCATACAGTCCCTCGCATTGACAGTGCTAACAAGTTTCGAAACGCACGTTACCTGGCACGGTCAATGCGACGAAGTTTAGCGGCGCCAGCCGCCACGGTAATAGGGGTAGCCAACGTCGTAGTAGACGCCGCCTTCCATCCACTGGGTCGTGCCCGGGTAATTCTTCTCGATCAGCGCCTGGTCGGAGGCGCTCAGGGCGCGCCAGTTGGTCAGACACTGGCGCTGGGTATCGGTGGTTCCGATCAGGTCGCCCTCATTCACGTCCTGCTGGTAACGCTGGATGCTGGCCGCCATGGCCTGATAGGCGGCGCTGAATCCGGTAGCGGTCGGGTTGGGGCTGCCCCAGGCGGCAGTCCGCTGTTGGGCGGACTGCTGCTGGGCCACGGTGATGACCTGCTGGGCCAGCTGATTCATGCACTGGCTGTTGAGCTTCTGGGTCAGACCGGCCAGGGCGGCGTCGTCGGTGCCCACCGGAACCACAGTGCTGCGCACCACCGACAGCGGCTGGTCGATGACCACCTTCCTGTCCGAGGCCCGGAAAGCCCAAAACCGAGCGCCACCCGCCACGGTGAGCACTCCGGGCTGTCCGCCAGCGGGGGGTTGGTACTCGGGAGTGAAGCGGCACTGCAGCCAGACTGCATTGGTGGTGGAGTAGGCCGAGCACAGACGAGCAGCCTCATCGCTGCTGGGAGGCTGGTCCTGGGCCTGATACTGCAAGCCCGCCAGGTCGGCCGAGCGAGCCAGCACCAGTTTGGCGTTGGGAGCCATGCGGGTGGTGTCGGTGATGAGGTCTTGAGTAAACTCCTGACCCGAGCCGGGCTGGTAGTCACCCAGCATGGTCACCGGCAGTAACAGGATCTGGCGCTGGTCCTGGGCCAGGCCCGCCAAAGTGAGACAGAAGATCAGGAGCAGACAACGCAGTGTGAGCAAATCAATGGACCTCCAGGGGGTTGGGCGAGATTCCTCGGAGACCCGGGAACTCCTGGCGGGCCAGGTCCGGTCTTGAGGGCATCCTGCCTTCACAGGCTCAGAAAGAGAGGTACGCACTCGTGCGCATCTGGTCTCTGATCGTGTGCCTCTGGCTGATCGGCTGCTCGGGCGCCGGGCCCGATTCGATCGCTGAGGGCGGGGGTGGTGTGGAGCCTGCGGTGACTGGGGAGCCATCCCAGCCATCGCAAACAGAGCAACTCCGCGATCTAGCGGGCGCGGAGTATCGGGTGAGCTTCAAGCCCGGCTCGGACTGGGGCCAGGGCTATGTGGCCGAAATCGAGATCGCCAACCTGACCGACCAGCGCATCAACAACTGGAGGCTCGCCTTCGACTTCAACCACTCGATCAGCTCGATGTGGAACGGCCGCATCGTGACCCGGCAGGGTCAGCGCGTGGCCGTTCGAGGAGAGAGTTACAACGCCTGGATCGAGCCGCGGGGAACAGTCAAGTTCGGCTTCCAGGGAACTCCTGGGAACCTGGTGGCCCCACGCAACTATCGACTGACGGGAGACACGCCTTCAACCACGACCACGGGCGGAACAGCCACCACCGGCGGAACGACGACGGGAGGGAGCACAACCGGCGGCACGACCACGGGAAGCACCTCCGGGGGAACGACGACGGGCGGAAGCACCACCGGCGGCACGACCACGGGGGGGACAGGAACGACTGCCCCCACCGTTCGCTGGCGCACCGACGACGACTGGGGCTCGGGCTTCGTCGGCACGGTGGAGATCGCCAACCCCGGGCCCGCGGACCTGCTCGACTGGCAGGTGGATGTAACCTTCTCGGGCACCGTGACCAACAGTTGGAACACCCGCTCGATCAGCCACACAGGCAGTGTCTACCGTTTCGGGGCTGTGGAATACAACCGGGTGGTCAAGGCCGGAAGCACCGTCAGCTTCGGATTTCAGGGAACTCCTGGCGGAGTGAGCTCCCTGCCGGTGGCTCTGGTGGGATCCACCGGGGGAACGACCTCGGGGAGCAACACTGGAGCGACCTCGGGCGGCACAACCGGGGGAACCTCCACCGGCGGGCCGGTGGTCGGGGCGGGTTACTTCCACACCGACGGCTCTCGCATCGTGGACGAGCAGGGTCGCACGGTGCGCCTGACCGGGGTCAACTGGTTCGGGCTCGAAACCAGCGACTTCGCCCCTCACGGACTCTGGGCGCGCTCGCTCAACTCCATGGTCGACCAGATGGCTCAGGAGGGCTACAACTGCATCCGACTGCCCTTCTGCAACCAGATGCTGGATGCTTCCAGCCGACCCGGCACGATCAACTATGCTCTCAACCCCGATCTGGTGGGCAAAAGCTCTCTGGAGATCATGGACCGCATCATCGCCCGGGCTCAGGTTCACGGGATGAAGGTCATTCTGGACCGCCACCGCCCGACCGGGGACAGTCAGAGCGAGCTGTGGTATACCTCGGCCATCAACGAGGAGCGCTGGATCAGCGACTTCGAGATGCTGGCCCGGCGCTATCAGGGCAACCCCACCGTGATCGGCTTCGACCTCCACAACGAGCCACACGGCCAGGCCAGCTGGGGCTCGGGCAACCTGGCTACCGACTGGCGTCTGGCCGCCCAGAGGGCCGGCAATCGCATCCTGGCCGTCAATCCCAATCTGCTCATCATCGTGGAGGGCGTGGAGACGGCCGGGGGACGCAGCTACTGGTGGGGCGGCAACCTGAAGGCGGCCGGCAACCATCCAGTCGTGCTCAGCGTACCCGGGCGGGTGGTCTACTCCACCCACGACTACCCGGCCTCGGTCTACAACCAGGCCTGGTTCAGCCAATCCGGCTACCCCAACAACCTGGCCCCTCTGTGGGATGAATGCTGGGGTTACCTCGTCAAGCAGAACCTTGCCCCGGTGCTGGTGGGCGAGTTCGGCACCCGCTATCAGACCCAGGTCGACCAGCAGTGGCTGACCACCCTGACGGGCTACATGCAGACCAACGGGATCAGTTTCACCTACTGGTCCTGGAACCCCAACTCGACCGATACCGGCGGTCTCTT
>CAZWUN010000135.1:0-12540 GCA_964637145.1 uncultured Burkholderiales bacterium
TGGTGGCCAGCCGCACCGCCGCCTACTGCCTGGACCGACGAACCGGCGGCATCCTCTGGAAACGGGAGGTCGAATCTGGAATCGCCGCTCCCCTGACCCTGGTCAAAGACCGGGTGCAACTCGTCACTGGCCAGGGAGAACTGGTTTCACTGGCTCTCGCTACCGGGCAGATGCTGGGGGCCGTCCCCTTGCGGGGCATCCCCACCGCCGGCCCCCTGGCCTGGGGAGAAGTCGTGCTGGTGGGCTTCTCGGATGGCATGCTGCAGGCGGTCAGCCCGCCCTGAGCTCAGACCTTCGAGCCCAGCAGACGATAGAGCTCGGTGGCCGCCCGGATCCCCCCGAAGAAGTGACGCAGCTCGAACTTCTCGTCGGGCGAGTGAATTCCATCGTCGGGGTTGCCCAACCCTAACAGCAGGGTATCCACCCCCAACACGCGGCGAAAGTCGGAGACGATGGGGATCGCCCCGCCGTGCCGGCTGAAGAGCGGCTCCACCCCGAAACCGGCTCGCACCGCTTGGCGAGCAGCCTCGAACAGCGACTCATGCCGACCTTCGCGGCGCAAGAGGTAGGGATGCCCGGTATCGCCCGGCACGAATTCGAGCTCGGCCCAAGCGGGA
Organism: uncultured Burkholderiales bacterium; assembly: GCA_964637145.1. Taxonomy (GTDB): domain Bacteria; phylum Vulcanimicrobiota; class Xenobia; order Xenobiales; family QWHO01; genus QWHO01. The sequence goes on from CAZWUN010000135.1 coordinate 618, forward strand.
CACTGCCCCACGAACCACTCTCGCAGACACTCCATGAGACGGGCCGGGTCCTGGTCGGCCACCAGTCGGGCGCTGAACTTGGCACTGGCAGTCGCGGGCACGATGGTCTTGCTGCCCTCGCCCTGGTAGCCCCCGGTGATGCCATTGCACTCCAGGGTGGGACGAAACCAGCGCCGCTCATTGGTGGTAAAGCCGTGCTCGCCGTGCATATGGGCCCCCAGCCAGCTCTGGTAGGCGTCCTCATCAAAGGGAAGATTGAAGAGCGACTCGCGCTCCCACTCTTCCGCTTCCAGCACGCCATCATAAAAGCCCGGGATGGTTACCCGGTTGTGCTCATCGTGCAGAGAGGCGATCATGGCCGCAAGAGTGTGTATGGCGTTGGGCAGAGTCCCTCCGTAGACGCCCGAATGCACATCGCGATGAGCCACTCGCAGGTGCACCTCGAACACCACGATCCCGCGCAGGCTGTAGTGGATGGTGGGGATGCCCTTGATGGAAGTGCTGGTATCGGACACCACAGCCAGTTCCGGAGAGAGCTCTCCCTTCAAGCGCTTCAGGAGCTCGACCAGGTGAGGGCTACCGATCTCTTCCTCCCCTTCGATCAGGAAGGTCAGATTGACCGGCAAGCCACCCGTCGCTTTCAACAGGGTCTCAACAGCACAAATGTGCGCAAAGAACTGGCCCTTGTTGTCGCAGGCCCCTCGAGCATAAATCCGGTCATTCTCGACTCGGGGTTGAAAGGGCGGGGAAGTCCACAGGTCGAGCTCATCGGCAGGTTGCACGTCGTAGTGCCCATACACGAGCACCCGCGGCCTGCCCTCCAGGGCCGGGCCGTGAGCGACTACGGCTGGATGCCCGGGGGTCTCCTCCAGGCGAGCATCCAGGCCCAGCTCTCGCAGTCGCTGCTCCACCCAGCGAGCACAGCGCAACAGATCGGATTTGCGCTCGGATTGAGTGGAAACGGAGGGGATGGCCAGAAGCTCCTTCAGGCCCTCCAAGAACGACCCTCGATGCTGGTCGAGGTAAGTGGAAATGGCGTCAGACATAGTTTCGGGCCGTTCTCCCGGAGACCATCCCGGTCCTTCGGATCAGTTTGTTAAAATTTCTCGCAAAAAAAGCAGGATACGGGGACAGTTTCACAGTAATGTGGCGACGCTGAAAATATCGGGAGGGTGAACCGTGGTCCAAGTTACACAAACTGACCGCTACCCCGGTCGCAAGATCTGGTTCGGAGCCCTGGATGATACCGTGGATGGCTTGAAGCTCCACGGACGGGTGAAAATGAAGCCGATGCTTCTGCGCACCGCTCCCGACTATTGGACCCGCGTGGAAGCCGAAGAGATCCTCTATCTCGATGGGCGCGGCGACGTGATTCACTGGGCGACCGTGCGAGGACTTCTGCCCGATCTGGACAGCCGCAGTTTCGAGGATGCTCTCGACCGGGCCACCCGCATCGGCGTCTTCGTTCGCATCTCAGGCCAGTGTGCTGTGGCTCCAAGCCGCATCCAGGGCCTGCTGCGGATACCCGAGGGCCAGTACCAGGTGGAGATGGAATCGCCCTTCGGAGAAACGGTCATGCTGCCGCTCGACCGGGCCCGTATCCCGGAATTGGAGGAGTGCCTGGAGGTGCTCTCGGCCGGCAGTTGCCTGCTCTTTGCCGATCCCGAGGACTTCGAGGACTAATTCCCCCTCCCCCGAAGGAACGTGCCCATCTCTCTGGAGGACGTTCCCATGAAGCTCTTGGAAAATAAGCGGGGTCTCGTTTTTGGCGTGGCCAACAACATGTCCATCGCCTGGGCCATCGCGCAAGAAGCCCACCGTCAAGGCGCTGAACTCGGTTTCACCTACCTCAACGAAGCGCTCGAAAAACGCATGCGCCCCCTGGCCGAGAGCCTGGAAGCGAGTCTGATCCTTCCATGCGATGCCAACAAGGACGAAGATCTCGATGCCGTGTTCGCGGAAGCGGGCCGCAAATGGGGTAAACTCGACTTTGTCTTGCACGCCATCGCTTTCGCCCAGCGCGAGGACCTGGACGGGCGATTCGTGGATACCTCGCGGGAGGGATTCCGTGTGGCCCTGGACACGTCCGCCTACTCACTGGTGGCCATGGCTCGCCGAGCCGCTCCTCTGATGACCGAGGGGGGCAGCCTGCTGACCCTGACCTACTACGGGTCCCAGAAGGTGGTGTCCAACTACAACGTGATGGGGGTTGCCAAGGCCGCCCTGGAAGCCAGCGTTCGTTATCTGGCGGCCGATCTCGGACCCCAGGGCATCCGCGTCAACGCCGTCTCGGCCGGAGCCATCAAGACCCTTTCCGCCAAGGGGATCCGCAACTTCAACGAAATGCTGAAAGTCTCAGCCGAGCGCAGCCCCCTGGGCCGCAATGTCGCCGTGGACGAAGTGGGCAAGGCCGGCACCTTCCTGCTCTCCGATTATGCCAGCGGCATCACGGGCGATATCCTGTATGTCGATGCCGGGTGGCACGTCCTGGGGATGTAGACTCCATGGAGCCGACTCCGCCGCCGCCCGAGAACGAGCCACCTCGCAGACAGGACCCGCGCGCGACGGCCGTTCCCATGCGCGAGTTCAAGCGCGCCAAGCGGTCCACCACCCTGGGCGACCTGTGGATCCCTCTGGTAGCGCTTGGACTGGCGGCCACCATCTTCTACCTGCAGTTCCAGCGCAAGCTGATCGCCGACGTGCTGGCGGTGAACGACACCAAATCCCGATTGACCCTGCAACTCAACCTCGAGCGCCTGCCGCTCGAGTCCGGCGAGTCCGGCAAAATGAGAGTCTTCCACGTCGGTGGCGAGTCGCTGGAAGTGCTCAGTGGGGGCGGCACCGTGGAGTCCATCTACCTGCCCAACACCAGCCCCGCCTGGGTGATCTACAACGTGGGTGGTGTGGCCAACCTCTTGCTGGTGGACTACACCTGGGCCTATGGCGCCGATGGTGCCCGCAACACGGCTGGCCCCCAGTTCAAGGTGGTGGCCAACCTGAAGGTAAACAAGCTGTATACCTGCGGGGACGCCGAGGTGCTGGGCCCGGACGAGAGGTTGCCCCAACGCTACCAGGGCAAGCGCCCGTTGCTCAAAGTCGAGCGCGTCCCCAACTCGGCACTGGAGTTTCCCGAGACCTACCTGCGCGAGGAGCTGGAGAAGATCCGATGAGTTTTCTGGAGCAATGCCGCGCTCGGGTACGCGGGCTGGGTTTGCGCATCGTCTATCCGGAGGGAACCGACGAGCGGGCCCGGCGAGCGGCCAACCAGCTCGCCGCGGAGGGCCTGGCCCGGCCCATCCTGCTGGGCTCTTCCGAGCCGGTCGCGGGAGCGGAGCTGCGCACACCTGATGGAGAGTTCGAGTCAACCTACTACGAGCTGCGCCGCCACAAAGGCATCACGCCCGAACAGGCGGCCGAGCGAGCCCGCTTGCCCCATTACTACGCCGCGCTCATGGTCTTGAGCGGCCAGGCCGACGGAATGGTATCCGGGCTCAACTCGGCCACCAAGCCGTTCTTGCCGGCCTTCGAAGTGATCAAGCTGGCCCCCGGCTACCGGCGCGCGTCCTCGGTCTTTCTCATGGTCTGGCCCGAGAAGACCTGGTTCTATGCCGATTGCTCCGTCAACATCGACCCCGACCCGGCCACCCTGGCCGACATCGCCCGGGCGACCGCTGCCACCGCCCGGGCCTTCGGGGTGGAGCCCAGAGTGGCTTTTCTCTCCTTTTCGACGCGCGACAGCGCCGAGCACTCCATGGTCGACCACGTCAAGGAGGCGGTGCGCCTCTGCCGCGAGGCCGAGCCGAGCCTGGCCGCCGACGGCGAGATGCAGTTCGACGCCGCCATCCTGCCCGAGGTGGCCGCTCGCAAATGTCCGGGTAGCCCGGTGGCTGGGCGGGCTAACGTGTTCATCTTTCCCGACCTGGACGCTGGCAACCTCGGTTACAAGATCACCGAGCGCCTCGGCGGGGCGGCGGCCATCGGTCCCATTTTGCAGGGTCTGCGCCGGCCGGTCAACGACGTCTCTCGCGGCTGCTCGGTGCAAGACCTGGTGGACGTAGGAGTCATCACCGCGATCCAGGCTCTGGCTTTGAAGGAGGCGATGGCATGAAACACCTGTTGCTCTGTCTCATCTTGATGACCGCGGCCTGGGCAGGACCCACCTACGAGTTGGTGGGCGCCACGGCCACACCCACAGCCACGGCCGAGGTCTGGCGAGCTGAGGTCGAGGGCAAGAAGGTGGTCGTCCTCAAGATCAAGGAGGCCGGCAAGGACGGTGAGGTCAACTTTGCCATCGAGCCCGCCCAGCTACCTGCCTTCGAGAAGCATTGCGAGACGTTGCTCCAAGAGCGCACCTCTCTCAACCCAGGTGCCGTCCAGGTTGTCTCCACGATGAAATCTGGCTCAAACTGGATCGACTTTGCCCGGGTTCGGGTGGGCAACTCAAGCCCGTGGCGTGTTCTCGTGGTTCACGAAGACAAACTGGAGCGCAGTTTCGTGCTGGACAAGAAGAATTGGTCCAGCCTCAAGAAGCTGACCAGGAAAGCCAGTCCGTAACCGGAGTCCGCTGCGGAAACGAGCGGTGCAACAAGGCGATCACGCCGATGGGGGTCATGCGATGATAGACCCGATTGGCGGGCAAAATCCGCACGTTGGGTCCGCGCTTGCAATGGTCCATGCAGCCCACCGGCTCGATGACGAGTTGCTCACCCTGAGGATGGCGTGAAAGAGCGTCCTGGAGTGCGCTCTTCAGTTCGCGAGCTCCACCCTGACAGCAATTTTTATGCATGCAGATCTGGATCTTGCCGATCCGCCCGGTCTCAGGGACGTTCAAAGCCCCCTCGACCAGCGGGATAATCAGACGGGCCACCAGTTGGCCTGCGGTCTCCTCGACAAAGATGCGGACTCGTCGCCCTCTGGTCAGACCGGGCTCGTAGCTCTGGTGGAGGCCGGGGGGGAGTTGAATGCGTTCCACGACGGTCATGGTCTTGAGCCAGAAACTGGCTGGCTCTTCCTCGTTCAAAGCGGGACAGAAGCCGAGGATGCTTCCTTCTAGGATCGTTTGTGACATCAGTTGGGTTAGGTTAGAAAATCCTTCTCATTAGGTTCACCTAACTTCCTACCACAGAGGTCGTGTTCTGTCCAGAGGCGAAGGCCGATCGGTGATCGATATCGAGCGCGCAAGCAAGTCCTACCAAGGACGCGAGGCGCTGCACCCTATCACCCTCACGGTCCCGGCCGAGCGGAGCCTGGCCCTGATCGGGCCCAGCGGCTGCGGCAAAAGCACCCTGATGCGACTGGTGGTAGGGCTGATCCGCCCCGACAGCGGGCAGATCAGCGTCGACGGCGTCCCCATGACTCCGGCCACAGCCCGAGAATTGCGTCTGCGGATGGGCTACGTCATCCAGGACGGTGGCCTGTTTCCCCACCTCATTGTGGCCCACAACGTCACCCTGATGGCTCGCCAGTTGCGCTGGGATACGGCGCGTATCCGGGAGCGGCTGAGTCATCTGGCGGAACTGGTGCAGTTGCCCCCCGATCTGCTGGGACGCTACCCGGCCCAGCTGAGCGGCGGTCAACGTCAGCGGGTCGGCATCATGCGAGCCCTGATGCTCGATCCGAAGGTCATGTTGCTGGACGAGCCGATGGGGGCCCTCGATCCCATCGTCCGCAGCCACCTGCAAGAGGACCTCAAGCGCATCTTCCGTGACCTGAAAAAGACGGTCTTGATGGTGACCCACGACATGGGCGAGGCCGCTTACCTGGGCGATGAGATCGCCCTGATGCGCGACGGCGCGATCGTCCAAAAAGGTCCCCTGGACGACCTGCGCCAGCGTCCCGCGGACGCCTTCGTCAGCGACTTCCTCAAGGCCCAGAGGGTGCAGTGAGACACTGGTTCTTGCTCTTGATCGCCCTGCTCAGCCTGCCCGCCTGGGCCGAGCCGCCGGTCAAGATCCGGGTCGGCTCGAAGGCCTTCCCAGAGTCCTGGATCCTGGGCGATGCGCTGACCATCCTGGCTCGCGAGGCCGGCGCCGACGTGGTGCACCAGGACAACATGGGAGCCACCCAGATCGTTTACGAGGCACTGCGCCAGGGCAAGATCGACGTTTATCCAGAGTATACCGGCACGATCTCGGAAGTCTTCCTCAAGAACCTGCCCCACCCCAGCACCGGGGTCATGCTCGACGCCCTGGCCCGAGACCGCATCGGGATGAGCTATCCGCTGGGCTTCAACGATTCCTACGGGATCGCCGTGCGACGCGAGGTTCATGACAAGCTGGGAGTGGTGACCCTCAGCGACCTGGCCCGCCACCCCGAGCTGATCCTGGGCCTCACCCCCGAATTCGTGGGCCGGAAGGATGGCTGGGCCCCGCTTCAGGCAGCCTACGGCCTCAAGCCTCAACAGATCAAACAAATGCAGCACGAATTGGGCTATCAGGCCCTCTCAGCTGGCAAGCTGGACGCGGTGGACGTCTACACCACCGACGCCCAGATCGCTCGCCTGAATCTCGTGGTGCTGCAGGACGACCAACAGTTCTTCCCTCGCTACGATGCGGTGCTGCTCTACCGCGCCGACCTGCCCCGCAGGGCCCCAGACGCCTGGGGGGCCATGCTGCGCCTGGTGGGCCAGATCAGCGAAGAGCAAATGATCGCCGCCAACGCCAGAGTGGTGCTGGAAAACCAGACGTCGCAAGAGTCGGCCCGCATCCTGCTCAAGGATTGCCTGGGCCAGGAGAGCGCGCCCCTGATCGCCGTGCGGGGCTGGGACTGGAGCTCCATCGGGGCCAATACCGTGCAGCACCTCTACCTGGTAGCCGCCAGCCTGCTGGTGGCCATCGCCGTCGGGATCCCCCTGGGAGTACTGGCCTCTCGCTCACCGCTGCTGGCTTCCGTGACCCTGACGGGCACCGGGCTGCTGCAAACCGTCCCCTCGCTGGCCCTGCTCGCGTTCCTGGTGCCGATCATGGGCGTGGGCCTGTGGGCCGCCCTGACAGCTCTGTTCCTCTACAGCTTGCTCCCCATCGTGCGCAATACCTATACCGGTCTGACAACCATCCCGGGGAACCTGGCCGAAGCCGCCGAGGCCATCGGGCTGACGCCCCTGTCCCAGTTGCTGGTCGTGCGGCTGCCCATGGCCTCGCCCTCGATTCTGGCCGGCATCAAGACCAGCGCCGTCATCAACGTGGGCACCGCGACCCTGGCTGCCCTGGTCGGGGCGGGGGGCCTGGGTCAACCCATCCTGCAGGGCATCGCCCTGATCGATACGCCGATGATCCTGCAGGGGGCGATTCCGGCCGCCTTGCTCGCTCTGGCCGTGCAGGGCGGCTTCGACCTGCTGGAGCGATTCGTGGTGCCGCGGGGTCTGCGGCTTTAAGCGCGAGCGGTCGACTTGGCCGCGTTATAGGTTGCCCAGTGGCTGCCCTGGCCGTTGGCGATGGCCCAGGCGCACACCAGAGCCTGCTGGCGCCAATCCATCCAGTTGAGCTCACCCAGGCCCTCCCAGGCCTTCGGGTTGGCGGCTTTGGCCTTGGGTGCCATGCTCTTGAAGGTCGGCTCGATGAACTGGAACATTCCCTTGGAGGGGGTTCCCTTCTTGGCGTTGGAGTCCCAGTTGTTCACCGCGTCGGCTTTGAAGTTGGATTCCCGGCGCGCGATCTCTTTGAGAACTTTGGGATCGGCCCCGTAAGCCGAGGCGGCGCCCTGAATGAAGCTGTCGATCTCGCCCTGATCTTTCGGCTGAGAGGAGGCGTTCGGCATGCTGGTGCTCGAGCTGCTGCCGGCCCCCGAGCTGCCGCCGCTCGCGCTGCTGCCGCTACTCCCTCCAGAAGAGCTCACCGGCGAGCTTCCACCCGCGGATGCCAGCCCCTGAGCCAGTTGAGCCATCTGCTGATTGGACTGGCCCACCATCAATTGAGCCAACAATCGCAACATGTTCGATTGCAGGGCCATCATCTCGTAATTGGCGCTGAGCAGGCTGGCGGCGCCCAGGGCACGCGCGCTGGCCAGGCCAAGATTCCCGAGCGCGCCGGTGCCGGGAAGACCAAGGTTCTGGGTCAGGGGATTGAGTGCGGAAATTGCGTCCATCGTTCATCCTCCTGCTCTCAGATTAGCCAGAGGGCGACACAAGGAGCAGTCAGCAAAAATGAACTTCGTGTAACAGCTGTGTCCTGGGAGTGAACTTATTTGTTCTGTCCCAGCTCAACCAGGAGCGCTTGCGCCCCATACAGCCGGTCCAGCGCCTCCAGCACGGCCCTGGAGTGCACGGCGATGTGGCGCGCCTGCTGGTCGGTATAGACGAAGTTGCGCACCAGCCCGTAGCGATTGCGATCAAAGTTGATACCCACCAGCTGGCCGGCCCGGTTGATGACCGGACTGCCCGAATTGCCACCGATTGTGTCCGCCGTGGATACGAAGTCGAAGGGTGTCTGCAGGTTCAGCCGGGCCTTGCCCTCCAGCCAGCGGTCTGGCAGCTGGAAGGGAGCCGCGTTGTGATGCTCGGCGGCCAGTTGGAAAGCCTCGCCGAAGGTCGTGAACCAGGGAACCTCCCGGCCCCCAACCTGATAGCCTCCCACGCGACCGTAAGCCAGGCGCAGAGAGAAGGTAGCGTCGGGGGCCATGGTGGGGCCCTCGAGGGCGAACATGCCGCGGGCGATCTGGGCGTAGGCACGCCGCTCTGGCTCTTCCACCTCGCTCTCCATCCGCTTGCGCAGAGCGCGAGAACGCCCATCCACGACCAGGGCCAACTGGATCATGGTGTCCTTTTCTCGGGCCAGGGAAGCGGCATCCAATCCAGCCAATCGCTTTCGCTCGGCCACCTCGAAGAGGCGCGTCCCGGCCACCAGCTCGGCGGCCCGAAGCTCTGGGGAGAGAGGGCCCAGGGCCTGACGCAGGGTGGTCTCCTCCCCGCCCAGCACCTCGGCCGCGAAGGTCAGCGAGTCGGCCAAGCGCACCTTTTCCAACTCGGGCTCGATGGGTGCGGGAGAAAACAGGGTCAATTCGAGCGACTCCAGGGCCGTGTCCCGATACTCGCGCAAGCGCTGGTGGCTGGGCAGCGGGCGCTCGGCAGCCAGGCGCACCAGATGGCGGGCGATGGCGAACAGCTCCGAGTCGAAAGCGTTGGCCTGCTCGAAGAGGGAATACTCGCGCTCGAAGGCGGTTAAAGCCTTCTGGCTGCGCGCAATCTCCTGAAAGGCCAGAGCGGCCTCCGGCAACTGGCGCTGGAAGCGCTCTTGCAGGCTCTTCTGGGCCGCCCGCTTAGTGGCCATGATGTTGTCGTTCAAGAGGCCCTGGAACTGGCCGGCATAGGCTTTGCGAGCGTTGGCCACGCTGTAAAGCTCGCCTTGAGCCTGGCGGGCCTGCTCGGGGCCGAGCTGGCCATATTGAAGCAGGTTGGCCTCGGCATGACGCACGCGGGCCAGCCGGTAAGGCAGCGTCAGGTCGCGCAGATGCTCGAGCCGCTCGACCGTGTCCAGGCGGTTGGTGCGGCCGGGATTGCCGACGACGAAGACCAGCTCGCCAGCCTGGGGGCCGGCTGGATTCCATGGTAGAAAATCGGGCGTGACAGCCGGCTTGCCGTTCTCGTAGACCCGGAAGAAGCATACATCGAGGTTGTAGCGGGGGTATTCGAAATTGTGGGCGTCTCCCCCGAAGAAGGCGATGGCGTGCTCGGGAGCCATCACCAGCCGAACATCGGTGTATTTTTTGAAGCGGTAGAGGTGATAGGCGCCGCCCTGATAGAGGGTAATGATGTCGCTGCGCAGGCCGGTCCGGTCGGCCGACTCCTTCTCGATTGCGGTCATGGCGGCGCTGCGCGCGCTGGCCGCCTGGTCGGGAGGCGTGCCTGGCTTTACGGCGCTCTCCACGCGATCGGTCACATCCTCAATCTCCAGCAGGACGTTGAGCTCGAGGTCGGCGCAGGGCAACTCCTCGGCCCGCGTCCTGGCCAGGTAGCCCTGCTGCACCAGGTCGCGCTGGGGGGTGCTGAGCTTCTGGAGCGCATCGGCCCCGATGTGATGGTTGGTGACCACCAGCCCTTCGGGGCTCACGAACGAGCCCGAGCCTCCATTGTTGAAGCGCACTGCCGCCCGCATCACCCGCTGCAGCCAGGCATCGGTCAGCTCGAAACCGTAGTCGCGCTTGACCCGCTCCCGGGGGGGAGCGTTCAGCAGCCACATGCCCTCGTCGGCCCGGCCAGGGGCCGACAACGCCAGGGTCAAGCTCAGCAGTGCGGGGAGCAAGACTCTCATCAACACGCTATCCTTTCCGGGTGAGTCGGGCCACTCCGGGAGCGGGCCGCTCGGTCAGCACTTCGCGGCGGAACCGAAACAGCTCGGCCGGCCGGCCGCGAGTTCGAGTACTGGTCCCGGTCCCCTCCACCAGTCCGGCATTCTCGACCAGGCGTCGAAAATTCTGTTTGTGCAGGCGCACTCCCGCCAGAGCCTCCACAGCGCTCTGAAGCTGCAAGAGGGTGAAAACCTCTGGCAAGAGCTCGAAGATCACCGGACGATACTTGATCTTGCCGCGGATCCGGCCCAACGCGGTGGCCAGCATGCGGCGATGATCCACGGCCATGGCCTGACCGAGCCGCTGCAGCGGATCGCTCGCCTCGCCCACCAACCTGGCCTCATACAGGAGCTCGAATCGCTCCAGGACGCGCTCCTCGTCCCAGGCCGCACCGCTCAAACCGAAGGCGATCAGGGCCCGCTCGCGACGAGCGGGCTGGCCCTGCGACCATTCCCTCATCGAGAGCTCGATGTCCTCGAGAATCTGCGGCCTACCCTGGCGCCAATCTTCCCAGGGAAGGAAACCGTAGACCGCGGCCCAGTGGGCCGAGAAGGCCGGAGCCACGGCCATCTCCCGCACCAGCGCAAGATAGGCTACAGCCAGTGAGCGCTCGCCCGTTGCCCGCTCGCGCGGATCGCGGAAGCGATCGGCGAAGGTATAGAGTTGCTCGACATAGCCGACCTCCAGACCCGTCCGGGCCAGCACCCAGCGACGCAGAGCGCGCTCCAGAGTTGTGTCTCCGGTCGGATCGAGAGGTCCGAAGGGGAGAGCCTCGACCGACTCCCGATGTCGCACGGTCAGCACACGCGGCTGCTCGCCCGTAACCGCCAGGATCACGGCCGTCAGACCGACGTCGATGCGATCGGTCATGATCCCTCAGGGAGCTGACTCGATCGGCACCGTCTCGATGTCTACCCGGTTGGTCTTCTCGTCATACTGCACCTTGACGGTATACTCGTGGTTCCCGGGCTTGAGGGGGACCGTGACCTCGACCTTGTTCAGCCGACTGCCGGTCGTCAGGCGTTGAATCTTACCGTTGTTGTTGATCACCATCGTGTTGAGAAAGTCCGGGCCGACACCGGTGTAGAGATAGGGCTCGCCCCAGGCGGCTCCGTGAGTGCCCTCATAGCGATCGGGCCGGATGCGAAGCTGCAACAACTGCATTTTGGATACAGGCACTCGCACCAGCTCGGGGGTCTGACCGGAGCGGATCGTGTCGCTGGTATACAGGCAGCTACCGTCCGCCCAAACTTCAAAGACCGCCGCTCGGCCCTCGGGCGTGCCGGTGACGTAACCGACTCGGGCCTCGAAGGCGTCGAACTTGCCATCGAGCTTGTAGGTCATGACGGAGTCGTGAGCCCCTCCAAGACCCTGAATGGACCCGGCCACGCTCTCGTCGCCCTTTCCCATCTTCACGCGGTTATAGTCCCACACCGCGTTCTCGAAGGCCTCCCGCGGCATGTGCACGACCGGCGTCTTGCTGACCTCGGCGCCGGCCGCACCCGCGCCCAGCCCCAGAACCAGGGCCACTCCGAGTAAGAAATGCTTGAGCATACAGAACCCTCCCAGCTAAAGAACCGCCAGTCTCGAATGGAGCGACGACAGGAGCGGTCTACCAATGTGTTGAGCGTTACGTGCTGAA
>CAZWUN010000136.1:0-5910 GCA_964637145.1 uncultured Burkholderiales bacterium
AGCGGGGAGTGGGGCACCTACACCACCCCCACCGCCAACAGCGGCAACAAGATTCTCAGGAATCGCTTCTACGCCTGGGGGAATGTGCTCTGGGACACCGGGGCCATCTACACCACCGGCCAGCAGGGCACTTCGCAAGACGACCCCCTCATCATCGAGGGGAACGTGGCTACCAATAAGCGACCTTCGGCCGGCAGCAACGTCTACTACACCGACGGCGGCAGTCGCTATATCGTGCTGAAGAACAACGTCTCAGCCGACAACCCGGTGGGAGTCGCCTGGTTCGGGCCGGCTCCCAGGCCGGGCGATCCGCTGCCCTATCCTCCCTACTACCTGGTCAATTGCGCAAAGTACGGAGCTGAGATCGGAGGTTGCGTTACCTACGGCGACATCAGCTACGTGGGCAACTTTTGGAGCAGCTCGAGGTTCTGCAACCCCTGCCCCTACACCGCTGGTGGGGTGAAGTACCCGACCAACCTGAGTTTCTCGGACAATCGGATCATCAGCTCTCTGTCCGAGGTCCCGGACAGCCTGGTTCACGCAGCAGGCGTACGGGCGCGACCGGACACGATTCCGCCTGACCGCTGGGTCTTGCCGCCGGCCGGTGAGCCGGGAGAACGCACGGAAGTAGACTGCGAGAAGCCCCTTGACCTGGACCTTTGCTCAGAGAGCGGCGACGCCAATCTGGAGGCGCTGCTCGGCCAGGTACTCAAGAGGGCTACCGCCCCCTGAACAGCTAATTGGGCCCCGTCGGCTGGGGGAGGTAATCGGACGGCTTGAGGCTGACAGAGGCCTTCATCAGCGTGGGTTGGCACGGATTCTCCACTTCCAGGGCGGCGGAAATGCTCTGGCAGATGCGCACCGCGATCTGCGAGACGGGCAGGTCGGTCTCGTCGCGGCCAAAAGGCTCTTCGATCTCCTCGCCGATGTACTCGATGCCGGCCATGATGTAGAAGGTGACCATCACGATGGGGACGGTCCACCAGTGGTAGTCATGGATCAGCCCCAGCGGCAGGGTGACCACGTAGAGCAAGATGATGCGCCGCAGGTGCAGAGTGTAGGCCAGAGGGATGGGCGTGTTCTTGATGCGCTCCAGGCCACCCACCAGATCGCCCACCGGCTTGAGCCCCGTCTCCACGACCTGCAGCTCGTGCCCGTCCAGGCGACCAGTGTCGTGCAGCACCTTGGCCATGTCGGCCAACCGGTACATCAGGAAGATGGGTTTGTGTGGCGAGTGCAGGTAAGCCACCCGGTAGTCGGGGGGCACCAGGGTGGAGCTGTACTCGTGATTGCGGTCGCGCATGTGCTCTTTGATGCTCCACACGTAGGCACACAGCCACTCGGCCAGGCGGTGGCGCTCGTCCAGTCCAAACTTTGCCAGGGCGCGCAGCTTGATCGCCACGTAACGTCCACTGTCGTTCAGGTTACCCAGCAGCTTGCGGGCTTCCCACCAGCGCTCATAGGCAGAGTTGGTGCGGAAGACCAGCAGCAAGCTGATGACGAAGCCAAGCAGGCTGTGCAAGGTGAGCGGGAGCTCGATGTCCCACCAGTTGAAGTGGAAGTCGCCCAGGCAAAGAACGGTCGCGTAAGCCCCCAGCACCACCAGGCTGAGGGCCATTCCGGGCGGGAACTTGTAACCCTTGGAAAGGAGCAGGAAGAACCAGTTGCCGCGAGACTCCTCGGTCAGGGACGAGCTGGACATCCGGTTGCCTTTTTGCATTCGCGACAGGAGCCCTTCCTGGGAACCAGAATCGCCCTGCCATGCTGTTGAACCTGGATGACTATGAACAGCTCGCCCGCCAGCGGCTCGAGCCCATGGCCTACGGCTACTACGCTGCCGGGGCCGACGACGAGCTGACCCTGGACGCCAATCGGAAGGCCTACCGCGAGCTGGAACTGGCCTACCGGGTGCTGGCCTCGGTGGGGGAGCGGCGCGACCTCTCCACCAGCGTGCTGGGACACCCCATCTCCATGCCTGTCCTGGCCGCTCCCACCGCTTTCCACGGGCTGGCTACCCCCGAGGCCGAGCTGGCCAGCGTGCGGGCGGTCACGGGAGAAGGCAGCATCTTCTGCCTCTCCACCCTTTCCAACGTGGCTCTGGAAGAGGTGGTGAAGGCGGCCAGCGGGCCGGTCTTCTTCCAGGTCTACATCTACAAGGACCGGGGGGGGACCAGGGCCCTGGTCGAGCGAGCCCGCGACGCCGGATGCAAGGCCCTGGTTCTGACCGTGGACGCCCCCGTGCTCGGTCGTCGCGAGCGGGACGTGCGCAACGAGTTCCGCCTGCCGCCCGGCCTGCAGGTCAAGAACATGCCCGCCGCGCCTGCCATCCCCGGGGTCAAGGACGACTCGGGCCTGGCGGCCTATGCCCTGCAGCACCTCGACCCCGACCTGGGTTGGAAAGACCTGGAATGGCTGTGCGGTCTGACCGGGCTGCCGGTGCTGGTGAAGGGGGTGGTGCGCCCCGACGACGCCGTGCGCTCGCTCGAGCACGGGGCTGCCGGCGTGGTCGTCTCCAACCACGGGGGGCGACAACTGGACACGGCCGTGGCCAGCATTCGGGCCCTGCCGCGGGTGGCCGAGGCCATGGCCGGTCGAGGCGAGTTGCTGGTGGACGGGGGAGTGCGGCGCGGCACCGACATCGTCAAAGCCCTGGCCCTGGGAGCTCGGGCGGTTCTGCTGGGCCGTCCCATCCTGTGGGGACTGGCCGTGGACGGCGAGAATGGAGTTCGCAGCCTGTTGGGTCTTTTGCGCAGCGAGCTGGACCAGGCCCTGGCTCTGTGCGGCTGCCGCAACCTGGCCGGGCTGGACCGCTCGCTCCTCTTCTGAAGGAGGGCGTATTCGCGCGGCCGAAACCTCGCTCGTGCCATCGCCCTCAGCAGAGCCGCCAGCGGCCCTGAAGCCCTCTCGCCACAGCGTGCTGCTGCTTCTGCTCAAAATGCAGCTTGCCTATGTCGTTCTGGCGCTCGTCTGGGGCCTTTTGAGAGGGATCTCCTGGTGGAAGGCCCTGCACTGGAATCTGGGGCTGGTGGGTGGAGTCGTTCTGGGGCTGGGGTTGGCCATTCTCAGTCACAAGCTCTTCGGTCGACTCGCCCAGCGCTTTGATTCCGTGCGCTGGCTGCGCGAGGAGTGCATGAGTCCCATCGCCCGCGTGCTCTCGCCCGGCGGCAAGCTCATGGTGGCGCTGGCTTCCGGTTTCGGCGAGGAAGTCTTGTTTCGGGGGATCCTGCTGGCCGAGCTGGGTCTGGTGCCCTCCAGCCTGCTCTTCGCCCTTCTCCACCTGGGCGACCGCCGCATGGTCTGGATGGCGGGCTGGGCCTTCCTGACGGGCATGCTGATGGGAGGACTGGTGCTCCTCACCGGCAACCTGGCCCTGGCGGTGGTGATCCACATGTGCAACAATTACGCTTCTTTCTGGTTACTCCACAAGACAGGAGCCCGCTCTTGAAGTCGATCACGCGCCATCTCTGGTTTGAGACGCCCGAGCGGCGCAACTACCTCAACATCACCTCGCAAGTTCAGGAGATTCTGGAGGAGAGTGGCATCCAGGAAGGGCTGTGCCTGGTCAACGCCATGCACATCACGGCCAGCGTCTACATCAACGACGACGAGCCGGGGCTGATTCAAGACTACGACGATTGGCTCGAGCAACTCGCTCCCCACGCCCCCACAACGAAGTACCGCCACAATCGCACCGGCGAGGACAACGCCGACGCCCACCTCAAACGCCAGGTGATGGGCCGCGAGGTGGTGGTGGCGGTAACCGCCGGAAGGCTCGATTTCGGGCCCTGGGAGCAGATCTTCTACGCCGAGTTCGACGGCCGACGAAGAAAACGGGTGCTGGTCAAGATCATCGGTGAGTGATGGGCAAAATCCTGACCTTCGTGGGGCAGTTCCTGGAGCGCGACGGCTGGCCCTATGAGCTGGAGGAGGGGGTTCTGCGCCTGCGCTACTCGGGCAAGCACGGCTACTACTCCGTCTCGGTCGAGGAGCGCCTGGAGGAGCGACGCGGCTACCAGGTGGTCATCGACAGCTTCTGTCCCGTCAACATCCCTCCCGAGCGCCGTCTGGTGGCGGTCGAGTTCCTGGGTCGGGCCAACTTCTCGGTCTCCCTGGGCCAGTTCGAGTTGATCTCCGAGCGCGGCGAGATCCGCTACCGCACCAGCCTGGACGTCTTCGACGGAGAGCTGAGCGACAATCTCTTCCGTCCCCTGCTCTACACCAACATCCACCGCATGGACTTCTTCCTCCCGGGCCTTCTGGCCGTTCTGTACGGCCACACGACCCCCCGCGAGGCGATGGATATCCTGGCCGCCGGAGGCACCCTCTGAGCGATCTGTTGCAGCCGATCGCCGAGCTGCTGCGAGCCGACCGCTGGGATTTCGAAGTCAGCGAGGATGGTTTGAGCGTCCCCCTGCAGAGCAAGGACCTCAAGTGGACCCTGGCCATCTCGCAGTGCGGGCCCACCCGCCTGCGGAGCCTGGCTCTCTGTCCGGTTCAGGCCCGCCGCCGGCCCGACATGGCCGGGTTTCTCAACCGGCTCAACGTGCGCCTCGACCTCGGATGCTTCGAGCTCGACTATCTGCACGGCGACATTCGGCTGCGCACCTGTCTCGAGCTTGGTGAGGCCGAGCCCGTGACCGAGCTTCTCCGCCCTCTGCTGCTCACTCCGCCGCGCATCCTGGAGCTGGCCCTGCCGGCCCTGATTCGGGTTTCCGAAGGCGGCTCCACGGAGCTGCCCCAGTTCCCTCTGCCCGAGCCCACCCGCCGCAAGTCGCCCGCGCAGGAGCAGTTGGCGGCCTTTCTTCGCGCCACCGGTCAGAGCCCCACCCGGCGCGAGGAGAAGCTGATCTTGCACGTGGTGGGCGAGCGGGCCCGCTGGCGCTGCGAGGTGGCCATGCATGGCAGCATCTGCCGATTCCTCAGCCGGGCTCCGATCACCATCTCCCCCCGCTCCCAGACTCCGGTGCTGGAGTTCCTCACTCGCACCAACTCCAACCTCAGTCTGGGAAACTTCCAGCTCGAGCGCTCGGAGGTTCGTTATCGCACCGCCTTCGACGCCGGCCCTACCGGGTTGCTGCCCGAGTCGGTGCTGGGTCCGCTGCTGGAGGTCAGCTTGACGGCCCTGGACCACTGGCTCCCGGGCTTTCTCAGCGTGATGTATGGCAAGGAGACACCCCTGGCAGCCAGCAAACGTCTGGCTGGCGCTGCTGGCTGAACGCCTGCAACGAAGGAGAAAAGCCGCCTTTGGAAAAGCCTCCGGCCGGTTCTGGTCGAGTTTCCAGGAGGTTGACGTGAGCGATAAGGTCGATCTGGCAGTCATAGGCGGTGGCCCCGGGGGCTACGTGGCGGCGATTCGGGCCGCCCAACTGGGGATGACGGTGGCCCTGGTGGAAAAGGACCCCTTTCTGGGCGGCACCTGTCTGCACCGCGGCTGCATCCCCACCAAGGCGCTGCTTCACTACGCCCACATGTACGGCGAGATGAAGCGCTCGGCCGAGTACGGAGTGCTGGTCGACAACCTGCGCCTGGACGTGGCCAGGATGCAGGCTAAGAAGAACGACGCCGTTTCCAGGCTGGCCCGGGGCATCGACGGCCTGATCAAGAAGAATCGCATCCGCTCGCTGACCGGCATCGGCCGGCTCGTCAAACCCGGCCTGCTGGAGGTGGATGGGACGCCGCTCGAGGCCACCACCATCGTGCTGGCCACCGGCTCGTCTCCCATCGTACTGCCCGGCGTGACGGTGGATGGAGTGAAGGTGTTCACCTCCGACGAGATCCTCAAGCTCGACCGGGTCCCGAAATCCATGCTGGTGATCGGGGCCGGGGCCGTGGGGCTCGAGTTCGCCTCCATCTACAATCGCTTCGGGACGAAAGTGGAGGTCATCGAAATGCTGCCCCGGGCCCTGCCGG
>CAZWUN010000136.1:5920-12537 GCA_964637145.1 uncultured Burkholderiales bacterium
AAGCAGGGAATTCCCATCCGCACCTCCACGAAGGTGGAGAGCATCGCCACCACGGCCGAGGGAGTGCGGCTCACTCTGGACAGCAAGGAGACCCTCGAGGCCGAGACGCTGCTGCTGTCGGTGGGAAGATTCCCCAACACGGCCGGTCTGACCGAGGTGGGCATCGAGCTCGATGGCCGCCGGGTCAAGGTGGACGAGTTCGGCCGCACCAACCTGCCTGGTGTCTACGCCATCGGCGACCTCACCCCCGGGCCCCAACTGGCTCACGTGGCCTCGGCCGAGGGGATTCTGGCGGTGGAGCACGCCGCCGGGCACGCCGTGCGCCCCATCGACTACGGCAAGATTCCGGGAGCCACCTACACCCATCCCGAGGTGGCCAGCGTGGGCCTGACCGAGCGCGAAGCCCGCGAGAAGGGCTACGAGGTCAAGGTGGGCCGCTTCCCCTGGGCCGCCCTCGGCAAGGCGGCCATCATCGGGGAGACCGAGGGACTGGTCAAGATCGTGGCCGAGGCAAAGTATGGCGAGCTGCTCGGAGTGCACATCATGGGCCCCTCCGCCACCGACCTGATCGCCGAAGCCTGTGTGGCACTGCAGTGCGAGGCCACGGTGGAGGAGCTCTACCGCACCATCCACGCCCACCCCACCCAGGCTGAGGCGTTGAAGGAGGCCGCTCACGGGGTGTTAGGCACCCCCCACCCCGATATTCCCCCGCCCCGGCGCAAGAAGGAGCCGGGGCCGGCGGGTCCGAGCTCGAGCTCTACCGGTGGATGGTGCTCAACCGGGCTGTGGAGGAGCGGCTGGTGGCTCTCTATCGCCAGAACAAGGTGGTGGGAGGAGTCTACCGCAGCCTGGGCCAGGAGGCCATCTCGGTGGGCACAGCCGCGGCTCTCGAGCCGCAGGACGTGGTGGCGCCCTTGATCCGCAACGCCGGGGTGTTCTTGATGCGCGGCTATCGTCCGCGCGACCTGTTCATGCAGTACATGGCCAAAGCCGGATCTCCCACCGGAGGGCGCGATTGCAACACCCACTTCGGCGACGTGAGCAAGGGCGTGATCGCGCCCATCTCGATGTTGGGCGCCATGATTCCGGTCTGTGCCGGCATCGCCTGGGCCGGTCGCGAGCAGGGCAAGAACCTGGTGGCCATGACTTACATCGGCGATGGGGGCACCTCCACCGGTGACTTCCACGAGGGCATGAACCTGGCCGCGGTCTGGAAGCTGCCGCTGGTGGTGGTGGGCGAGCACAACCAGTATGCCTATTCGACCCCCACCAGCCAGCAGATGGCCATCGCCGACCTGGCGGAGCGCGCCAAAGCCTACGGCATTCGGGCCGAGACGGTGGACGGCAACGACGTGCTGGTGGTCCTGGAGGCGGCCCGTCGGGCCGTGCAGCACGCCCGGAGCGGCCAGGGTCCGTTTTTTCTCGAATGCAAGACCATGCGCATGCGAGGCCACGCCGAGCACGACGACGCGCGTTACGTGCCGCCGGCGCTGTTCGAGGAATGGCGGTCCAAAGACCCGCTCGATCGCCTGCGCAAGCGCCTGGCCGCTCAGCAGGCCCAGCTGGAGATCATCGACCAGGAGGTGGAGCGCGAGGTGGAAGAAGAGGCGCGTCTGGCCGACGAGAGCCCGATGCCCGACCCGAGCTTCGCCTTCGGAGGAGTCTTCGCGTGAGCCTGACCACCGAAAGGCCGCATCTGGGCCAGGCCGAGGCCGCTTCCGGGCGCGGCACGACCTACCTCGAGGCCATCCGCCAGGCGCTGCTCGAGGAGATGCAGCAGGACCCCAGCGTCTACCTGATCGGCCAGGACATCGGCCACTTCGGGGGCGCCTTCAAGGTGACCCAGGGCTTGCAGGAGCTGTTCGGGGAGAATCGGGTGAAGGACGCCCCCATCTCCGAGTCCGGGATGATCGGGGCTGCCATCGGGGCCTCGATGCTGGGCCTCAAGGTGGTGGTGGAGATGCAGTTCATCGACTTCATCGCCTGCGGCTACAACCAGCTGGTCAACTTTGCGGCCCTGTGCCGCTATCGCTGGGGCCAGGGCGTGAGCATCGTGGTGCGTGGCCCGTGCGGTGCCGGAGTGAGCGGAAGCGCCTTTCACTCGCAGTGTCCTGAAGCCCATTTCATGCCGACTCCGGGCCTCAAGATCGCCTTCCCGGCCACCGCCGAGGACGCCCGCGGGCTGCTCAAAGCCGCCATCCGCGATCCCGACCCGGTGCTCTTTCTGGAGCACAAGTTCCTGTATCGACGCATTCGCGGGGAAATGCCCCCGGGGGACGGCCTGGTGCCCCTGGGCCAGGCGGCCGTGCGCCGGAGAGGCACCGATCTGACCGTCATCACCTACGGGGCCACCGTGCACACGGCCCTGGAGGCGGCTGAGACTCTGGCCGGCGAGGGACATTCCGTGGAGGTGGTGGACCTGCGCACTCTGGTGCCCCTGGATGAGGACACCGTGCTCGACAGCGTCCGCCGCAACAACAAAGTTCTCTTGCTGCACGAGACATGCAAGAACCTGGGACCGGGCGCCGAGCTCTCGGCTCGCATCGCCGAGAAAGCCTTCGAGTATCTCGACGGGCCGATCGTGCGGGTGGCTGCCCCCGACTCCCCCACCCCCTACAGCCCACCCCTGGAGAAGGCCTGGTTGCCGGGCGTCGAGCAGTTGCTCAGCGCCGCGCGCGGCCTTCTGCAATACTGAAAGGAACGCTCCCATGACCGACGTCATCATGCCCCAGATGGGCGAAAGCATCGCCGAGGGAACCATCGTCAAGTGGTTCAAAGAGGTGGGCCAGCCCGTGAAGAAGGACGAGCCCCTCTTCGAGATGTCCACCGACAAGGTGGATGCGGAGATCCCCTCTCCGGCCGAAGGCGTGCTGCTCGAGATTCTGGCCGGCCCCGGGGTCACGGTGGAGGTTGGCAAGACGGTGGGGCGCATCGGCGCGGCCGGAGCGGCTCCGGTGGCCGCTCCTGCGCAAGTCCCGGTCGCCGCCGTGGCCGCCCCCGCCCGCGAGCTGGTGGCTGCCCGCTCGGGCGGGAACTCGGGGACACTTCCCTCGGTCGAGGAGCTTCGTCGCGTGAGGTCCTCGCCGCTGGTGCGTAAGATTGCCGCCGAGCACGGGGTGGACCTGGCCAGGGTGGGTCCGGGCAGCGGGGTTTCGGGAAGGGTGACCAAGCAGGACATCATGGCCTTCCTGGAGCGCAAGCCCGAGGCTGCCCCGGCGGCGGCTGCCGCGCAAGCCGTGCCCGCTCGCTATCTGCACACTCCCCTGCCGGGTCAGCGCTCGGAGCCGTTCTCGCCCATGCGCGAGAAGATCGCCGAGCACATGGTGATGAGCCAGGCGATCTCGGCTCACGTGTGCACCTTCTTCGAAGTGGACATGACCCGGGTGGCGCGCCTTCGTTCCAAGCACAAAGCCGCCTACGAGAGCAAGGGGGTCAAGCTGACCTACACCCCCTTCGTGATGAAGGCGGTGGTGGAGGCCCTGAACGAGTTCCCCATCCTGAATAGCTCCGTGGTGGACAAGAAGATCTACTATCACTCCAACATCAACCTGGGAATGGCGGTGGCGCTGGACTGGGGCCTGATCGTGCCGGTGGTGCACCGGGCCGAGGAGAAGTCGCTGCTGGGCCTGACCCGCGCCCTGGCCGACCTGGCCGAGCGGGCTCGCATCAAGAAGCTGGCGCCCGAGGAGGTGCAGGGTGGCACCTTCACCATCACCAACCCGGGCATCTACGGAAGCCTGATCGGAACGCCCGTCATCAATCAGCCTCAGGTGGCCATTCTGGGCATGGGGGCGATCACAAAACGTCCCGTGGTCACCGAGGACGATGCTATCGCCATTCGGCACATGGTCTTCATGGCTCTGAGCTTCGACCACAGAATCATCGACGGGGCCACGGCCGACCGCTTCATGAGCCGGGTCAAAGCCACGCTGCAGGAGTTCCCCGAGTCGGCGATGTGATCGTCCGCCGTCTCGGGCTGGTCGACTACCAGGCCGCTCAGCAACTGCAGTCGCAACTGGTCGAGCAACGCAAGCAGGGCCTGATAGAGAACACGCTGCTCTTGCTGCGCCATCCGCCCACCATCACGGTGGGCTCGCAGGGTCAGCTCGAGGACCTGCTCGTTTCTCGGGAGGAGCTGGGCCGCCGGGGGGTTGAGCTACATCCCACCAACCGGGGCGGGCAGCTGACCTTCCACGGCCCGGAGCAGCTGGTGGCTTACGCGATCTTCGACCTGTCCGGTCGCGCCGATCTGCACCGCTACCTTCGCGACCTCGAGCAGGTCGTGATCGATCTGCTCGAGACCTACGCACTGCAGGGTGAGCGCGTGGCCGGGCGCACGGGCATCTGGGTAGGGGGGCGGAAGATCTGCGCGCTGGGCGTGCGGGTGAGCCGCTGGGTCACCTCCCACGGACTGGCTTTGAACGTCGGACCGGAGCTATCAGGCTTCGAGCTGATCGTGCCCTGCGGCATCCGCGACGCCGGCGTCACCTCGCTGGCCCGAGAGCTCGGTTGCACACCGCCTCTGGAGCAAGTGGAGCAGCGACTGGAGGACACCTTTCGAGCTCGCTTCGAGGTGAGCTGAGGCAGCTCACTGCAGCAAAGACTGGCGCAGGCGCTCCACCTGGGTGTTACTGAGCTCGGGATACAGGGGCAGGTAGATGGTCTCGGCCAGCATTTGCCGGGCCTGGTGGGCCGGTTGGCCCCCTTCGCGCGGGGGGACCACCGCGAGACTGCTGCCCTGCGTGACATCGAAGCCGGCCTTGCGAAGGGCCGTGAGTCGCTCGCGGGCCAGGACCGGCACCACCCAGTGATGATGCACGCTCGCGCCGCGCCCGGGCCAGCTCAGCCGGGGCGGCAAGCTCGCCAGAAAGCTTGCTCGAAAGCGCCGCCGGCGCTCGAGTCGAGCGGGGTCGTAGCCGGCCACCCGCCGGGCCAGAAACTCGAGCTGGGCCGGGCTGGGGCGGCGCCGGACGGATTCGAGCAGGCGGTTGGCTGGAAAGCTGCGGGTAGCCTGGCGCAGAATACGGTCATAGTCCAGGCCCAGAAGCGCGCACAGGGCCACGAAGCCATCCAGGCAGGCGGGTCGGCCCAGGAGCTGCAGAGCCAGAACCTTCAGGGCCCGCTGGCCCAACTCGAGACCGGGCTGGGTGGGCCAGCGCGATTCGAGCTCGCGCATGCGGGCTTCGAGCGAGCCATCGCGCACCACCATCAGGGCTCCCCCCAGCGCGGTCGAGGTCTTGATGGGGCCAAAGCTGAACATGCTGACCTGAGCACCCGGATGGCCCGTGAAGGCTGGTCCGCAAAAGGCCTGAGCGCAGTCCTCCCAGACCGGGAGGCCCAGCGACAGGGCCGGCTGCAGGTTGGTCCGGCTGCCAAAGAGATGGGCCACCAGGATAGCGCGCGTGTCTCGAGTCCGGGCGGCGCTCAAAGAGCGCGGACAGAGCTCCAGGGTCTCGGGATCGAGGTCCACGGGTACGCTCACCAAGCCGTGGCACTCGAGCAGATGGACCATATCCGGGATGGTTACCGCCGAGACCAGCACCTGCGACCCTCGGGGCAGGGCCAGGGCCGAAAGCAGCAGGTCGAAGCCGCTGCGAACCGAGAGGCAGGCCATCGTTCCCGGGGCCCACAGCTTCTCGACGCGCGCCCCCGCTTCGCGGCAGGAGACGGACAGCCCGATCGCCTCGCGTAGATCTTCGGCCCGAAGGTCGAACTGATGCCGGGGGATCAATACCGACCGCTGAAATTCAGGCCGGTTTGCGAGTTCGGGCGGCCAGAACCTCGCTCAGGTAGCTCCAGGCCTTGCCAGGCTCTCCCTCCACCGTGGTCGAGTACTTCTTGGCCAGGTCCACCTCACGCTTGCCCATCAAAGCCATGGGCTGGGTGAGCGCCACCCGGAAGACCCGGACCGAGCGGTCATCTCCTACGGCCGCCAGGATGCCCGAGTCGGGCGAGAAGGAGAGGTAGCGGCACTGTTGCCACGAGCCGAGGTCGGCCACCTCGCGCGTTTCGGGCATGCTGAACAGGCGAATGCGCTTGTCTCGCTCTCCCGCGGCCATGATCTGCCCGTTGGGGGCAAAGGCCATGGTCCAGGCCTCTCGCTTACAGACGGCGTCTTGCCCGTTTCCATTGACCGGCCAGAGGACGGCATGGTCGGCACCGGTGGCGGCCAGGAACTCTCCGTCGGCGGAATAGACCGGGGAGGGGAAGTTGAGGTAGGTGGGCGGCAGGTCGCGGATCTGGCGCCCGGTGGCCATTTCATAGATGGCCACTCGCATCTGCGATTCCTTGTCTTCCTGAGCCTTCAGCAGCACCAGGGCGACCGTATCGTGGGTGGGCGAATAGACCGGAGTGGCCATGTCCACGCCCTTGCCCATGCGGACCTCGCAGACCTGACGCCGGGTCGGGGGATCGAAGATCTGCAGCGGTGAGTTCTCGCGCTTCACCAGCAGGAACTTGCCGTCGAGCGAGAGGGAGACGTGGGTGACCGCCTCGCCGCCCGTGCGGCGCTCGAGGAAGTGCAGCATCTGCCCGGTTTCCACGTCCCAGATGCGCACCGAGGCGTCCTTGCCGCCCGAGATCAACAGCTTGCCGTCGGCTGTGAAGGCACAGCTGGT
>CAZWUN010000137.1:0-6714 GCA_964637145.1 uncultured Burkholderiales bacterium
CGGGCCCCATCCCTTCCGGGTGCTGCACCCTCCGGCCCTGGGCCAGTTCCCGAAGGCGCCCTGGCAACCGCGCCGCAACGCCTTTCTCAGCATCGGTCGCCAGTGCCCCACCAAGGAGTGGGAGAAGCTGATCTCCATCGTGGCCGGGCTGCGCGCGCGCGGCCACGAGGTGGAGCTGACCCTGGCCGGCTCGCGGGACAACGTCCCCTATCGCGAGCGCATCCTGGAGAGAATCGGCCAGGAGGGTCCCTGGGTGCGGCTGGCTGAGGACCTGAGCCGCGCTGAGCTGGTGGCTCTGGCCACCGAGCACCGCTACGGCCTGCACGGCATGACCGAGGAGCACTACGGGATGGCGGTGGCCGAGCTGGTCTCGGCCGGCTGCCTCACCTTCGCTCCGGCCGACGGGGGCCAGGTGGAGATCCTGCGCGATGAGCGCCTGCTTTACGCGGGCGTGGAGGAGGCGGTGGAGAAGATCGACCGGGTGCTGCGCAGCCAGGAGCTGCAGCGAGAGCTGCTGGCCCAGCTGGCCGGGCGCGAGCTGGGGGTGGAGCGCTTCCAGCGCGACTTCGAGGAGTGCCTGCAGGGTCTTTGCTAAGAAAAAACCGAGAGCCCGGAGGCTCTCGGTTCGTCTGCCCGGGGAGGCGCTACGGCTCTTCCGGGTTTTCTTCAGCCCACTTGGACCATTTCTCGAACATGCTCCCTGGCGGGGGAGCGTCGCCCGGGACCTCGGCCAGCGCGTGCAACTCATTGGCAATCTGCTCGGCCTGCAAAGCCCTTTGCTCAGCCAATTGCTCGATCTGCTCACCGGTGAGTTCGGGCTCGATCTCCGCCTCGGACTGCATCTGGTTCATCAGCTTCAGTCCGAGTGGATTGCCTTTGGGGAAGTTCTCCACGGACTACTGACCCGCGGGCGGCTGACCGCCGCCGTTGGCGGTGATGTCCGCTTGAGCCTGGGCCTTGCGGGCTTCCAGGTAGTTCAGCGCGGTAGCGTTCATTTCGGCCAGGGTCTTGGTGCTCTGGGCGTTGGGATCGGGCGATTTCTCTCCGCCGAGCAAGGTGGTGGCGGTATTGTTGGCCATGTTGGCGGCCAGACCGACATCCATGTCATAGGGACGGCCGGCAGCTTTGGCTTCCTCGGCCTGCTGCTGGGTCTGCTGCAGAGAGGCGCCGAGCACGCCGCGGGCCGCATTGCGGGCATCTGGATCGGAGTTGTTTACGCCGTTGCCGATGGCGGTGTTCCAGCTCTCATAAGCGAAGTTCACTCGACCCTGGGCCGCTTCGGGTGAGAGGGTGGCGGTAGCCGCTGGAGCGGCCGCGGGGGCAGGGTTCGCGGCCGGGGCCGGAGCCGGGGGAGTCTTGGGAGCTGCGGCGACGTTGCCAGCTCCAACCGGGGTGATTCCACCAGTTGCCATAGTACCTCCGTCAGGGAGTTTGTTACCGTTCTGTAACTTATACCAGTCAGAAGCAAGATCGTCTAGGGGGCATCTTGACAAATTTTTCGAATCGCTTCGCCAGATCACGGACTCGAAGAGGGACGAGCCCAGAGCTGCGAGGAACTCCCCGGGATGAAGACTCTCTCTGCCCTCCTTGCTCTCGTCCTGCTGACCGCAGGGTGCAGCTCCTCCCAGGATGACCGGGTCGATCTCAGGACCGACCCCGGGGGCGGGTCCGTCCACGCCCGGGACGGCGCCGATGGCGATCAGGTCGATGTCCGAACCGGCTCCGACGGGGTATCGGTCCGGGCCCAGGATGGCGCCGATGGCGATCGGGTCGACATCCGAACCGGCTCCGACGGGGTATCGGTCCGGGCCCAGGATGGCGCCGACGGCGATCGGGTCGACCTGCGAACCGGGACCGAAGGAGTGTCGGTGAGGGGCGAGGGCGCCCGGGTACAGGTCAACCAGGATGGCGTGCAGGTGCAGGGCGGGTCGGCCCGGGTTCGGACTGGCCCGGGCGGCGTTTCCATCAATGCCGGCGGCACCAGCGTCAACCTGGGCGAGGGCGGGATCGGGGTCAACGTTCCCGGGGCCCGGGTCGACCTTGGCCAGGGAAGCCTGGGGGTGGACGTCGACGTTCCGGGGGTCGATGTGAACCTGGATGGCGTGGGCGGAGCCAGCGTGCTGGTGGACACCGATCTGGTCGCCATCGAGCTACCCGAGATCGATGTCCCCGGCGTGGTGGTGAAAGAGGGTCCCAAGAAGGTGGTCTATGCGGTGTCGGGGGACGTGCTGTTCGACTTCGACAGCGCCGAGATCCGTCCCAGTGCCGAGCAGGCTCTGGCCCAGATTGCCGAGTCGCTGGGCGAGCGTTATCCGGGCAAGAGAGTCCGCATCGAGGGCCACACCGATGACAAGGGCAGCGACTCCTATAACCTGAAGCTCTCCAAGCGCCGCGCCGAGGCGGTGCGCGCGTGGCTGGAGAGCGAAGGGGGATGGGACGCCGAGCAGGCCCAGGTGGTCGGTCTGGGTGAGACCCATCCGGTGGCCCGCAATCAGCGAACGGACGGAAGCGATGATCCGGCCGGACGGCAGTTGAACCGCCGGGTCGAGATCGTGGTCCTCAAGTGAGCCGCTCGGACCCTTCTTCGCGCCACTGACGGGCAGCCTCGACCAGGGTCTCGCGCAGTCCACCCTTCAGCTCGCTCTCGACGAAGTCGAGCCCGTCCAACACCCAGGTGGCCAGCCGTCCGACGCACAGATGGTAGTAAACGTGGCGTCCGTCGCGTCGCTCCTCCACCAGGCGGTGGGCCCGCATCAGGCTCAGGTGCTGCGAGACGCGGGGACGGCTGATGCCCACCAGCGCCTGCAGGGTTCCCACATCCTTCTCGCCGTGGCGTAGCTCTTCCACGATACGAATGCGGTCGGGGTTGGAGAGCACCCCGAACAGATTGGCAAGCTCGCGAGCCGCGACCCTCCTGGCTGGCATAGGTAGATAATTTCGCACTTATGCAAAATTCTCCTGCAGCCCTGATTCGGATCCTCATCGTTCAGTTTGCGGAGCCGGATTGACCCCGTCCAGCGGCACCCGAAAGCTGAAGCGCGAGCCCTTCCCCGGGGTGCTGTGGAGCTGCACCCTGCCCCCGTGCGCCTCCACCAGCGCCTTCACGATGGGAAGACCCAGCCCTGTGCCTCCCGTGGACCGGCTGCGACTCGAGTCGAGCCGCACGAAGCGCTCGAAGATCGCCTCCTGCTGCTCGGGCGGAATGCCGGGGCCCTCGTCCTCCACCTCCAGCACCGCCCAGCCAGGCTTCTCGTAGACGCGCACGCGCACCGCTCCCCGAGAGTAGCGCAGGGCGTTCTCGACCAGGTTGGAGGCCGCCTGCAGCAAGCGCTCGCGGTCGCCCTGGAGGCAGACTGCATCCACGCTGTGAAACTCCAGCTTGCGCTCGGGATGGCTTCGCCGGCTGCGCTCCACCAGCTCCTGGGCCAGCACGTCAAGCCGCACCGGCTCGGATCGCATGGGCAGCTTCTGGTCGGCCCAGCTGAGGGCCAGCAGGTCCTCCACCAGGCGGGTCATGCGCTCCACCTCCCGGGCCATCTCCTCGGCCACCTCCTGACGAACGTCGGGCGGGAGCTCGCGGGCCAGAAGGTCGATGTCGGTGCGGATCACCGTGAGGGGATTTCGCAGCTCGTGCGAGGTGTCAGCCAGCAGGCGCTGCTGGCTCTCGAGCAGGCCCTGCACCCTGGCCAACAGCCGGTTGAGCAGGCGGGCCACCGAGCCGACCGCGTCTTGCTGCGGACTCGACTCCGGCACGCGGCGCGAGAAGTCGCCCGTGTCCAGGATCTCCCGGGCCACCTGGGCCAGCCGCTTCAAGGGGCGCAGACCATGCCGCAGGACCGCCCAGGTGGAGGCCAGGGCCAGCACCAGCCCGGCCAGGCTGGCCAGGAGCAGCCCGGTCACCGAGCGCCTCAAGCCTTCATGGGCCAGGTGCAGCGACTCGCCCACCTTCAGCAAGCCCGGTCCTTCCTGCACGGTGATGGGACGCACCAGCATCCGCACCGGAGTGCCTCGCAACTGGCTGGTGAAGGTCGTGCCCACCGGCTCGGCGGGCAAGGGCTCCAGCTCGAGCCCGGAGGAGGCCAGGCGCACCCGGCCCTGATCGTCCACAAGTTGGAAGAACACCTCGGGGTCGTAACTTCCCGGGGGCGTCTCAAAGGAGCCGATCTCCCGGGCCAGGGCCTGAGCGCGCAGGTCGAGCGTCTCGTCCACTTCGGCCTCGACCGCCTGGCGCAGAGCCCGGTAGTGGGCCAGGGTGACCAGCGCGAAGGCCAGCGTCAAGACCAGACCCAGCACCAGGGTGAGGCGCTGCCTCAGCGTCACGGGTGCTCGCGCAGGGCGTAGCCGAAGCCTCGCACCGTCTGGATCAGACGGCTGGTCCCTCCGGCCTCGGTCTTCTCTCGGATCTTCTTGACGTTGACGTCCACGATGTTGGATTCGCCCATGTGGTCGAATCCCCAGACCGCCTCGAAAAGGGCCTCGCGGCTGAGCACCTGGCGCGGGTGACGCATGAAGTGCTCGAGCAGCTGGTACTCCCGGGGCGTGAGGGCGATGGGCTGGCCGTTGCGAGTCACCGTCATGGCCGACTGGTTGAGCACCAGGTCCTCAAATCGCAGGACCGCTTCCGGGTCTTGCGAGGGAGCCCAGGAGGCCCGCCGCAACAGGGCCCGCATCCGGGCCAGCAGCTCCTCGATGGCGAAAGGCTTGATCAAGTAGTCGTCGGCCCCGCTCTGCAGCCCGGCCACCCGGTCCTCCACCCGATCGCGGGCCGTCAGCATCAGCATGGGAACCTGGGAGCGCTCGCGGATCCACTCGGCCACCTGCAGGCCGTCCATCCCCGGCAACCCGACGTCCAGAATGACCAGGTCGGGCTGCAGGGCCTCGAACTGCTCGCACCCCGCCACACCGTCGCTGGCGGTTTCCACCCCGTAGCCCTCGAATTGCAGTCGGCGCCGCACCGAGGAAAGCACGGCCGGGTCGTCTTCAATCAGCAAGATCAGGTCACGGTCACGTTCAGGCACGGCTCACGTGTTCTGACTCCCCCCGGGGGGTTCCTCGCAGGTTGATGCAAAACCCCGTTCTGTTCCCGAGGACTGCACTTCATCCAACTCTCATCTTCCTGGCAGAGATTTTTCATGACGATATGTAAGGATGTATGCACAGATTAAGATATATAGGACGGAACCAATGCAATATTTGAGCTCTTCGGCCCCTCGTGGGCCCCATCCTAAAGACTACCTGGCTTCGCTGGTCGTCTTCCTGGTGGCGCTGCCTCTGTGTCTGGGGATCGCCATCGCCAGCGGCCTCCCCCCGGCGGCCGGCCTGATCAGCGGAATCATCGGAGGGCTGGTGGTCGGGTTCCTGGCCGGCTCCCCCCTGCAGGTCAGCGGACCGGCCGCTGGCCTGGCCGTCATCGTGTGGGAGCTGGTCCACCGCCACGGGACCGGAGCCCTGGCCCTCATCGTCCTGCTGGCTGGCCTGATACAGCTGGTGGCCGGCTTCATGAAGCTGGGCCGCTGGTTCCAGGCGGTCTCGCCCTCGGTGATCGGCGGAATGCTGGGGGGAATCGGGGTGCTCATCTTCGCCAGCCAGTTCCACGTCATGGTGGACGACAAGCCGCGCGGCTCCGGACTGGCCAACCTGGCCTCCATTCCCGAAGCCATCTCCAAGGGGGTCTTCCCCATGGACGGCACCAGCCACCACCTGGCCGCCATGATCGGCTTGCTGACGCTGGCGGTTCTGATCATCTGGAACCGCTTTCAGGGCCTCTCCCGTTCGGTCCCCGCTCCCCTTGCCGCCGTGGTGGTTGCCACGCTGGCCGCCGCGGTCCTGGGCCTGGACATTCGCACCGTGGAGGTGCCTGCCAACCTCACCCAGAGCTTCGTCTTCCCCCACTGGACCCTGTTGACCAGCCAGGAGATCTGGCTGGAAGCGCTGGCTCTGGCTTTCATCGCCAGTGCCGAGACACTGCTGTGCGCGGCCGCGGTGGACCAGATGCACAGCGGCCCCCGCACCCGCTATGATCGCGAGCTGATGGCCCAGGGAGTGGGCAACACCCTCTGCGGCCTGGTGGGCGGGCTGCCCATGACCGGCGTGATCGTGCGCAGCTCGGCCAACGTGCTGGCCGGAGCTCGCACCAAGTGGTCGGCCATCCTGCACGGCGTGTGGATGCTGGCTCTGGTGGTCGCCTTTCCCGGCCTGCTGCGCCTGATCCCCACCGCCGCCCTGGCGGCCATCCTGGTCTACACCGGCTACAAGCTGGTCAATCCCAAGAACATCAAGGCCCTGGCTCGCTTCGGCAAGAGCGAGGTGGCCATCTACTTCATCACCCTGGTGTCCATCGTGTTCACCGACCTGCTCCACGGCGTGCTGATCGGCATGGGCTGCTCGCTGATCAAGCTGCTGGTGCGCTCGAGCTACCTCGAGACCGAGCTCAATCGGCTCAGCCAGAACCTGTATGAGCTGCGTCTGACCGGTTCGGCCACCTTCGTGACCTTGCCGCGCCTGGCCGAAGCTCTGGACCAGATTCCCGATGGGGCCACCGTGCACGTCTACCTCGACCAGCTCACCACCCTCGACCACGCTTGCCTGCAGCTGATGCGCTCGTGGGACGACCGGCAGCGCTCGCTGGGCGGCAACCTGGTGGTGGAATGGCCCGAGTTGGAGACGCGGGCGCGCCTCAAGCGCCCTGTCTTACAGGCGGCCAGCTAATGTGTT
>CAZWUN010000137.1:6724-12483 GCA_964637145.1 uncultured Burkholderiales bacterium
GCCTATCCTTCGGGGGCGCCTCCATACAAGTCTGTCGGCGCAAGTTTCTGCAAAACCTTCAGCACTCCACTTTAAGACCTCCCGGCCCGGTCGAAAAGCGAATGGGACCTCCCTTTTCGGCCGGGCCAGGCAGGTTCTTCACCAAACCTTCATCACTTCGTCACGCTCTCGCCATCAGCGACGGTCACGATGGAGCCGATCCAAATCAAGTAAAGGCAGGACACCATGCAGAAGCTTCTCAACGGTCTGGTCGCTTTCCAGAACAGCGTTTTCGACAATGAGCGCGAGCTGTTTTCGCGCCTGGCCACGGGCCAGAGCCCGGACACCCTGCTGATCACCTGCTCGGACTCGCGCATCAGCCCGGACATGCTCTTGCAGGCCCGGCCCGGCGAGCTCTTCGTGATGCGCAACGCGGGCAACATCGTCCCCCCCTATGGCCAGGGCGGAGGGGAGGCGGCCACCCTGGAGTACGCCGTGGCCGTGCTCAAGGTGAAGGACATCGTGGTTCTGGGGCATTCCGACTGCGGCGCCATGAAGGCCCTGCTCTCCCCCGAAAGCGTGACCAGCCTGCCGGCGGTGGCCAACTGGCTGAGCCAGGCCGAATCCACCCGGCGGGTGGTGGTCGACAACCATGGCGACCTGCCCAAGGAGGAGATGCTGGACAAGACCATCGGCCTCAACGTGCTGCGCCAGCTCGACAACCTTCGCACCCATCCGGCCGTGGCCTCGCGGCTGGAGAAGGGTGACCTGCACCTGCACGCCTGGGTCTACCGCATCAAGGACGGAACGGTGCTGGCCTTCGACGCCAAGTCCCGCAGCTACATGCCGCTGGCCGGCAAAGAGGTGGCCGTCGCCGGTTAGACCGCGCAACCCTCCCCGAGCCTTGGTCAGGACGCACCGCGGTGCTATAGTCAAGGCCATGCAGGCGGATTCGGGACTGGTTCGGCTCTGGGCCGAGCGGACGTACGGGTTGATTGTGCTGCACCCGACGGGAATCCGCTTCTCCAATCAGACCGGCGGTCACGCCTGCCGTCAGTCCGAGGAGGAGGGCGTCTTCGTGCCGATCGACCTGGACTGGCCGGTCATCGAAGCGCACTTTTCCGGTCCACCCTGGCAGGGCTGGTGTAGTGACCGGCTCGACGAAGCGACCGCTGACTTTCTGGACTCCCGCTTCCAGGCGGATGCCGAGGTCTTCGCCAGCACCCTGAAGCTTCGTGTCGATCGCGAGCGCCTGCACGAGTCCATGGAAGCCTGGGTCTATGTGCGCTTCGAGGAGGAGAAGTCTGACTTTCCGTTGGTGGCAGGGTTTGGGACGCAGGGCGTGCTGACCTGGCCCAACAGCGATTGAAGGCTCAGCCAATGGTTTGCTCTCGGGCCGCGAAGCCGAGGGCTACTCTGGTGGGCAAGCGACCAGCTCCGGATCGAATTGGACCGGTGTCGACTCCAGGTGACCCCTCTCACCTTTCCGAATTGTCGTCACGGGCCAGAGCATCGAGCAGGCTGCGAGCCAGAGTCAGGAGGCCTCCATGTCCTCTCTCAACAAGATTTTCCTCATCGGCCGCGTGGTGGCGGCACCCGAGTTACGTCATACCGCGAAAGGCACGGCCATGGCGAAATTCGCCCTGGCCGTGGATCGTCCCAGGGCAAAAGACACAGAGCGGGAAACGGACTTCTTCAATATCGTCGCGTGGCAGCACCTGGGCGAGTTCTGTGGCGAGCACCTCCAAAAGGGCCGGCTGATCTGCGTGACGGGCAGTATTCACACTCGCACGTACGAGACCAGGGAAGGCCAGAAACGCAAAGACTTCGAGATTCGCGCCGACGAAGTCGAACTGCTGACCCCGCGACAGGGTCCAGCGGCGCCGCCCCCTGACGACTTTGATGAGGTTCCTTTTGACATGGATGATGTCCCTTTTTAAGTCGTTCCGTTCGCGCTGTGGGGTTTCGGGATGAGGGCATCCTCCAGGTAGCGCAGAGTGCCGCTCACGTCCAGCAGATACTCGCGCACGACTTCGAGCGAGCGCTGGCGGGGCAGGGCTTCCTGGAACTTGCTCAGCCGATAGTCGGGCATGGCGGCCAGCAGGTCTTGCTGGAACGCTCCGTCCTGCCACAGCTCCGGTCGGGCCAGATCGCGCAGGCCGTCCTCCACCCGGGTCGACCCTTCGCGGCGAATGCGCAGGCGGAAGTTGTCGCAGGCCACCGTCCACCCCTGGCGCAGGCCGAGGCCAACCTTGAGGGTCTGGTTGATGGCCCCCCCGGCATAGGTCCAGACCAGCTCTTCCTCGTCGCTCACCTCGACCGCCAGCCCGCGGTGCGAGCCGCGCTCGGCTCGGATGCTCGTCAGGCATTCGCGGGCAGCCTCGTCCAGGTAAGGCAGCGGCGTCGTGCCGGTGGCCAGGTCAGCCATCTTTCGGCATACCTCGTAGCTGAGAAACTGGGGGATGTAGCCGGCCCAGGTGGGCTTCATGCCGGCCGGGGCGGGTACGACCCGGATGACTCGCTCCTTGTGGAGGGTCTCGCGCACCAGCCAGGGTCGCCCGCCCAGCAGGAACGAGCTCATGTCGGCCACCAGCTTGTCCACGAACGACTGCTCCAGTGAGCCGATGTCCCGCCCCCCTTCGGTGATGACCCGGTAGAGCTGGGGGCTGGAGAAGACGGCGTAGAGCTCCATGAAGTTCTTGCGACCGAAGACGCGCTCGGCCCGGTCGCCCATGGAGAGCAGGCCCCCCGAGCTGAACAGGTAGTCGGTGCGCACCATGTGCTCCACCAGCTCGTCGAACTCGGGGCGCGTGATGCCTGCAAAGTCGGGCACCGGACGTAGCTCTTCCCAGCACCGCTCCGGGCTGATCCCGCCATACTGCAGGCTGAGGGCGAGCAGTTGGTGCACCAGCACCGGCCAGCAGCGGCGTTGCACCTTCACCGGCTCGACCCGGCCCTCGCGGGCCAGCTCCACGATGGCGGCTGCCTGCAAGACGACCTCCGGGTCCTGGCACAAGAACAGGGTGTTGGACTTCTGACCGGCCCGTCGGCCGGTCCGGCCCATGCGTTGCAGAAACGAGGACACGGTGGAGGGGGAGTCAGCCTGGAAGACCCGGTCGAGGTCGCCCACGTCGATACCGAGCTCGAGAGTGGAGGTGCAGGCGATCATAGCGTTGCTGCCGTGGTGGAAACGGTGCTCGGCGGCCTCGCGCTCTTCCAGCGAAACCGAGCTGTGGTGGACGAAGACATCGATTCCGCGTCCGCGCAGGCGCTGGGCCACGGCCTCGGTCAGGGCCCTGCTCTGACAGAAGAACAGGCTCTTCTGGCCCTGGGCTACGGCCGCCGCGTGGCGGGCCACCGCCTCCTCGGTCGGGCAGAAGCGGATGCTGATCTCTTTGGGGCTCGGGGGCCGGGGTGGGTCGACGACCCGCCCGGGTCTGCGCGAGGAGCCCTGAAGCCAGCTCAGGATCTCAGCCGGGTTCCCCACCGTGGCCGACAGGCCGATCCGCTGCACGTCGTGACGCGAGTGGCGAACGATGCGCTCGAGCACCGACATCAGGTGAGCGCCGCGGTCGCTCCCGGCCAGGGCGTGGACCTCGTCGATGACGACGGCTCGCAGGTCGCAAAACAGCTTCAGGTGAGGCACCCGGGGCGACAAGAGCATGACCTCGAGCGACTCGGGGGTGGTCATCAAGAGCTCGGTGGGGTCCTTGAGGAACTTGCGCCGCTCGGTCTGGGTGGTATCGCCGTGCCACAGGAAGCGCCGCAGGCCCACCATCTCGGTGTAGGCGCCCAGGCGGTCGGCCTGGTTGTTGAGCAGCGCCTTGATGGGGGCCAGGTAGAGCGCCCCCACGGCCCCGGGCGGCTCCTGCATCAGGGTGGCGAGCACCGGGAACATGGAGGCCTCCGTCTTGCCCCCCGCCGTCGGGGCCAGGATGATCGCGTTGCAACCGTCGAGCAGTGCCTCGCCGGCGAGCTCTTGCACCGGACGCAGGCTGGTCCAGCCCAGGCGGGCCACGATGGATTCCTGAAGGCGAGCCGGAAATCGCGCAAAGGCGCTCGGCTGGACGGAGGGCACGCCCTAGAGCTCCACCAGCTCGTAACCGCCTGCATCCTCGGGCTCTTCCTCGTAAAGGGGCTTGCCCAGTTCTTCGGGTCTGGCCTCGGCCGGGTGGAGGCCCTCCAGAGTGCGCGGGTCGTAGTCTTTTTCTTGCTCGACCAGGTCGAGCATGTCCACGAACTGGCGCAGGAACTGGCGCGGAACCACCCCCACGTCCCCCCTGAGGCCCTCGGTGACCCGCCGCACCAGCGCGTCGATCACCTCGCTGGAGACTTTCTGAAGCACGCGGTCCGAGCGATACAGCTCGCGCAAACGGATGGCCACGTTCCTCAGACGCTCGGCGTCGAAGGGCTTGAGCTCGAGCTGGGGCTGGCGCAGGTTCACGAACTGCCCACTCTTGTTGAACTTGATGCGATCGTGAAGGGGAGCCAGCCCCGCCACCCCGCGGTTGGTATCGAAGAACTCGGGCGTGCCGGTGAAGACCCACAGAAGGCCCCGGTAGCCGTCGCTGCCGTCGAGAATCTGGCGGATGCCGTTGAGCGACTTGCCGCGCACGTCGCTGCGCATGCGCAAGATGGTCTCGGCCTCGTCGATAACGATCACCAGGCCCTTGTAGCCGGCGGCCTTGATGATCTCCAGAATTCCGTGCAGGTAGTTCAGGGCGTCCCTGCTGGAGATGTCCCCCCGGATCTGGGCCCGGCTCTTGGCCGAGGCGGACACGTTCTCGCTGCCGCAGAGCCAGGAGAGCAGCGCTCCCGCCTCGGACAGCTTGCCCTCTTGCTTGAGCTCGAAGATAGCCGTGATGACCCGCACCATGTCGGCGGGCACCTTGCCCCGGGTGGCCGACTGCAGGTCGTCTTTCAGGCGCGACACCACGCGCTGGTCGAAGTCGGGCGCATCCTCGTCCGCTCCGGCCTGGATGAGCCCCTCCTCCACCCGGCCGATCCAACGGTCGAGAATGTCCCCTAGCGCCGCGCGCTCGCAATACGCCGTGGACAGTTGCTGCATCACCTTGCGGTAGACGTCGTCGAACTTGTAGAAATGCAGATCGTTGTCCGAGACCACCACGAAACTGGCCGCGAAGTTGCGCTCCAGAGCGTCGTTCACGAGCAGGCGCGACATGAAGGTCTTGCCGCAGCCGTAGCCCCCGCGTATGAATTTGAAGGCGCCCTCGCCACCCTGGGCGATCTCGAGCTGGCGGTGCAGCTCGCCCCGGGGTCTTTCGACCCCCACGGCAAACGTGTCCAGGCCCCTTTGAGGCACCACTCCGGAGCGCAGGCGCTCAAAGATGTGATCGCTGTCTCGAGACATGCTCAGTTACCTCGATTTCTCTTGCCTGGCGCTGGACTTCTCTCTTTTGAGACCCCTGGCCTCCAGAAAAGCCGCCACCCTGACTCGCCACGAATTGAGCCAGCCAATGGCTCGATTCCAGAGGCTCTGCTCGGGCCGGACAGGCGGCTCGGGTCGGACAGTCTCGGCTCGAGGGGTAGGTAGAACAGGGCGGCGGCCCTCGACGTTTCTGACCCACTCGATCGGAACCGGGTCTTCGCGCCGCGCCTCCGAAGCGATTCGCCACCGGCTCGGGGGAGTGGATGCCCATTCGCCCCGCCAGGCCTTTTTGAGCTTTGCGCCCGTCCTCAAGATCGAATCGTGGGTGGTCTTCTCGGTACATGTTTAGCGCATCTTGAAAAAAATTCTCCGGCTTGCAAGGTACAAGCCG
>CAZWUN010000138.1:0-5571 GCA_964637145.1 uncultured Burkholderiales bacterium
CGCAAGTTCAGCTGCGCTTGAGTCGCTCGCGAGCCGCTCGGTCGAGAATCGGCTGGATCTGAGGGAAAGCGTCATAGACCCGGGGAAGAAACTCGCCCGGAACGACCAGCAGGAGGCCTTCGGTCTTGGAGACGACCGTGGCGGTTCGCTCTCCGAACAGTAGGCCGATCTCACCGAAGAACTCACCCGGTCCCATCTCCACTTTGAGGTCCTTGAGCTGGGCCTCGAACGTACCCTCTACGATGAAAAAGAGCGCATCACCGGCCGAGCCGCGCTTGATGACAGACTCTCCAGGCGTTGTCCGGCGCTGGTGGGCGCAACACACGATGGCGTCGCGCGCCTCGAACGAGCCGCTGGCGAACTGCGGCACGCGGCGGATCAACTGCTGGAGCTCCAGGCCCGAGGGCAGGGCAGACTCACTCATGGCCGCCTAGTTCGCCGGTCCCTTCAGGGCTGCCTGCGACTCCAGCCACACCTTCTGTTGCGGGAAGGGGATCTCGATCTCCTCGCGATCGAAGCGATTCTTGACGCGCCGATTGAGCTCTCGACGAACCTCCCACTGAGACAGAGGACGGGTCTGAACCAGCATGCGCAAGACCACCCCCGAGTTCCCCAGTCGGTCCACTCCCAGCACCACAGGGGGCTCCAGGATGCGCTCCGGCCACTCCTCCGAGAGCTTCGTCGCCTCCTCGCAAAGGACCGCCAGAGCCCGGTCCAGGTCGGTGCGATAAGCCACCTCGACCTGGAAGTCGACCCGCGACCAGCGATTGGAATGGTTCTGCACGATCCGAAGCTCGCTGTTGGGGATGGTCACAAGGCGGCCGTCCACCGTGCGCACCCGGGTGCTTCGCATGCTGAAGGCCTCTACCGTGCCGGTCAGCGCCCCCCACTCGATCACGTCCCCGACGCCAAAACTGTCCTCGAGCAGGATGTTGACCCCGGCCACCACGTCCTTAAGCAGGTCCTGGGTGGCAAAACCAAGAGCGACTCCCACCAGTCCCGCCCCGGCCAGGATGGGACGCAGGTCGATTTGAAGCAAGGTGAGATAAGTGAGCCCCCCGGCCAGGAACAAGAGTACTCTGGCCGTGAACTGGCAGGCCTGGTCGAGGGTACTCATGCGCTGGCCGAGACGGCTGAGGTGGAGGGGCTGCTGGGCTCGTTGCAGAGCCAGGAAGTAGCGCCGCAACATCATTCCGGTCAGGTTGATCGCCGCCCCCGTAACGATCACCACCAGCAACAGCAAGATAAACGGCCACAACACCCCTTCATAGAGCTTTTCAGCCAAACTCTGCGTCTGCGGGAATAGTCGCAGACAGATGAGCAGGCTGAGCGTCCAGAGCAGGAACTTGACCGACCAGAGCGGTCGCGGCGTGAAATGCCGAATGAGTCGATGCAACACCAGGGTGAGCACCAGCACGATCCCCGCCACCGATAGCGCAAACCAGCGATAAGCGGGAGTCTGCATCACCGCCGAACGCTCCAGCTCGTGCTGAAGTGCTTCGCGCCATCGTTCGGCAAGCTCTCGCTCGAGCCGGTGGCGCTCGGCCGGCTCGAGCCTGGACACATCGAAGTCCTGCAGGTCTTCTCTCAGCACCGTGATCAGGACCTGATCCCCGGCCACCACGACCGTCGACCCCATGATCTCGTCCACCCGGACCGGCGGGACCTCGTTATTGTTGCGACGCAGGGCCTCGCGCAGACGCTCCTGGACCTGGCGCACTCGCTCGCGAGCCGTCATCCGCTCGGTGCCCGCCACGGAGAAGAGCGCCACGGTGTTCAGGCGCAACCACTGAACCCGCCTGGGGCCGAAAGGTCCCGGCGGGGAAGGGCTAGCGGAGGCCGGCGGAGCATCCTGGCTGATGGGCGTCGGCGTAGGAGTCGGCTCCTGGGCCGTGGCCCCGGCCACGAGCCAGAGCAGCAGCGCCATGGCCACCAGAATGCGACCAGAGAGGGAGAGCAGTCCAGTCATCGAGGGCTAGTATACCAATCCGGGCAACCCCCTCGAGCGGGAACTTCCCTCTGAGTTCGCTCGTCTATTGCGATGAATTCACTTTCTGAGGTACATTCACCGGATGAAACGCTTGCTCACTTTGCTCCTGGCCCTGGCTCTGCTCGGGCCCGCCCTGGCCCAACAGGGCCCGGTGGTGCTGAAAGAAGAGGCCTCGGCCAGCAAACTGAAACTGGGTGAGAGCCTGCGCCTGACGGTGCAGGTCACGGCCGACCCCGGGGTGGCTCTCAAGCTGCCCGCCCCCGACAGCTTCAGTTTCGAGCCCTGGGAAGTGCGCGACGCGGTGCTGACCGACGAGCCTCCCGTGGGCGGGCAGAAGCGCTGGAAGTACACCTTCCGTCTGGCCCCCTGGGACATCGGCCAGCAGACCGTTCCTCCGCTGAAGCTCAGCTACCAGTTCGCGGGCCAGACTCGAGAGGCCAGCACGCGCCCGGTCGCGATCGCCGTGGCCGAGCCCGAGCCGGAGCCGAAAGGCGAGATTCGCGACTTCGCGGGGCTAGACCCGCTGCCAGTGCCCCTCTGGGTTTACCTGCTGGTAGCCCTCTCGGGTCTGGTGACCCTGGTCCTCTTCTGGCTGGGCGTCCGGGCCCTGCGCCGTGCTCTGATGGCCAAGAAGCCCATCCCTGAGCTGGGCCCCACCGACTGGACCCTGCGCGAGCTCGGCCTCCTGAGCGATCTGCGCCAGATCGAGCAGTACGAGCGCTTTACCCAGGTGCTGCGCATCTGGCTGGCCCGCCGCCACCAGTTGCCGGTGCTCGAGCGCACTACCGCCGAGATACTCACCGACCTGCGCGCTCGCTCCTTCCCGCCCGAGTTGATCCAGGTTGTCCGCGAGGTGCTGGAGGAGGGGGACCTGGTCAAGTTTGCCCGCCAGGTGCCGGGAGACGCCGCCCTGCGGCTCGAGTCGGTGCGCCAGATGGTGCAGGCCGGCAAGGAGGAGCAGCCCGATGCTTAAACTGGCCTTTCCCTGGGCTCTGGCCCTCATCCCCCTGCTGCTGGCCCTGTGGTGGACGAGCATGCGAAGCAAGACCCAGCGCCAGGCGGCGCTGGCCTACTCGGACCTGGGTCTGGTGCGCTGGTCGAAGGCTGTGCGCCCCACCTGGGAGAGCTGGCTCCCCTGGGGCCTGGTGGCCCTGGGCCTGCTGAGCCTCTGCCTGGCCCTGGCCCGGCCCCAGGCGGGCAAGTCGCGCGAGGTGATCAAGAGCTCGGGGGTCAACATCATGCTCTGCCTGGACACTTCCACGAGCATGAAGGCGATGGACTTGATGCCCAACCGCCTGGAAGCGGCCAAGGACATCAGCGAGAAATTCGTCCAGGAGCGTCCCGGCGATCGCATCGGCGTGGTGCTCTTTGCCGGCACCGCCTTCACCCAGTGCCCGCTGACCCTGGACCACCAGGCCCTGGGCCAGCTCCTCTCCAGCGCCAACTTCGGGGTGACGGGAACCGACGGCACGGCTATCGGCACGGCCCTGGCCACCAGCGTCAACCGGCTCAAGGATCTCCCCGGCAAGAGCAAGGTGATCGTGCTCTTGACCGATGGGCGCTCCAATGCCGGCGAGATCGATCCTCTGACCGGAGCCAAACTGGCTCAGCAGTTCGGCATCAAGATCTACACCATCGGGGTGGGAGCCACCGGCAACACCATGATGGCGCTGGACCCCTCGCTGGGGCTGCGGTCGGTGGGGAGCGACCTGGACGTGGAGAGCCTCACCCGCATCGCCCAGGCCACCGGCGGCCGCTTCTACCACGCCGCCGACAACCGCGCCCTGGCTGACGTCTATGACGAGATCAACCGGTTGGAGAAGGTGGAGCAGACCTCCACCACCGTGACCGACTACAGCGAGCTCTACTTCTATCCGCTGGCCCTGGGCCTGGTTTTTCTCGGTCTGGGCAACCTGCTGGAACGCACCGTGCTGGAGGAGCTTCCCTGATGCGCTTTGCCGAACCGCAACAACTGGCCTGGCTGGCCCTCTGGGCTGCCCTGGTGGGGCTCTTCGTCTGGCGCGAGGGTCGCAAGCGAGGATTGCTGCGCCAGTTCGCCTCCCACCCCATGCTGGCCCGGCTGGCCAGCGACTACTCCCCCGCCCGGGCCTACACCCGGCTGTTCCTGCTGGCCCTGGCCGGGGCCCTCTTGATCCTGGCCCTGGCCCGGCCCCAGTGGGGCCTGAAACTGGAGAAGGTGGAGCGACACGGCCTGGAGGTGGTCATCGCCATGGACCTCTCGCGCAGCATGAACGCAACCGACTATCAGCCCGACCGGCTGGCCGTGGCCAAGCGCGAGCTGAGCGTGCTGATGAAGGAGCTGGCCGGCAACAAGCTCGGCCTGGTGGGCTTCGCGGGCTCGGCCCTGACCTTCTGCCCTCTGACCATGGACGAGGGCGCCACCGGCCTCTTCCTCGAGCAGATGAGCGAGAACATGATGCCCGTGCCCGGCACGGCCGTGGGCGACGCGGTGCGCGAATCGCTCAAGCTGTTCTCGCGTGAGCACCAGGGGGCGCGAGTGATCGTCTTGTTGACCGATGGCGAGGATCAGGGCAGCGACCCGCTGGGCGCGGCCCGCGAGGCGGCCAAAGAGGGCGTGGAGATTTACGCCCTGGGCCTGGGCAACCCCGAGGGAGCGGTGCTGACCGGCGTGGCCAGCGAGTCAGGCGCTCCCGTGGTCAGCAAGCTGGACGAGAAGACCCTGCAGGGGATGGCCGAAGCCACCGGGGGCAAGTACTTCCGTCTGGACGAGGGAGGCAACGGCACACAGGAGCTGCTGGCCGCCCTGAGCCAGGTCGAGAAGAAGCGAATCGACAGCCAGATGTCGCGCCGCTACACCGAGCGCTTCCAGATCTTCCTGGGGATGGGGCTGGCCCTCTTGCTGGGCGAGCAGATGTTGCGC
Source organism: uncultured Burkholderiales bacterium (assembly GCA_964637145.1). GTDB lineage: Bacteria > Vulcanimicrobiota > Xenobia > Xenobiales > QWHO01 > QWHO01. The sequence goes on from CAZWUN010000138.1 coordinate 4,893, forward strand.
GGACGCCGCCGGAGGATGGCATGAAACGACTGCTCTTGATGCTCTTGCTGCTCTCGCAGGCAGCCTCGGCCAACCCGATGTGGGAGCAGTGGAAGGCAGACCAGGCCTTCCGCCAGGGACGCTACAAGGAAGCCATCACCGGCTACCAGCGGGCCCTGAAGCAGACGGATACCCCTCGCCTGCGCTACAACCTGGCTCTGGCTCAGGTCAAAGCGGGCGACCTGAAGAACGCCCGCACCGGCTTTGCCGAGGTGCTCGAGGGCGATGACCTGGCCCTGCGTGGCAAGGCGGCCTACAACCTGGGCAACATGGCCTACAAGGAAGAGAAGCTCGAAGAGGCGCTGGACTTCTACAAGAAGGCCCTGCGCTACGACGAACAAGACGAGGACGCGCGCCACAACGCCTGGGTAGTGCTGCAGAAGCTCAAGCAGAAACAGCAACAGAAGCAAAAGCAAGACGACAAGTCTCAAAAGGACCAGGACAAGAAGAACGACAAGTCGGACCAGGACAAGAAGGATGACAAGTCCGGCAAGAGCGACCAGGACAAGAAGGACGACAAGTCCGGCAAGAGCGACCAGGACAAGAAGGACGACAAGTCCGGCAAGGGCGACCAGGACAAGAAGGACGACAAGTCCGGCAAGGGTGACCAGGACAAGAAGGACGACAAGTCCGGCAAGGG